>CAINNX010000109.1 GCA_903851305.1 uncultured Hyphomicrobiales bacterium | reverse complement strand
TCAGCGGTCTATCAGGGCTATACGATCCCGCCCAATTATGACTCGCTGGTTGGCAAGCTGATCGTGCATGGTCGCAACCGCACGGAAGCTCTGATGCGTCTGCGCCGCGCCCTGGACGAGTTCATTGTCGATGGCATTGACACGACACTGCCGCTGTTTCGCACGCTCGTGCGCAATGGCGATGTGCAGAATGGCGACTATGACATTCATTGGCTGGAAAAGTTTTTGGCCAAGGGCGGCATGGGCGAGTGACGCCTCTTCCCTCTCCCGTTTCACGGGAGAGGGTGCCTCGCAACGCGAGGCGGGTGAGGGTGTGTGCAGATGAACAGCCCTCATCCGCCCTGCACCGCAGGGCACCTTCTCCCGCCAGCGGGAGAAGGGTTCAAGAGCGCTTGACGCCGCGCCCACTCCATCCCACTTTCCCATCATGACAACGCCCCTGCCCGAAGACGAGCGACCTGCGGAGATTACGCCGCAGATCTTGTTGCGCGCCTATGCGATTGGCATGTTTCCCATGTCGGAGGGCGCCGATGACCCATCTGTCTTTTGGGTCGATCCTGAAATGCGCGGCATCTTTCCACTCGACAAAATGATCCTCTCGAAAAGCTTGGCCAAAGTAATCCGTTCAGATCGCTTCGAAGTGCGCGTCGATGATGATTTCGATGCCGTAATCGATGCCTGTGCCGCTGCAGCACCCGACCGCCACAATACGTGGATCAACCAGCGCATCCGCAAACTCTACCGTGACCTGTTCGATTTCGGCTTTGTCCACACGGTCGAAACATTTCTGGATGGCGAGCGTGTGGGCGGCCTCTATGGCGTCAAAATCGGCGGTGCGTTTTTTGGCGAGAGCATGTTTCACCGTGCGACCGATGCGTCAAAGGTTGCGCTGATGCATCTTGTTGCGCGGCTGCGTGCAGGCGGCTTTCGCATGCTCGACACGCAATTTGTCACGCCGCATCTGATCACGCTGGGCGCCATCGAAGTGCCGCGAGATGCCTATCATGTGATGCTGGATGATGCGATTGGCCGCAGTGGCGATTTTTTTGTCTGGCCCAAAGGCGAACACGTCGAAGGACAACGTATTCTCGATATTCTCAAAAACTAGCGCCCGCCTGGAATATTTCCCGGTGGCAAAGCAATGGGAGCTTCACGCGCGGTTGGCAGACGCACAGGTGCTGTCTGTTGCGGCTGTGGCGCAATCGGTTGTGCGGAAATTGGCGCTTCAATCACAGGCAATGCAGGCAGTGCAGAGGCAGGAGGAGTGGTTGGTCCGCGCAGACCTGGAGGGGCACCCACTTCAATCGCATTGCCAAGGGGGGCAACGGCACCGGGGATTGAAGGTGTCGCTTGACGCGCGGGCTGCTGGCGTTGCGCGGGCGTACGATCAGCTGGCGGTGTGCTGTCGCGCAGATCAACAGTCTCTGGCGGCGTGACAATAATATCCTTGCCGCCACGACAATCCGTCAACCACACATCATAGACTGGATGCTCAATCGCGTGCAGGCCCGGACTTGCGGCAAACATCCAGCCCGAAAAAATGCGCTTCATGGCACCGTTGGCTGGCAGTTCATCCACTTCAACAAAGCTGGTGGTCTGTGGAGTTTCGGTAGGCGGGCGCGTATAGCAAACGCGCGGCGTGATCTGGATCGTGCCAAATTGCACGGTCTCATCAATCGCCACATCAAACGTGATGATGCGACCCGTAATCTTGTCGAGGCCTGCGAAAATGGCGGTTGGATGTTTGATCTTGTCCGCTTGCGCGACACCAAGGCCGCCGGAAAAAAAAACCGCAGCCGCTAGGATAAGTTGCAATTGTGTGGGCGCTTTGATCATGGGTCCAGTGTCATGCGGGCCAGATGAGGCGGAAACATGGCTCCGCTGATGACAGGTCTATTGGCCAGGCGTCCAGGCCTGATAATCGCCTGTGGCAGACGGGCGCTGGCCTGAGGCCAATGTCGAGCCTGCCGGGCGATAGGCATTGGCCGTGCCGGTCTGGTTGGCCTCAAAAGGCAATTCCCAGTCGCGGGGCTGATAGTCTTCCTGCGAGGGCGGCGTGTCGACCGTGTAGCGCAGCCAGCCATACCAGCCGGTGGGGACAGCCGAACCATCTGTGACGCCGGAATAGATGACCCAACGGCGCACATAGCCCAGAGCCGGGTCCACGGCGCCATTCTTGGTCTGGTAATAGAGATTGCCGAATTCGTCTTTGCCGACGAGCTCACCATTGCGCCAGGTGTGGAAACGCGTGTTGAGCGTCTGCCCATTCCACCAGGTCAAAAGCTGTAGGAGCCAGTTCGGCATGAGAATCCCCGTCTTGCGACTTGTTCGCGGGGCGGAATATGGCCCGCGCACCCTGCCCTGTCCAGCGGCACTCGCCAAAAAACGGACATCGATTCGTAGGGGGCAGCTAGTCGCACAGCAAACCCATCCATTCACTCGCGATTCGAGGCAAGCAAAAGGAAAAACGAACAAAAACAAGGCTGATGGTGGGCGCTCCTGCGCCTGCCCTAAAGATTGACCAGGCGCAACAGGCCACAAGTTTTAGGGACACAATCTTAGGCCTATGTGGTTCTGAAAACTCGCTTATCCCACGCTACCAACAGGCTCCATGGACCCTGCTTTTGGCAAAATCACTATAGTTAACAAGGGTTTGTAAGGGCATGTGGAGAACCATCCCCAATCTCCACAGGCAGCACAACATCTAGTCCCCGCATCAATTTCAAACACAAGACCTTGACGAATGAAGCGCGTCAGTTCACTTTGACTGCATCGCTGATTGTCGCTTGCAACGCGCCGGAAACGGCTGTGCGCCAGGGGGGCAAACAGGAAGGCAGAAGCGCCCCCAACGAGGCGCGCTACCTTTGAGTGTTCCGGCCGTTTCAAAAGAGCGGACGGCCAGTTTTGTCATTGAAAAGTGTTTTTGGGAATCAGGGCTGCCGACCGCGGCCCCGCGGGGACGAGTTACCCCGTGTGACTGACAGGGAAGACGTGAATGCGCATTGAGCGGCGATATACAAAGGCTGGCCAGGGTCCCTACGCGGGCATTGAATTCCGCAAGGGCAAGAGCGAGATCCGCAATCCGGATGGCTCGGTCGTCTTCTCGCAAGACAATATTGACGTGCCAGCAACCTGGAGCCAGGTGGCGACAGACGTCATTGCCCAAAAATACTTCCGCAAGGCGGGCGTGCCTGCCCGTCTGAAGAAGGTTGAAGAGAACGATGTGCCGTCCTTCCTCTGGCGCTCGGTCGCCGATGAGGCTGCACTGGAAAAATTGCCCAAGGAAGAGCGCTACGGTTCGGAAAAGACCGCCACAGACGTGTTTCATCGTCTGGCCGGCGCCTGGACCTATTGGGGCTGGAAGGGCAAATATTTCAATTCCGAAGACGATGCGCTCGCCTTCTATGAAGAACTCTGCTCGATGCTCGCGCGCCAGATTGCGGCGCCGAACTCCCCGCAATGGTTCAACACCGGCCTGCATTGGGCCTATGGCATTGATGGTCCGGGCCAGGGCCATTTCTATGTCGACTACAAGACCGGCAAGCTGACCGCGTCGAAGTCGTCCTATGAGCATCCCCAGCCGCACGCCTGCTTCATCCAGTCGGTTGCTGACGATCTCGTCAACGAAGGCGGCATTATGGATTTGTGGGTGCGTGAAGCGCGCCTGTTCAAATATGGCTCGGGCACCGGCTCGAACTTCTCCAAGCTGCGTGGCGAAAGCGAAAAGCTGTCGGGCGGTGGCAAGTCATCTGGCCTGATGTCCTTTCTGAAGATCGGCGACCGCGCAGCGGGCGCCATCAAGTCGGGCGGCACCACGCGTCGCGCAGCCAAGATGGTTGTCGTTGATGCCGACCATCCGGATATTGAATCCTACATCGACTGGAAGGTGAAGGAAGAAGAGAAGGTCGCCTCGCTCGTTGCCGGCTCCAAAATCGTCAAGAAGCACATGAAGGCCATTCTCAAGGCCGCCGTGAATTGCGAAGGCGATGGCGATGATTGCTACAACCCGGAAAAGAATCCGGCTCTGAAAAAGGCGATCAAACTCGCACGCCGCGACGCGGTGCCGGATAGCTACATCAAGCGTGTCTTGCAATTCGCCAAGCAGGGCTACACGGACATCCAGTTCGACACTTATGACACCGACTGGGATTCCGAAGCCTATCTGACGGTGGCTGGCCAGAACTCGAACAATTCGGTGCGTGTTACCGACGACTTCCTGCGCGCCGTTGAAACTGACGCCGACTGGAACCTGATGCGCCGCACCGACGGCAAGGTTCACAAGACGCTGAAGGCCCGCGATCTGTGGGAAAAGATTGGCTTTGCCGCTTGGGCGTCGGCCGATCCCGGCCTGCAATATGACACGACGATCAACGACTGGCACACCTGCCCGGAATCTGGCCGCATCAATGCGTCCAACCCGTGCTCGGAATATATGTTCCTCGATGATACGGCGTGCAATCTTGCATCCCTCAATCTGCTCACCTTCCGCGATCCCAAGACCGGCGAATTCGACATTGTTGCTTACGAACATGCTGTTCGTTTGTGGACGGTTGTCCTCGAAATCTCAGTGCTGATGGCGCAGTTCCCGTCCAAGGAAATTGCCCAGCTCTCTTACGAGTACCGCACGCTGGGTCTGGGCTATGCCAATGTCGGCGGCCTCTTGATGTCGTCTGGCTTCAGCTACGATTCAGATGAAGGCCGCGCCATCTGCGGTGCTTTGTCTGCCATCATGACTGGCGTGTGCTACGCAACCTCGGCTGAAATGGCCAAGGAACATGGTGCTTTCCCCGGCCACAAGCCGAACAAGGACCATATGCTGCGCGTCATCCGCAATCATCGCCGCGCCGCGCATGCGCTGTCGGATGGCTATGAGAAGCTGTCGATCGCGCCTGTGCCGCTGGATCAAGCCACGCTGAATGGCATGAAGCAGAACGGCAAGATTTTCGTCGAACGCGCCAAGCATGCCTGGGATCAGGCTTTGGCACTGGGCGAAAAGCATGGCTATCGCAATGCGCAGGTTTCGGTCGTTGCCCCAACCGGCACGATTGGTCTGGTGATGGATTGCGACACGACCGGCATTGAGCCTGACTTCGCGCTGGTGAAGTTCAAGAAGCTCGCGGGCGGTGGTTATTTCAAGATCATCAACCGCGCGGTTCCTGAAGCTCTGCGTGCGCTTAGCTATAGCGAAGCACAGCTGGCGGAAATCGAAGCTTTCGCCGTGGGTCATGCCTCGCTGCGTCAGTCGCCTGGCATCAACCATTCGACACTGCGCGCCAAGGGCTTTACCGACGCGAAGCTCGAAGAGCTTGAGAAGACGCTGGCCAGCGCCTTCGACATCAAGTTCGTCTTCAACAAATGGTCGCTGGGTGCGGACTTCCTGACAGGCACTTTGAAAGTGCCGGCAGAAAAGCTCGATGATCCAAGCTTCGAACTGTTGCCGTTCCTGGGCTACACCAAGTCCGAGATCGAAATGGCCAACACGCATGTGTGTGGCGCGATGACGCTGGAAGGCGCACCGCACCTCAAGGTCGAACATTATGCGGTCTTCGATTGCGCCAATCCGTGCGGTCGCACGGGCAAGCGTTATCTGTCGGTGGATAGCCACATTCGCATGATGGCTGCCGCTCAGCCCTTCATCACGGGTGCGATCTCGAAAACGATCAACATGCCCAATGATGCGACGGTTGAAGATTGTAAGGAAGCTTACATCCTCTCCTGGCGCCTCGCACTGAAAGCCAATGCGCTTTATCGCGATGGCTCGAAGCTTTCACAGCCGCTCAACTCGCAGCTCATCTCCGACGATGAAGATGAAGATGACGATACGATGGAAGCGCTGGCTGCCATGCCTGTGGCAGCACGCGCCTCGGCGGTCGCTGAAAAGATTGTCGAGCGTATTGTGGAACGTGTGGAGCGCACGCGCGAGCGTGAGCGTCTGCCTGATCGCCGCAAGGGTTACACCCAGAAGGCGGTTGTGGGTGGCCACAAGGTCTATCTGCGCACCGGCGAATATCAGGATGGTCGCATTGGCGAGATCTTTATCGACATGCACAAGGAAGGCGCTGCCTTCCGCTCGTTGATGAACAATTTTGCCATCGCCATCTCGGTCGGCCTCCAGTATGGCGTGCCGCTCGAAGAATATGTCGATGCTTTCACCTTCACCCGCTTCGAGCCGGCTGGCTTCGTGCAGGGCAATGACGCGATCAAGAATGCGACGTCGATCCTCGACTATGTGTTCCGTGAACTCGCCATTTCCTACCTCGGCCGCAACGATCTGGCCCATGTCGATCCCTCTGACATTGGCGCAACTGCCATCGGCAAGGGTGAAGACCAGGGCCGTGCGCCCAACACCAGCTCGCAGCAACTGGTCTCGCGCGGTTTCATCCGCTCGAAGACTGACAAGCTGATGGTTGTCCATGGTGGTGCCGAAGGCCTTGCCACGGTCGGTGCAACGGCTTTGAAGAGCGAAGTGTCCTTCCGCGAAGAAATCGCGGTGACCACAGAGCTCGACACGCTCAACTGGCAGGCACCGTCCCCCAAGGCGAGCGGCCCATCGGTTGCCGACAAGCGCGCTGAAGCACGCATGAAGGGTTATGTCGGTGAAAGCTGCCCGGAATGCGCCAACTTCACACTCGTGCGCAACGGCACCTGCTTGAAGTGCGACACATGCGGCTCGACGACGGGTTGCTCATGATCTTCACTGATCAGGCGTGAATGACAAACGGCGGGGCCAACACCCCGCCATTTTTTTATGTGAAGGGCGGCGGCGCGTATAACCGCGTGATGACTTCGCTTCGCGCGCATTGACGGCTCATTCTGACGCAGCGTTTGCGCGATTTCTCTGCGGCATCTCTGCACACACCAAAAAACACACATCACTAGCAAACGCGCAATGCTTTGCTTTTTCGACAAGATTTAATCCCGTTAACTCAATTTTAAGTCTGCATTGGACTTTACGGCAACGATGAAGCTTTCATTAGGACACGTCAGGGAGATTAGCACTACGGGTCAAAGCCTCTCCTGTTTCCCCTTGGGAGCTGGCGTATTTCGAGACCCGGACGATATTTTAAGATGCGTGCGTTTTGAGAAAAGGAATTGCGTCATGTTGAAATCATTTATTGCCAATGAATCCGGCTCTGCAGCCGTTGAATATGGTCTGATCATCGCGCTCGTGGCAGCTGTGTCGATCGCTACAATCAAGAGCGTGGGAACACATCTTGCAACACACTGGACGCGTATCGACAGCAACCTGCCGACCGCTGTTCCTGCTCCTGTTACCGCAGGTGCATCCTCCACCACTCCGTAAAACGCGTACCATCAAACGCACGATCATGCCGGGGGTCGCTATCCCCCGGCATCATCAACCGAAGGAGGATGACATGCGAGCATTCTTGAAGAATGAATCCGGCTCGGCGGCCGTCGAATATGGATTGATCATCGCACTGGTCGCTGCTGTTTCCATTGCCACGATCAAGAGCATCGGAACGGACCTGGCAACGCATTGGACGCGTATTGACGCCAATGTACCAACGGCCGTTCCGGCGCCTACCAGCGCAGGTGCGAGTTCATCAGCGCAATAAACCGCCTAGTGTAAAATCTGACTGAGAAAGAGCTTCGTCCGCTCATGTTGCGGATGAGAGAAAAAGTCCTCAGGTGCATTGGCTTCGACAATTTGGCCCTGATCCATAAAGATCACACGATCAGCCACCTGACGCGCAAAACCCATTTCATGCGTCACGCAGAGCATGGTCATGCCCTCTTGTGCGAGCGACACCATTGTGTCGAGCACTTCTTTCACCATTTCCGGATCAAGAGCTGAGGTCGGCTCATCAAAGAGCATGATCTTCGGGCTCATACACAATGAGCGCGCAATCGCCACGCGCTGTTGCTGACCACCCGACAATTGACCAGGAAATTTATGTGCCTGCTCGGGGATCTTCACCCGCGTCAGATAGTGCATGGCTATTTCTTCCGCATCTTTCTTCTTCATCTTGCGCACCCAAATCGGCGCCAAGGTGCAATTTTCGAGAATGGTCAAATGCGGGAACAGATTAAAATGCTGGAACACCATGCCGACATCACGACGCACTTCGTCGATGCGTTTCAGATCATCTGTCAGCTCGACACCATCAACCACAATGCGGCCCTGCTGGTGTTCCTCTAGCCGATTGATGCAGCGGATCATGGTCGATTTACCCGATCCCGAGGGGCCGCAGATCACCAGCTTCTCGCCCCGCTTCACGGTGAGATTAATGTCACGCAGCACATGAAACTGGCCATACCATTTGTTCATGGCGGAGATTTCAATCGCGGTCTCATTCATGGCAAAATTCCTAGCGGCGACGACCGGCACTGAGGCGCTCTTCCATCATCTGGGAATAGCGTGACATGCCGAAGCAAAAGAGGAAATAGAAAGCAGCAGCGAAAGCATAGACGGTGGGTGACACGGTGGGCCCTGTCCAGACAGGGTCAATGCGCGCTGCATCAATGGCGCGCAGAAAATCGAAAATGCCGACAATGGCCACAAGCGTTGTGTCTTTGAACAGCGAGATGAAAATATTAACGATGCCCGGTATGACAAGTGTCAAAGCCTGCGGCAGAATGATGAGCCGCATCCGCTGCCAATAGGACAGCCCCAAAGCCATAGCGCCTTCGCTCTGACCTTTGGGGATGGCCTGCAACCCGCCACGCACCTCTTCGGCCATATAGGCGGCGGCAAAGAGAGCAAAGCCGATGATCGGGCGCATCAGGCGATCTGGCGACCAATTGTCGGGAACAAACAGCGGCAACATGGTGTTGGCCATGAACAGCACCGTGATGAAAGGCACACCACGCACAAACTCGATGTAGAGGATCGAGAAGAACCGCACGGCAGGCAGTTCGGAGCGCCGCCCCAATGCCAGCAAAACACCAGCGGGTAGCGAGAAGACAATACCAACAGTCGCAACCAACAAGCTCAGGAAAATGCCACCCCACAAATTGGTATCGACTTGCATAAGACCCAAGACAGCTGAACCTTTGAGCAGATAGACGGCGAGGATCGGGAAAATGAAGAAATAGACGATCGCGACCCAGAGTGTGCGGATGTTCAAAAATTCCAGCACGCAGGCCAAAGCGATACCAACTGCAAGGATAGAAAGTTCGACACCCGGCTCACGCAGGACCGCGGCGGGACCGGGCATCATCAGAAAGATGAACAGCGGGCCACCGAACAAAAAAGCCAGCAAACCGCTCCTGCTTTTCTGGCCATCGGGCCAAAGCAGACGTGCACTCAGCACCGTGCCTATCATCAGTGTCAGATCAACCCGCCAATGTTCCGAGCCCGGGTAAGAGCCGTAACGAAAGAAATCCAGTTTGCGATCGACAAAAGCCCAGCAAGCGCCAGTGCCTTGCACGCGGCATGCCGAGCCATCATTGGCACTCCAGATAGCGTCCAGCACAAAGAAGCGGATGAGATCGGGCAATAACCAGACGATCAGTGAGATGAAGGCCAGAGCCAGCGGGCCTGACACATAGCCGGAAAAAATATGCTCGCGCAACCAACCAAACGCGCCACCCACTCGTGTGGGCGGTGCCAGAACGGGCGCATCGTCACCTCGCAAATAGAGGGTCATGTCAGCGCTCCACCAAGGCCATACGGCGGTTGTAGACGTTCATGATCATGGCAGTGATCAGCGAGATCACCAGATAGACCGCCATGGTGATGGCAATCACCTGCACAGCCGCCCCCGTCTGATTGAGCACAGTGCCTGCAAACACCTGCACGAGATCAGGGTAGCCGATGAAGACGGCAAGCGACGAGTTTTTCGTCAGCGCCAGAAACTGGTTGGTGAGCGGAGGCACGATCACGCGCAAGGCTTGGGGGACAACAACAAGCTTCAGTGTTTGTGTGCGTGACAGACCTAAAGATTGTGCGGCTTCTGTCTGGCCATGTGAAACGGACAAAATACCGGCGCGCACAATCTCGGCAATGAAGGCGGCCGTATAGATGGACAGGCCAACAACCAGCGCCACAAATTCCGGCAGCACGCGCATGCCACCCACGAAATTGAAGCCGCGCAGAACCGGTGTATCAAAAGAAATCGGCTGGCCAGCCAACAGATACACAATCACAGGCGGCAGCAAGATCAGCGCCGCAGACATGCGCGCCACGGGCAAAATCTCGCCACGCTCGAACTGACGTTTTTTGGCGTAAGCTTTGAAAGCAACACTTGCCGCAAGGCCCAGTACAGCGGCGACAAGAATATATACGGCTCCAGGTGCAAATTGCGGATCAGGTACCACCAGCCCGCGATTATTGAGGTAAATCCCTGCGCCAAAGGAAATGCTATCGCGTGGATTGGGCAGCGGCTTCAGCACAGCATTATAGATGAACAGCAATTGCAACAGCAGCGGCGTGTTGCGTAACACTTCGACATAGATTGCAGCGAGTTTCGAAACGACGAAATTTTTTGACAGTCGCGCAGCGCCAATAAAGAAACCCAGAAATGTGGCCAGCACCACACCTATGATCGCCGCCAGCAATGTGTTGAGCAAGCCGACCAGAAAAGCCTGACCATAGGTCGATGTGGCTGAATAGGTGATCAGCGTCTGGTTGATGTCAAAAGAAGCGACACGATCCCAGAAGGAAAAATCGGTCGGGATGCCGCGTGCGCGCATATTGGTCGCAGCATTGACCACGGCTTCATAAGATAGAAAGCCGACAATCAGAATCAGAATGGCCTGCCAGATAAATCCACGGAAGCGGGGATTGTAGAGCAGAGAGACCGAGGGCTGTGCAGCTGCGTCGCTCATCACACCAAAATCCAAAGGCCGAACGCCCCCTCCTTCCACCGGAAGAAAGGGGCCAAATTTTTATCGCACAGGCGGCGCGTATTGAATGCCACCCGCCGACCAAAGCGAATTCAAGCCACGCTTGATCTTGAGTGGTGAACCTTCGCCGACATTGCGGTTAAACACTTCACCGTAACTGCCGACATGTTTCACAATGCGATAGGCCCAATCTTTGGAAAGACCAAGCCCTTTGCCGAAATCCCCTTCCACACCCAGAAGACGTTTGATCTCGGGGTTCGGGCTTTTCAGCATGTCATCAACATTGGCCTTGGTCACGCCAAGTTCCTCAGCATTGATCATGGCGTAATGGGTCCATTTCACGAGGTTGAACCATTGGTCATCACCTTGGCGTACAGCTGGCCCCAGAGGCTCTTTGGAAATGATTTCCGGCAAGACCACATGTTCGTCAGGATTGACCAGCTTCAAACGTGAGCCATAGAGACCCGAGGCATCAGTGGTGTAAGCATCGCAACGACCGGAATCATAGGCTTTCACAGCCTCGTTGATGTCGGCAAAGGCGACCGCCTCATATTTCATGCCCTTGGTGCGGAAAAAGTCAGCCATGTTGAGCTCGGTGGTCGTACCCTGTTGCACGCAGACCGAAGCGCCATTCAGCTCCAGAGCAGAAGCCACATTGAGCTTCTTGCGGACCATAAAACCCTGTCCGTCATAATAATTCACACCCACCCAGAGCAGACCCAATTCAGCTTCTCGCGATTGCGTCCAGGTGCCATTGCGCGCCAGCACGTCAATCTCACCCGATTGCAAAGCGGTGAATCGATCCTTGGCTGACAGCGGAATATATTTCACCTTCGTCGGATCATTGAAAATGGCCGCTGCAATGCCGCGGCACAGGTCTACGTCCAGACCCGTCCAATTGCCCTTATCGTCGGGCAGGCCAAAGCCGGCCAGACCCGTATTGGTGCCGCAGGTCAGGGCACCTTTCTGTTTGATGAGGTCGAGTGTCTTGGAGCCAGCCTGGGCTGACGCAGCCTGCGTCATGAGCCCGAGTGAAGCGGCTGCAAAAAATGTTGCGGCAATGAGTTTCATTCAAAACAACTCCCGATCAAGCCCTGAGGGGTTTCTCTTCTCCAGTGGCCGCCCCTATAGTGACAGGGAAGCTACGGTTAAGCCAATCACAGGCGAGTTTCGAACAGGGGTCAAGAGAGGGGTTGAGCGATTCAATGGCCAAAATAAGCGATGAAACCCGCAAGCACTTGAAATCCCGCACGAGAGCGGTGATTGCGGGCCGCGACCCCGATGAACAATTCGGCTTTGTGAACACACCGATCTACCGCGGATCCACAGTTCTTTACCCCGATGTCGCCACTATACAGGGTCCCCGCCCCCGTTTCTCCTATGGCACCAAGGGTACACCGACCACAGAGGCGCTTGAGCGGGCCTGGACCGAAATGGCGGGCGCTGGGGCTGCAGGCACAGTGCTTGCCCCCACAGGGCTGGCGGCTATTTCACTGGCCTTGATGACCGCACTGAAGGCCGGCGACCATTTGCTTGTCACCGACAGCGCCTACCAACCCACTCGAACGTTCTGCAATAAGGTGCTGAAGCGCATGGGCGTCGAGACGCAATATTACGATCCGTTGATCGGCGCAGACATTGCGACCCTGTTTCGACCCAACACATCCACTGTGCTGGTGGAAGCTCCCGGCTCGCAAACATTCGAGATGCAGGACATTCCTGCCATTGCAGCAGCTGCGCGGGAACGTGGCATTTGCACCATCATGGACAATACCTGGGCGACCCCGCTTTTTTTTCCGCCGCACGAGCGCGGCGTTGATCTGGCAGTAGAAGCTGGCACCAAATACCTGTCCGGCCATTCCGATCTGATGCTGGGGTTGGTGTCAGCCAATGAGGCTTGGTTCAAACGTCTGCGCGCGACCTTTGATGCTTTTGCCATGTGTGCGGGGCCGGAAGATTGTTTTCTGGCGCTACGCGGTTTGCGCACAATGGAATTACGCTTGCGCGAAGCCGAAAAGCAGGGACTTGCACTCGCCCAATGGTTTACGACACGCCCCGAGGTGAAGCAGGTCTTGCACCCCGCCCTGCCTGATGCGCCCGGTCACGAAATCTGGAAGCGGGATTTTCTGGGTGCGTCAGGCTTGTTTTCGATCATCTTGCATCCTGTGTCAGATACAGCAGTCGCCGCCATGCTGGATGGGCTAGAACTGTTTGGCATGGGCTATTCATGGGGCGGCTATGAAAGCCTCGTCATCCCGTTTGATTGTTCGACTTATCGCACAGCAACCAAGTGGAACCCCGGCGGGCCGGCTTTGCGCTTTCAGGTTGGCTTGGAAGATGTGTCCGATCTGATTGCAGATCTGGACGCGGGATTTGTGCGGCTGAACGCTGCAAAATAAAGCGCCCTCATTGCGAGCGAAGCGAAGCAATCCAGAAGCCTCACGCGCGGCTTTCTGGATTGCTTCGTCGCTAAGCTCCTCGCAATGACGGTCTCAAATCCGATCCGGGAACCGGATAATAAACCCATCCTTGTTGGGCATTTTCACCTGCGGCAGCGACTTAGCATCGATCACTGTGCCTGGCGGGATGAGCTTGTTGCCCTCCAGAATGAAAGCTGTCAGCGCATAGACTTCGTCATCACTCAATGTGCGTGGCGCAGGCCATGGCATTGCACGTCGGATAAAATCGAAGACGGTGGTCGAACTTCCCCAGAAATTCTTGATCGTCTTCGTCGCTTCAATACCGCGTCCAGCAAGTGGAATATCCGTGATCACCGCACCATTGGCGCCACCTGTGCCACCTTCCCCATGACAGGCCACGCAACCTTTCTCGGTAAAAAGTTTGGCGCCGACCGCAGCCGTGCCTGAGCCCGGCGGTAGATTGGTGCCATCTGGCAGGATGGTAATATCCCACGGCTTGATGTCGCTCTCGGTGATCGGCTGACCCAAACCGACATTTGAGCCCAGACCACTTTTGTCATCTGCCAGAGCGCTGGTTGAAAGCGCCACAGCCATGCAGGCTGCCAAGGAGATTTTCTCAAGCATAAACATGGCTGATCTCTCCCTTGGCATTGATGCCCCATGACGTCAGACTGTTGTAATGCTGGTTCGGAAACCCGAACGGATTGGTGACTGGCTTTTGCGTTTCACCACGCTCGCGAATGAAATCCGCACGCAAGGGTTGAACATTACCGCCATCATCCACCGCACGGCTTGATAGAATGGCGGGCTTTCCGTCCCATCGCCAAGGTATATGGAAGCGCGTAAAAGCCTTGTGCATGGTCGGGCCTTGCACAGCCGCATCAGCCCACGTCTTGCCGCCATCGGCTGTCACCTGCACGCGCTCAATGCGCCCTGCACCTGAATAGGCAATGCCGGAGATTTCATAATAGCCCGGCTCGTTCAGCTTCATACCGAAGGAGGGATGCGTGATGAAACTCTTCACCTCGTTGACGAAGAAGAAGCGATAGGCTTTGGCATCAGGCAAAAGCGGCGAATAATTACGCGCTTCATAATAAGTCAACGCAGGCTGGTCGACGATCTTGATGCGGCGAACATATTTGATGTTCATATTCCCTTCCCAGCCGGGAAGCAGCAGGCGCACAGGATAGCCCTGCTCGGCCATCAGGCGCTCGCCATTCTGGTAGAGCACGAGAATGGCATCATCGAGGGCCTTATTGAGCGGCACGGAACGTGTAATCGCCGCCGTGTCTGCGCCCTCGACCAGCATCCATTTGGCTTTCGGGTCGATGCCCACTTCATCGAGCACCGCAGACAAGGGCACGCCTGTCCATTCGGCGTTCGACACAAGACCATGCAGCGATTGCAGATTGGCTTGCACGGGTTCGTTGGAAAACAGTGCAGCTGAATTTCCACCACATTCCAGAAACGTCTGGCGCGTCACCATGGGGTAGCGCATCAGGCGATCCATGGTGAGCACGATGGGCTGTTTCACCATGCCGTGAACGACAAGCCTGTGCTGCTCTGGATCAATGTCGGGAATACCATTGTGCAGAATGGTGAAATGCAAATGGTTGGGCGTGATCTGCCCGTTCAGCAAATGATGCGGTGTGCGCGCATGTTGAGTGCGCGGGTCACCCTTGGGATTGGTGAGGATACGCGTCGTGTCTTTCTCATGCTTCGTGCGTCGCCCCATGGGCTCGACCGTCGTGCCCTGATAGCGGCTCCATTCAGGCTCCATCAACGGCTCGGCTGACGCGCCTTGCGTGGCCACCAGCGTGCTGGCCGCGCCCGCCATCGCCACGCCGCCGCGCAGTAAAAGACGGCGGCTCAGCAGGCCATTGCCAGCAACCTCGTCGAGTGCGGTGATGTCATTTCTTTTTGTCATGAATATCTCCCGATCAAGGTTCGAGCGAGCCGAGGTAGGCTGCCATATTGAGCATGTCATCAACGGTGAGTTTGGCGACGATGGCCTTCATCGGCTCGACTTGCGTGCCTGCACGTTCGCCATTTTGAATCATGAACAGCTGGCGCACGATGTAAGTCGGTGTGCGGCCAGCAAGTCCGGGCAAATCCATGGTGCCCTTGTTGCCTTCGCCATGGCAGGACACGCAGGCCTGCGCATCACCCGCGTCCACCAGTGCCTTGCCTTTGGCAACAGATCCTTTCGGGACAAAGGCGACAAAGCCTGAGCCAGGATCGCGATTGAACAGACGGTTCTCATCCTCGCCCACTTCAATGATGCGATTGGCCAGCGGCTCAAACACATGGTCAGGATGAATGGCGCGCTTGTTGCCCGCCGCGACGTAGGTTTTGAGAACCGTGTCGGTCTCCGTCACGCGGATCCACACGCGCGGCTTGAGCGAGGCGAAATAATCAGCCGCCGCCTTGTTCTCTTCAGGCGTGATCGCTTTGGCGATGGCCAGCATCGAGCCTGAGCCTTTGCGCGCACCGGTTTTGTAATCTTCGACCTGCTGCATCAGATAGGCAGCCGGCAGTCCTGCCATATTGGCGCTCTCCGTATGGCCTGTTCCGGTTGGCAGATGGCAAGCGATGCAGGCGCGGATTTCTGGCGCGCGGCCATTCGATACAACGGCTGGCATGGCCGGATGTTGATCAGGATACCAATCGGGGGGATTGTAGAGATCTTCAATCTGGCTGCGTGTGTAACTGCGCGTTGAGCCTGGCGCCGTCTTGGGCTTGCCATCATCGGGCACCATGACTGGCTGCACTTTATCTGTGACTGGAAAAGCCCAATCGGGCTTGTCGGCGGCGACTGCCGCGCAGGTACCAAGCACCAAGGCCCCCAGAACGCCCAAGGCGATCCTACCCATGCATTCCTCCCCTGAATCGGCTCTGCTCAAGGCGAGCCGTTAGAGTAAGCTTCCCACGGGTTGCGTCAGGCTTCAAGACGGGATTACTGGGATCACGTGTCCCTTGTGACCCCTTCTTTCGCAGGGGGCCAAGCTTGCCAAATGTCGCTCTATGAACGATTTTAGCGCCGCGCTTGAGCCTCAATTGACGGGCATGATCGCCTCGCTCCGATTTCATCCTGATCAGGATTTACCGCTTGCCCACCTCATATGATCTGACGCGCCGCTCCCTGATGGCGGCCCTCGCCTCTGCCCTTGCGGCCCACGAGGCTCAAGCTCAAACCAAGCCTGCCAATGGGCAGCCGCTTCCCCCCAATATGCCACGCGCGGATACACCGCGTTTTACATACGAAGATGTGGTGTTGCGCGCGCGGGCTTTGTCAGAGCGTGCCTTCGAGCCGCGCGTGACCAAACTGCCGCCAGAAATCGAGGCGCTTGACTGGGACAATTGGCAGCCCATCCGCTTCCGCGATGACCCCGATCCGATTCAAGACCCCAACAAACGCGCGCATCTGGGCCTCTTCCATCTCGGACATTTGTTCAAGACCGAAGTGAAGATCAATATGGTGGTCGGCGGCATCGCCAAACCCTTCGACTACAACCCGAAAAACTTCGAATATCGCAATCCTGATTTCGGCAAGAACCTGCCCAGCGATCTGGGCTATGCCGGATTCAAAATCCACTATCCACTGAACAGCGCGCGCACCTTCGATGAGCTCATCAGTTTTGTCGGTGTGAGCTATTTCCGATTTCTAGGCCGCGATCAGAAATACGGACTGTCGGCGCGCGGCCTGGCCATTGGCACAGGCAAACTCGACAACAATGAAGAGTTTCCGTTTTTCAAGGAATTCTGGATCGAGCAACCAGCTTTGGGGTCCGACAAGATCACGCTCTATGCGCTCTTGGATTCCCCCTCGCTGGCGGGCGCCTATCAGTTTGATATTTTCCCGCAGGATGAAACGGCGATCAATCTCACCGTGTCGATCTTCCCGCGTGTGGCCGTCGAGCGCCTCGGTATGGCGCCCCTCACCTCCATGTTTCTCATGGGCGAGAATGATCGCCACATGAATGACCGCAACAAATATGATGAGTTTCGCCCCGAGCTGCATGACAGCGATGGCCTGCTCATCCAGACGGAAAAAGGCGGCTTTATGTGGCGGCCTTTGAAGAACCCGCAGATTCAGGAAGTGCAGCGCTTTCCGGTGTCGGGCCTCAAGGGCTTTGGGCTGATGCAACGAGACCGCAACACGCAGCATTATGCGGATGTCGAACTGGCTTACGATGAGCGCCCCTCTTACTGGATCGAACCCAGCCACGATTGGGGTACGGGCCATGTCGAGCTAATTGAACTGGCCACCAAGGACGAGACAGCCGACAATATCATCTGCGCCTTTGTGCCAGATGGCGGATTGCAACCAGGCAAGCGTTTTACCTTCGGTTATCGCATCCGGGCGATGAATGATGGCCTGTCGCTGCATAAGCTGGGTTATGCGCGCGAGACTTATTCCGCGCCACCTGTGGCTTTGGGCTCAGCAGAAAAGGCTGCGCCTGATTCACGCCGCTATATTGTCGATTTTGTCGGCGGCGATCTTGCCTATTATCTGAAAAATCCGGATGCCGTGAAAATTGTGGCCTACGCGCAAAATGCGTTGATGCAGCGCTTCTTTCTTGTGCCCTACCCGAAGATCAACGGCTTCCGCGTCATGCTCGATGTGCAGCATGAGTTGGAGACTGTGGGCACAATGCAATGCTTGCTGCAGGTGGGCGGAAAGCCGATCACGGAAAGCTGGCATTACGCTTTCCGCATTTATCATTTGTGATCAACGCCTCGTCATTGCGAGGAGCGGAGCGACAAAGCAATCCATAGCATCGTATTCGACAATGGATTGCTTCGCTCCGCTTGCAATGATGACCTTACGATTTCGCTTCTTGCGTCACATCTTTCAGCGTCCAGCGCAGCATATCAATCTCATACTGGGCGAGCTTGAAATCGAAGCCTTCCGTCTTGCGGCGGAAATCTTCGGCCTCTTCCTTACCTACATCGCTGGTCACCTGCGTGGTGAAACGCACCCAGCCGTCGGCCATATCGCCAATCGCCGTATAGGTGATCGTGTAGCCCTTCCATGAGCTGACGATCATCTGGCGTGCATCGGCTTTCGGTGCGCCTTCAGCCTTGCGCACATCCTGGAACGAGATCGGATCGACCATAAAGCCAAGCCGCATCAGCTTGGAGCCATCGCCCATGCGGCCTTCTGGGGCATTCATGAGCGTGATGTCATCGCCCTTCTTCTCAGCTTTGGTGATAATCTCGTCCAGGCCACCACCCTTGATGGTGATACCGGCCAAGCCATCGCGCTGGATGTTGACGAAATTGATCTCATACCAGGCAGCATGCGGAACCGGCACGCGCAATTGTCCGCGCACCAGTAACGCCTGCTTTTGATCTGCAAGCTTGATGAACGTGCCACCGCGTGCGCCGCCAACCGTTGCATCGCTGTTGCCAACCGTCAGCGAGGCCAGGATATTGCCTTTGGCATCGCGAAACGACATCTCGCGCCCGACAGCTTCAGGTGCGGCTCCCGGCTCCGCCAGACCAAGATCGGCCATGCGCGCGGGATCAGACGTTTTGGTTTCTTCAAAGGTCAGAAAAGAGGCGCTGCCAACCAGATCGCGGTACGCATCCGGCTTGACGAGATAGCCGCTTTCCTTGTTGTAAAAACCATCTTCGCGGCGCTCAACTGTAAAGGCGCGTTCGAAATCCCTGATGGTAATGCTGGTCACATCATTGGCTTTCTGGGTGAGCCCAGGAAAGACAAGTTGGCCGCGCTTGTCGGCGGCAAAGCCTTGCGGGCCTGAGCTCATCGAAAGTGCGGCGGCCCCCACAGAGAGAGCGGCGAGTGCGCTAAGAAGGCCGATTTGTTTCATGTTCATGCGGACAATCCTCAAGCGTCTTTGCGCGGCAGCGCGCGGCGGCGGCTACGAAAAGCCAGCAGCAGCGCCAACACACCCACCACAATCGGCACGAGCGCGACGTTCACAGCAATGACGGCGTTCTTGATCCAGTCGACATCCTTGCGCAGATCAAATTGGACAGCGCGCAATTCTTCACGCGTAGCCAAAAGATCGCCCTTGAACTTTTCGATGGTTTTCATCTGCTCAGGGGTCAGCACCTCCGTGCCCTTCTGACCGCCGCGCGCCAATTCCTGCAGCTTCTGCTCGGCGTCTTTCAGACGCTCCTGCAAAGCCTGCTCTTTGGCGCGGTAGCGCTCATTGGCTTCCTGCTCTTTCTGCTGGATCAGCTCAAACGGACGCCATGAGACACCACGCCCGCGCAGATCAGCCAGTGCCACACCGCCCGCCATTTGCTCAATCGCATTGATGACGAAATCACCATTGTTGGCGAAAGCTTGTGCGACTTCCGAGCCCATCAGATTGCGGCGCTGAACCCAAGTGCGATCCATCAACATATCAGCATCGCCCACCAGAATGACATTGGCAGGTTTGCTATTGCGCGCCAAAACCTCACCCTTGGGTGACACACCTTCGGGCGCTTTGGGAAAAGCGCTTTCCAGCGTACCGCTCAGACGCGCGGCGATCACAGGGGGCGAGGCCGGCGGCTCGATCTTGACCAAGAGCGCACGCAGATCGGCATTGCGATCTTTCATCTGCTCTGCAGGCAGGATGCCAGCCTTCTTGGAGGCGGTGACGAGCGGGCGCAGGCTGACACCTGCCTTGGCACTTTCAAACGAGCCAACGGTGGTCATCACCATCGCCGAGAGCTGAGCCAAAATCGCATCATCCTTGCGCAGGCCATCATCATGCACGGCAATCCATGGCAGATTGCTCATGCTGGCCGGACGGCCGTTGATCATGCGCTCGGTCTGCAAGGCAAAACCCGGATCAGCAATCGCTTTGGTCGCGTCATAGCGCACGCCCCAAGCGGCAAAGAGCTTTTGCAGGTCAGATGACGAATCCGCCGGCGGCTGGCCACGGGGGCCGATCTGGCTTTCGGCATGGGGATCAACAAAGATCAGTGTCGCGCCACCCGACATCACCCATTGATCAATCGCAAACAGCGTCTTGTCCGACAGATTTTGCGGGTGCACGACCATCAACACGCGTGTCTTTTCGGGCAGATCCGTGACTTCACCTTGCAAGGGCTGCACGTCAAAGAATTGCTTCATCTGCACGAGCACTTGCTGCTCGCGTTGGCCCAATTGCGGGTTGCCTTGCAGGTTCATGCCATCGATCAGCGCGACCACGGCCTTGCCCTTGCGATCAAGCTCGGCGACCAGACGCGTCAAATCATATTCGAGATAGGCTTCACGCTCGGGCGAGAAAGCGCCGATGGTGGCTTTGCCTGTTGTAGAATTGGTTGCGGCCAAGCCGAAGAACAGACGGTCGCCATTGGACGCCTGCATCGGGCTGATGCCAAAAGCCACGGCGCGATCTTCTTCTTCAGAATAGGCTTTGGGGTCGATCACTTCGATGATGATCTTGCCTTTGGAGGATGCCACATAAGCATCCAGCATGGCACGCACGCGGGAGGCGAAAGCGGCAATCTGCGGGGCTTCGCGCGTCAGGCCCGACGACATGAAGAAGCGGAAGCGGATCGGCTCGAGAATCTCGCCCAGCATCATCTTGGTGCCATTCGATAACGAGAAGAGCTTTTGCTGGGTGAGATCAATGCGCGACCCGCGCAATGTGTTGGAGGCGATCAGATTGACCGCACCAAAAATCATCGCGCCCAAAAGGGCTGCAATGATAACGAGACGTCCTGTTGTGAAGGCCTTGGTCATGATTGTGCCCTCACGCAGCCTTGCGCGCATCGAGAATCTGGACATTGAGCCAGAGCGCGAAGGCGATGAGCGAAATAAAGAAAACCAGTGCAGAGGCTTCAAACACACCATCCGTGATGCGCTGGAAATGACCGATGAAGGACATCGAAGCAATCACCTGCACAACAACATCGGGTGCCCAAGGCCGCACAGCAGCCAACACCAGATCAAATCCGGCCATGACAAAGATGAAACCCGCAATCACCGCGCCAATAAAAGCCAGCACCTGATTTTTGGTGAGTGCTGAAATGCAAGACGCAATGGCCAAAAACGCACCAGCCATCAGCCAAGCACCCAAATAGGACGCGAGGATCACGCCATTATCCGGCGAGCCTAACCAATTGACTGTGATCCACAGCGGCATGGTGAAAACCAGCGCGAGACCTGCGAAGGCGAAAGCCGCAAGCCATTTGGAAAAGACAATCTTCCAGGGCTGCACAGGCAGCGTCATCAAAAGTTCAATCGTGCCAAGGCGACGCTCTTCGGCCCACAGGCGCATGCCGACTGCTGGCATCAAAACCAGCAACAACCATGGCTGCCACGTAAAAAAGGAGGAGAGATCAGCTTGCGAGCGATCAAAGAAGTTCGAGACAAAAAACGTCATGCCGGTTGAGACGCCCACAAAGACCGCCAGAAAGACAGCGGCCAGCGGAGTTGCAAAATAGGCGGCAAATTCGCGACGGAAAATCAGAACAAGAGCGCGCATCTTACACTCCCGCCTGATCAAGCGTGATGTGACGGAAGGCATCTTCCAGTGGCGTCGTCTTCACAAGCTGTGGCATGGTCTCATCACGGTGTGGCGCATGGGCCAGAAGATCGGCCGGCGTGCCATCGGCAAGCATTTTGCCGCGCGCAATCACAATGGCGCGCGTGCAAATGGCTTCGACCTCTTCGAGAATATGGGTGGAGACAATAATCGCCTTGGTCGGCGCAAGCGTGCGGATCAAGGCGCGCATTTCATGTTTCTGATTGGGATCGAGACCATCGGTCGGCTCATCCAGCACCAGCACATCGGGATCATGCACAAGAGCCTGCGCAATACCGACGCGGCGCTTGTAGCCTTTTGACAAAGCCTCGATGCGGCGGTTCCAGACATCGGCCAGATCAATGCTCTCAACAAGCTCAGCCAGACGGCGCTGGCCCTGCGCTGGCGACAGCCCGCGCATGCCCGCCACAAAGGCCAGAAAATCAGCGACCGTCATGTCAGGATAGGCCGGCGCGCCTTCGGGAAGATAGCCCAGATGATTGCGCGCGGAGATCGGATCACGCTGGCTATCAAAGCCTGCAACATAGGCTGAGCCGGAAGTCGGCTCCAGAAAACCTGCGATCATTTTCATGGTGGTGGATTTGCCGGCACCATTGGGGCCCAGAAATCCCACAACTTCGCCGCGCCCGACCGTGAAGGAAATCCCATCCACCGCCCTGACGGGCCCAAAAGTCTTGATCAACGCCCTCGTCTCGACGAGCGCTTGGCTGACCGCCATGACCTTCTCCCTTATGACCCGCTTGCAAGGGGCCTCAGCCACTATGCCGCTTTCATGTGAAAACGGTCTCGCCCATCACTTACTGAGAAATGCTGGCTTTTCAAGCCCCTCTGTCTAGAGAGGCAGGATCCGACGGAAAATACCGTCCCGAGCCACGAATTGGTGCCAAAGCGCGCCCAGAATATGCAAACCAACGAGGCCTAGCAGGCCATAGGCCAGAGCACCGTGGATGTCTTCAGCCGGATCATAAATGGACTTGGTAGAGGCTACGGCAAAATCCAGCTTGAAAAGTCCAAAATCAAACACACGCCCATGCCAGACATAGGCGATCACGCCGATGATCGGCACCACCAGCATCAAGCCGTAGAGCGCTTTATGGGCAAGGTTTGAAGAGATGACCACCAAACGCGACCAAGAGGCGTCAGGCGCGGGCACCGGATTAGCAAACCGCCACAACATCCGCATCAAGATCAGGCCGAACATAACCAGACCGATGGTCGTGTGAAGATTGATGTAAAACATGCGCGTGGCGCGCGGGATGGATTCAAAAGATAAGCCGAGGGCGCCCACAAAAAGCAAAAGCGCTGCAACGAGCCAATGCAGCACCATGGCCACATATCCATATCGATTTGGCTGAGACAAGTCGGTCATAGCTACACTCCTAATTCAACGGAGCATAAACCGTTGCGCTGACAGCTCAATGATATCGGTCAAGCCGTGGCTTTGATCGTGGCAGGCTGTTGACCACCAGTGCCCTCAAGGCTGAGCTGCTCCACAAGGCCAACTGCGGGACGAAACACAATCGCCTGACGGGCCTCGATCATCACATCATGGCCTGCACGTACATTGCGGGCGCGACGCGGAGCACGCTCCACCACGGAAAATTTGCCAAAACCTGAAATGAGAACAGGTTCTTTGCGCATCAGCGCTTCGGTAATGAGGTCGAAGAAAACTTCGACAAATTCCTTACCGTCACGACGCGGGAGACCCGAGGCTCGGGCAACAGCCTCGGCCAGGTCATTGCGCGTGATGGTCTTATCCTTGCGGGACGACATGGCTCTCTCCAAAACTGAAAAAAGATCAATCTTCAGAGAAGCTTAGACCAAAATTACCTGAATTGTATAGACATGGTGGTTAAGCGCCGGCCACAGAACCACCGTGAATCACAACCACTTTCGCGCTCGGCGTCAGGCGGCGGTGGAGGTCGATAATGTCATGGTTGAACAAACGGATGCAGCCTGAGGAGACAGCGGTTCCGATGCTTTCTGGTTCGTTGGTGCCATGGATCCGGTAATTGGTCTCAGCCCCGTCACGCCAAATATAGAGGGCACGCGCCCCCAGAGGGTTCTCGATGCCACCGGGCAAGCCACCAGCCACGGGCTTATAGCGCTCAGGCATAGCCACAATCATGTTGGACGTGGGAGCCCAGCGCGGCCAGATGGCCGTGCGGCCAATATAGCCCCCGCCCTTGAACTCGTAACCGGCACGGCCTACGCCACAGCCATAGCGGACCGCTTTGGCTTCCGGGCGGATCAGATAGACATGCCGGTTGGGCGTATCAACGATGATCGTGCCGACCGGTTGTTTCCCGGTATAGGGCACGGTCTGGCGCAGAAAGCGCGGGTAGATATCATCCAGATCGACTTGCGGCACAATGATGCCGTTATCCTCAATCTCGCCATAGGGACCAGCCAAAATCTCCCGCAGGGATGGGTAGCAGCAGACGGCACCTGCCCATCTGACGCCGCGCAGCCAGCAAGCCCGAAGGGCGCAGCGGCCAGAAAGAGGCGGCGAGTCAAGGCAAGCTTATCGGTTGTCATCCGTGGGGGACCTTCAAGATCATGAAAAGGATGTCTGAGGCCTAGCAAGCTGCAACCGAAGATGCTAGCCTTTTCTTGCCTTCGGGTTCACACCATTCAATCACTGCGCCCTATGTGCCACATGCGAGACCTGACTGAACCTCACTGATGCAAGAACCTGTCTCAAAATCTCTGACCGAAGCAAATCCCGAAACAGATGCGCCCGATCTGGGACAAACCCACCACAACCGGGTCAATCTGATCGCGGGGCTGTTCATCCTCTTGCTTGTCCTGTTTTCAATTTGGGTTGTGAAAATTTTTGTCGAACAGGAGCGGCTGCAACGCTGCCTAGATACACGTCGCACAACATGTTTTCCGGTCGAGCAACGGCCCAATGACATCATCCGACTTCCGGCGCATTGACGAAGATCGCGGGACGGCAGACGCTCTGACCAAAGGCCTTGGGGGAGGCTTGAAAAAACGTCAGGGAGGGGATCACCAAAAGTCTGGACGAATAATCAGGATACCCACAGTCTCTATCGAATTGATGTGAAGACGGGCCAGTATGAAGATATGGGTGAGCCCAAAGATGTGAATGGCGTGTCGATCAATGGCTATGGCCTGATCGCCGATCAGAAGAACAATCCCTACATGCTCGAATTCAGCAATACGCGCGTTGGCAAATTCGATGCTGATGCAAAAATGCTGACGGTCTATCCCACACCCAGCCTGCGCTCACGCCCGCGTCGCGGCATGATCGACGAACAAGGCCGCCTCTGGTTTGCGCAATATGCGTCCAATTCCATCGGCATGTTTGATCCCAAATCTGGTGGCATGACAGAATGGAAATTGCCGACGCCTTGGAGCAATCCCTATGATGCGGTCTATGCCAAAGGCGAGGCTTGGGCAGGTTCCATGAGCAATGACCAAGTGGCCCAACTGGATCTAGAGAGCGGCACTTTTGTGGAATATCTGCTGCCGCGCTCGACCAATATACGCCGCACATTTTTGGATGATCGCGGCACCAAGCCGGTGCTTTGGATCGGCTCCAACCATGGCGGCTCGATTATAAAGGTCGAACCGCTCGATTAAGATTCACGCGCGCAGACGAGCGATCACAGCTTGCGTAAAGGCCTTTGTCCCAAGCGCCCCGCCGAGATCGCCCGTCCGAGTGGCTGGATCATCCAATGTCGCATCAACAGCGGCCTCAACGGCTGCACCAGCATGCGCAAATTCTGGACGGTTGAGGCGTGACGCAAGCCAAGTGAGCAACATGGCCGATGAAATGATCAAAGCCGAAGGATTGGCTTTGTCGTGTCCTGCAATAGAAGGCGCCGAACCATGTGCAGCTTGCGCGACAGCGTGATGCTCCCCTGCATTGAGGGAAGCGCCCAGCCCCAAGCCTCCGGCAAGCTCTGCGGCTTCATCTGAGAGAATATCGCCAAACATATTCGTAGTGACGATGACATCATAAGGGCTGGCATCGCGTACGAGCAAAGCAGCCATAGCATCGACGAGCTGCTCTTCAACGGCAACATCAGGAAAACTTTTTGCGACACCGCGCACAGAGTCCAGGAACAGGCCATCGGACATGCGCAACACATTTGCTTTATGGACGATGCAAACTTTTTTACGCCGTGTCATGGCAAGTTCAAAGGCTGAGCGCGCAATGCGCTCACTGGCAAGTCGGGTCACTTTGCGCATGGCCATGGCAAGATCAGGCACCGGCATGACTTCGCCTGTGCCAGCATACATGGTGCGGTCGGCATAAAAGCCTTCTGTGTTTTCGCGCACGACCACAAGGTCAAAAGCATGACGGCTAGGTGCTGGAATTGCGGCGCGTGTGCGTGAGGGCCGGATATTGGCGTAAAGATCCAGCCGCTTGCGCAATTCGCCCGATGGATTGAGTCCACCTTCCGCCACAGAAGGGTAGTCGTTGTGCGACACGGGGCCCAGTACAATGCCGTGGACGGATTTGGCCTGCTCCAACACTTTCGGGGGAAATGTTGTGCCAGTGGCTTTCAGGGCCGCAAAGCCAATGTCAGCGTGGGAAAAAGACAGGCCAAGTTTGAAAACATGATCCGTGGCGTGCAGAACATCCTGCGTCGCAGCTGTGATTTCCGGACCAATGCCGTCACCTTCAAGAACCAGAAGCTTCGTCGCTACCGCGCCCATGTCGCACCATCCGTCTGCCAGTCATTTTCTCGACAGACTAGCTGATAAACCAAAGCAGCGGTTAGGTTAAGGCTCTTATCCGCCTTGGCGCAATGTGCCCACCAGCTCTGAGAGCTTGGAACTGTCGAGATTGTCGATCACGGATTGGCGACCATTGCTGCCCGTCAAAGTCAGTGTCGAGATTTTGCCCATGCGTGCCAGCGCGGTAAGCCCCGAGAGCGAATCGAGAATCTGCGATGGACTTGCGACGATGCGAATACCGCCAGCCAGGCTGTCGGCTGCGGCATTGGTGAAATTGGCATATGAGGAGGGTGATGTGGGATAGTCAGAAATGACGATCTTGCCTCCGCCAATTTTCTGAAGCATCGGGATCGAACGCAAGGCCTGCCCTGCCCCGATCCGCACAGTCCCAGTATCCGTCAGCTGGATAGATTTCACATAACCATTGCTGATCAGTCCGTTCAGCTTGTCACTGTTCATGAACAATTGATCGGCCGTGCCTTTGACATTGAGATCATAGATCTGCGGATAAGTGGTTAGACTTTGAGCGGCGCTGGGGGGCACATCAGTCAACTCAACACCAAATGTGGGCGCGCTATCAGATGCACGCGTGGCGCTGACAAAAGCAAAGGGGGGTGTTTGTGTCGGCGCTGCACCCGACCACGTGAAGGTCAACTCGTTGCCCGTGCGGGCAACACTCACGCCCGCAAAATTGGTATTATTCGACAAAGCCGTATTGATAGATGACACCAAAGCACTGGCTTGCTGCTCGGCGCTCGCGCCTTTCGGTAGCGAGAGCGGACCAACGGAGATTGGTACACGCGCACCACCAAGTGTCGCGAGACTGATTTGCATCGAGTCACCATTGCTCAACAAACCAGAGACAAGCACTTTTTGTGTCTTGGCTGTGGCATCATAGGTCGTCGGCTCCAAAGCGACAGAGGCATTGGCAACTGAAATGGACCCCAGCAAATTATAGCCACCAATAAATTGCGCATAGCTAAGATGAGACGTTGCTTACGACAATGATGGGATAGCTGTTTTGGAAGCCGGCACACCCGTGTTGAGATTGATGGCCACATCACGATAATTGTTCAGCAGGCGCAAGCTTTCCCAATTGGTTGGGCTCATCAAAGTTTGTGCATTCGCATCGATCGTGATTTTTCCGGGATATCGGGCGATCATTTTAGCGCCCAATGTGCTGACGGTATCGGGTGTCAGTGTGACAGGGCCAGTCTGCCCGTCAAAACTGATGCGCGTGATTTTATTGGCATCCACCATCTGCTTGAAGCGTGCAAGAATTGCGGGGTCCACCCCGTCACCAATCACACCATTGGCACCTGTCGACAGATCCAGTGAAATATTACTCGCGACGCCCAACAAGGCAGAGCTATGCACCTCGTCTTTGATCTGGGTGGCATTCATCAGTGCTGCAGGCATAGATGCCAAACTTGTTGATACCGTGCCTGTTGCATCAATTTTGGAAGGCAAGCCAGGATCTGTGACTTCAGTCCAGCTCCCAACAGTGGCACCAGGTACATACCATTTCACAACATCGGCCGGATTGCCTGCGAGTGTAATGGGTGCGCTCCCCTGCCTAGCAGGCGTGATCAATGTCTCATGGACCGTGCTGGCACCAGCCTTTGCGAGGATGGCGTCGGTCATATCGGTTTGCAATTGTGTGAATGTTGCAACATCCAATTTAACCGGCACGTCATTATTGGCGCGCACATCCATCAATTTGCGACCACCCTGAGCGGTGAGCAGGTTCAAGATATTTTTATAATCCTGCGCCGACACAGCCGGCGGCATCAGCTCGCTGAAACCGCTGTTCACATAAAGCGTCACGCCGGAGATGTCGGTGGGCGAATATTTGGGTTCTTGGAATTTGGCGATCAGCTCGCTGACTTTGAGCTTTGTTGTCCCCGCAAGCACCGACTGGGCCACATTCGACAGCTGGACCTTGACCGAAGACCCGGTGGGCTTCAAAGGCGCAGCCTGACCACCCACTTTGCTTTTCAGCGCCGCAGGAGAGGTGGTCTTTGTGGCATTGCTCGAAACCGACTGGGTTGTGACATAGCGCCCGGTGGTCGGATTGTAGATGGTGACTGGCATAAGGTGATCCCGTTCTACACCGGGATAAGCAAATTTTATGCCGACTTTAAAACATTGTAATTAAAGGGGAAAAGAGCAGATCCGTCAGGTCTTGGGGGTGATCCTTATTCATCCTTCTTTTTGGTCGATTTGCGGCTTCGCAGCGTGGGCACTTCAGTGTGCGAGCGCATCAGGTCTGTCTTGATTTCATCGAGCTCTTTTTCAAGGATCGATTTGGCATTGTCGACGGCGAGCTGGGGGCCACCCTCACCCTGCGGGTTGTTGTTGATCTTGAGCTCGAAAATCGTCTGCTGCAGCTGGACGCGGTCGCGACGGGCGGCATCCAATGCGCCTTCGACGAAGCCACGCTCGATCTGCTCTTTGCTAAGCGACTCGGTGAGCTGGTTGATGCGGGCTTGCAGAGAATTGATACGCGCTTCGCTGTCGTTCTCGAAACGCAAAATAGTCGATTGCATGCTTTCAATGCGCGAGGCTGCCTGACGGTTAAGCTCTTCGGCATTTTGCAACTTGGCAAAAAGTTCGCTGTTGCGCTGATTGGCGTTCGACAAGGTGCGCTCAGCATCTTCCGCGCGGCGCAGGGCAGACGCGGCATCGTTCGACATTTCGGCCAAGCGGGACTGCGCAACTTCGAGTTCACGCGCCTGTTCTGAATAGCGCCCCTGCTCGTCTGACAGACGGCGGATTTCTTCGCGGCTTTGAGCGAGCAATTGATCGGACACGCGGATGCGTGAATTCAGCGCTTCGATCTTGATTTCGTAAGAGCTGCGCGTCTGATCGGTGCGTGCTTCTGCATTGGCGACAGCGCCGCGCAACGCTTCGTTTTCTGACTGCAACGAGGCCTGATCAGTTTCCAGCAAACGCATGCGCGTGCGGTTTTTGTCAGCTGCAGCAGACATTTCAAGCTGCTGTTTTTTCAACAGCATGCTTTGTTGTGTCAGATCATCCACGGAGCGTGACAGCGAGGCAACTTCATCAGCCTGCTGTGCCATTTTGTCCATAAGACCACGGCGCTCGTCCTGCAATTCCGCGATCGTGAAATCTGCTTCGCGCAGTCGCAACGTGGTTCGTCCAAGATCCTCATTGAGGACCTCGTTTTCATTCTTCACATTTTCCAGCTCGAATTCACGCTAACGTAGATTCGCGATTTTTTCAGACAGCTGGTCTCGCGTGGCGCGGAAATTCTCATCAAGAAGCGAATAGTTCTGGGCGCCGGCAATGTTGTCCGACAGCAGCCGCTCACTCTCCTTGCGCATCTCTTCGAGCTTGACGAACAGCGCTTGAATTTCGAGGCTCTGGGTCTCTGACAGGTTGCGCATTGCATCAAGATGCGCACGCGCCTCTTCCAACTGACCAGCGGTCAGCTGAAGCTCAGCCACAACTTTCTGAAAATCAACAAAGACGGCCGAAAGCTCGTTGGTCAGAGGCTCGATGACGCGCGTCAGGCCGACAACATGTTCACACCGATTGCGCAGAGCTTCGTTCTTGCCGCCCAAAACACGGATCAGAGAGGCCGCAGCCCGCTCGACTTCGGAGGCATGCGGAGGCGCGGCGCCAGCGGTTGCACGTCGAGCTGAGACTTACCCAACAAGCCTGCGAGACTGAGCGGTACACGCATAGGTGATTCCCTAAAGTCAGAATTGAAGCTCCAATATCCCGATCAGGCGCGGACGCAACACAGGAAACATCAGAAACTATTCAGATAGCTGCACAATTATTCATCTAAACGCATGGTCTTACGATCATTCTGTGATTTGTCTCGCATCGTGTTACAAACTACACGCCGATCAAGGTCAAAGAGCCGTTTTGCACGCCATGCCAACCTCACTTGACGAACGTCCACCAAACTGTCCCGTTGGGCCCATAAAAAAAGGAGGAAACCCCATGCGTATGGTGCAAGCGGCAGCGGCGGCGTTGATGTTCTTTCCCGTTTTGGCCGGGGCCAGCGAGATAAAAATACTCTCTGGCAATGGCGGTCGTGTCGCCGTTCTCGAAATGTCGGAACGGTTTGAGAAGGCTACAGGAACGAAGGTGAATATTGATTTTGCGGTCAATCCGCAGGTGCGCAAACGCGTGCTGGATGGCGAGGCTTTTGACGTTGCCGTGCTCAATCCCCCGGTGCTCGATGAATTGATCAAGGCGGGCAAAATCAAGCCTGACAGCCGGGTCGTGATTGGCCGTATCGGCATTGGTGTCGGTATCAAGCAAGGGGCACCACGCCCTGACATTTCGACACCCGCCGCTTTCAAGAAAGCCCTGCTAACGGCCAAGAAAGTGGCTTATCCGGAAGAAGGCGCCAGCGGTATTTATTTCGCCAATCTGGTAAAAACTTTGGGCATTGAAAATGAGATGAAGGACCGTCTCATGCCTATGCCCGGCGAGTATAATGTGGAAGTCGTGGCCGATGGCGCCGCCGATATGGTGGTGGTCGTAGCCTCACGGATATACGGCGTGAAAGGGGTCGAGATGATCGGCTTGCTGCCCAATGAGCTGCAAACCTGGATCGGCTTCGCCGCTGGCGTCAGCACACAGGCCAAAGATCCAGAGACGGCCCTGAAGCTCGCCAAGACCATGGGCTCAAAAGACGCTGAAGCCTTTTTGCGTCAGGTCGGCATTGAGCCATTCGTGGAGTAAAGGCGCCAACAGCCCTCACCCAGCCCCAGTGAAAGGGTGAAAACTGCGCCTTGCGCCAATAAAGCTGGCTTTGCGCCACAGCCAAAATTGGCCTATCGAGCGGGCCTGTGGAGCGGGCCTTAAAAAATGCGTCACGGAATCGTGAACTCAGATGCCATGTCAGAGCCTTCCATGTATAATAGACATGTGGGTGTGGCCGTTGAGCCAAAAAAACATAAGGGTGAGAAACAGTGTCCAGATTGTCGAATACCGATCTTCTCTCCGTTCCCGGCTATACGCTGCGCGAAGAGGACAAGTTCGCTCCGGTGAGCCTCGAGACTTTACAGGCCAAGGTGCGCAATTGTTATCTGATCATCGCCGCCAACACGGTATGGCTGCTGATCCCCTTGCTCGGCATGCTGACAGGTAATGATGTCGTGAAGATCTTCTTCACCCTCGTGGTCGCTGCGGCTGTGCTGTTTCTCAGCAACAATTACCTCGCCCGCAATTGGTATTACAACACGGATGCTGCCAAGGGCACGCCGTTTGAAAGCCATTTCGAGCGCATCGATTACATCGGCTTCATCACCTTCTTTGTGACCATGGTTTCCACACTGGCTTTCATGATCGTCTCGGTCTTTGCTGCCAATATTTTAAAGACCTACGGCCAGCAGGTGGTTTTCGTGTTGGACGTGGCTTTCTCTGGCCTGCTGGTTTTCTTGGCAGCCTG
>CAINNX010000108.1 GCA_903851305.1 uncultured Hyphomicrobiales bacterium | reverse complement strand
GAGATATCAACCACCTGCACCAGAAGTTCTACAGTGGCCGGCTGCGCAACCCCAACCAGCTTCGCCGGCCACCCCAGCGCTAGCGTCAAACCAAATCGTCAACTAACATAACCACCGGATCACCTCGTGGGGGCTGGCCACAATAAAGAAAGTGTGGCGAGGCTCGGCGGCCCCTCCTCGTCAAACATAATATTACACAGCCAAGCCGGCACGCCTGTCTTTGCCAGTCCGCATTGGGGCGTGGCCGAGACCATTGACCCGCCTGAACAGGACGCGGGGGTGAGCGTGGCAACCAATCTCCAAGGCACTGTTTGGCATGATTTACGGGCCTTGGGGCTGAAAGACAAAATTGCTGGCCACAGGCGGCTTTTGCGCGAGCTTTGATCCAGACCCCCCTTTCCATACAGGGCCTCTCTCGCTTATCCTTCATGAAACAGCGGCCTTCAAGAATGCCGCGAACAAGGGATGGAGAGGCTTTGGAGGAAATAGGCTGCTATTCATGCGCGCCATTCTCCAGAACTCCGATTTTAAAGCACCTGCCAGACTTTGCGTCTGGTCGGAAAATCGCCGCGCTCATGAGCGCAGATAAAAGAAGGACAAGAAAATGACCTTTGTTCCTCCAAGCTATGAAGACATTGTCGCATCGCCCTATGCGACGGCTCTCCCCTCGCCATGGGTGTCGCCGTCTACCGAGACACGCAATTACTTCCAGGCCATCGAAAACATGATCAAGGTTTTTGCGGTCAAGCCGGGCGAAGAAATGCTCTTCCTGACCGACCCTCTGCTGGATCGGCGGGTGGTTGACGCCATCACAGGTGTTGCCAATGCACGTGGCGTCTTCCCGCGCGAATATATGGCGCACACGACGCAGATTATGGATTGCCCGGACGAATGCCGCGCCATGGTCGAAAAAGCGGATTTCGTGGTTTCATCTTGGTTCTGCTCCGTCAATGCGCCCTTGTTCAATAAGCTGCGCAAAGAAAAAGGTCAGCGCTGGGTCAAGATCACTTATTTCCGCAATCTTGATTTGCTACATACACCCCAAGCGCGTTTTCCTGTTGAGCTGGTTGGCGAAATCATTCGCGCAACTGCGCGCATGTATCCCAAGACCGAAAACTTCACCATGTCCTTCTCGGATCCGCGCGGCACGGATTTGCAGATCAAATTCACACCCGACATGGTGAAAAATCTGCATCAGGGCAATCGCTGGCGCGGCAAAGATATAGCTGATGAAGCCGGCTGCTATGTGCACTATCTGCCGACCCATGGCCCCAATATCTATGACCGCACCTGCTTCAAACGGGAGCCCGGCGCGCATGCCGATATGGAAGGCGTGGTCTTCCCGCAATGGGCTGTTGGTTTCAAAAAGCCGTTCACCGAAAAAATCGGCATCGAATATAAAAACGATCTCGTCGTGAAAGTGCATGGCAAGTCGATGGAAGCTGAAATTTTACGCGACATGCTGGTTGGCGTGAACGCCCATCTGCATGAGCTCGGCTGCGGTTTCAATCCGAAATATCCGCGTTTCAAAGCCTATCCGGCAGGCTCTAATGCGCCGGGCTGTTTGCATTTTGGTACCGACAGCGACAAGCGTAGCGACTTCATGAACCGCATGGTGCCGCGTTGGGAAGAGCCCCATACGCATCAAGATTGTGTCGCTTTCGACATGACCGTGAAGCTCGGCAAAACAACGCTGATCGACAACGGCTTCCTGATGGCCTTGCGTGATCCGCAGGTCATTGCAGAAGCCAGCAAGCACGGCGATCCGGTGGAATTGCTCGAAGCTTTCGTCGAATAAGAAGGGGGATGGGGATGAGGTTCAAAACTTTCCTGACAGCCAGTCTCTTGTTGGCAAGCGCCACATCGGCCATGGCCCAGGCGCCCTTCTATCAGGGTAAAGTTCTCACCCTTCTCATCAATTATGGTGTCGGCGGCAATGCCGACACCGAAGCGCGCGTCTATCAACGCCATCTTGCCAAACATATTCCGGGCAAGCCAGACCTGATCATTCAGAATGCGCCAGGTGCCGGTGGCTTCACGGCCATGAATATGCTGGGGCTCGGCATCAATGTGAAACCAGACGGCTTTACGGCAGGATATTTCACAACGAGTGCGATTGCACCGCTCATTGATGACCCTGCACTCAAAGTAAAAATGGCTGATTTTGCCATTATCGGGGGCGCGCGCGGTTGGAATATGGTCTATGCGCGCAAAGACCTGATCCCCGGCGGCCTGACAAAGCCAGAAGATTTTATCAAAGCTAAGTCGATTTATCTTGCGGGCTATAGCCGCGCATCATCGCACGACACACGCCTGCGTCTTGCGATGGAAATTTTTGAAATGCCCTACACGGTTGTCACCGGGTTTCCCGGCACAGCGCAAATCAATAAGGCGATGTTGCAAAATGAAATCAATGTCACAGGCTCATCTCTTCCTGGCTATATGACGCAGGTCATGCCGCAGATCATGCAGACCGGCGTAGGGGTGCCATTGTTCCAATATCCCGTGATCGGTAAAGACGGAAGACCGGCAGGCAATCCTGCTCTGGGAAAGTTTGGTCTGGAGACAATGGACAAGGTTTATGAACGCGCTTTCGGTAAACCGCCGTCGGGACCAAAGTGGGAAGCACTGCTGCTGATGAGTGACATCGGCACGCAGATGCAGCGCGGATTGATGCTGCCAAAAGCTGCGCCGAAAGAAGCCGTCAGCGCGCTTCGTCTCGCCTTCGATGGCCTAATGAAGGATGCGGCTTTCATTGATGATTATAAAAAAGTCACCAGCGAAGAGCCTGACCTTGTACGTGGTGAAGACCTTCTTCCTCTCTTTGATCGCATGAGCAAAGTGGATCCAGCCATCAGGAAGGTTCTGCGCGATTCTATCGGCAACGAATAAAGGCGGGCCCGATGCATAAGCCCCTTTTTGTCACGGCCATGGCTCTTCTCGCAAGCCTTCCGGCAAAAGCCGATGCGCTCGCTGATTTCTATCGGGGCAAACAACTGACAGTTATTGTCGGTTATGGGCCCGGTGGCGGCTATGATCTCTACGCACGACTTGTTGCACGCCACATTAGCCGCCACATGCCGGGCGCGCCAAATGCCGTGGTTCAGAATATGCCAGGCGCAGGCAGCCTCCGCGCGGCCAACCATATTTACAATACAGCGCCGCGTGACGGGACGGCCTTCGGTATATTTGCGCGCAATGTACCGTTGATGGGATTATCCGGCCATAACCCAGCCGTGCAATTTGATCCTCGCAAATTCAACTGGCTCGGATCATCCTCGAGCTTTGCCGACGATGCCTATCTCCTTTTCCTGCGCAAAGACGCCAAAAGCGCGACGATTGACGCTGCGCGAAACATGACAGGCCAGCCTGTGATTCTGGGTTCAACGGGTGAAGGCTCGCCGGGTTTTGACGTGCCCAATTTGCTACGTGATATTCTCAAGCTCAATTTCAAAATAATTGCAGGCTTTCCGGACGGCGGCTCGGTCAATCTCGCAGCCGATCGCGGTGAAGTCGATGGCCGAATGGTCGACTATTCCTCGATTCTCGCAGGAAAGCCGGACTGGCTGAAGCCCAACGGGCAGATGAAAGTGCTCCTGCAATTTGGGCGCGCCACACGCCATCCCGCTTTTGCAGATGTGCCAACAGCGCGCGAACTCGCTGGCGATGCGCGTGTACGCCAATTGATCGAGCTGGCCGAAGTACCTTGGCATTTGTCACGCTGCTTCACCGCGCCACCCGATGTGCCAACCGACCGTGTCGAGGCTCTGCGGAAAGCCTTTGCAGCCGCTCATAGAGATCCACTTCTGCTGGAAGATGCAGAGCGCATGAAGCTTGAAGTGCATCCAGGCACAGCAGATGAAATCCTCGAGCAAATCGACATTGTCGCAAAAGCACCGCCGGAAATGCTCAAGCAATTACAAAAACTATTTGAGGCCAGCAAAGGCTAGCCAAGGGGAGAGGCCATGTCGCGCATCGGGATTTTCTTTGCCTGTCTCGCAATCAGTCTCTCGGGCGCACAGGCAGCTGCAGATCTTGAAAGTCTTTCGAAACTTAAAGGACCTGAGCGCGAAAAAATCCTGATCGATGGTGCGCGCGCTGAAGGGTTTTTGATGCTCTATTCCTCGATGCAGGTGGCCAGCATCAATACACTGCAAAAAGCATTTGAGGAAAAATATGGGATCAAATTGCGCTTTTGGCGCGGCGGCAGCGAAGACATTCTGCGCCGTTCTGTGATTGAGAAAAAAGCAGGCCGTGAAGATGTTGATGTGTTTGAAAGTGACGGGCCCGTGCTCGAAACCATGCATCGCGAAGATCTACTCGGGGTCGGCAACTCACCTTTTCATACAGACCTTATTCCGCAAGCTTTACGCCCGCATAAAGAATGGGTCGCTACCCGTGTGAACATTTTTGCGGCCGTCTACAATACAAAACTCATTGCCAAAGAGGATCTCCCTAAATCTTACGAGGGTTTCATAGATCCGAAATGGAAGGGCAAGCTTGGCATCGAGGCTGATGATTATGATTGGTTTGGTTCAGTATCTCATATTGTAGGTGAGGAGCAGACGCGTAAAACTTTTTCAAATATTGCCGCTGGTAATGGTTTTTCGCTGCGCAAAGGCCATACGCTGATCACCAATCTGGTCGCCGCCGGTGATGTGCCTTTGGGGCTCACTGTCTATTTGCAAAATATTGATGTCGCCAAAAAAGCGGGGGCACCCGTTGAAGCTTTGCTGCTTGATCCCATTATCGCGCGACCCAATGGCATTGCGCTGGCGCGCCATCCACCTCACCCCCATGCTGCGCTTCTCTTCTATGATTTTACCATTTCGCCTGAAGGACAAAATGTTCTGCGTACCCGCGAATTCATTCCCACAAGCACCAAAGTGCCTTCTGCCCTCTCCGAGCTGAAGGTGCATTTTGAAGATCCAGCCGTGCAGCTCGATGAGGGCGATCGATGGCAAAAAGCCTTCCGCGAAACAATTGGCGGCCGCGGAAGCAAAGCTCGGTAAACTCTGATTATCGATTACCAGACGGCTTCGGTGCGCTTGCCAATTCAGCACCCGCCGATTGGGCTATTTCGCTGGCTCGCTCCACCACACGCTTGGGCGACGCATAGATCTTGCGGATCAGATTTTCGATGGCTTCGCCGTCAATCGGTTCAAGCTCGACATCTTGATCTTTGGTTGCCTCAATAAATTCCGGATCAGCCGCCGTCTTCATGAAAGCTACACGTAAGGCCTTCAGACGATCAGCGGGGACGCCAGGGGTAGTGAGAAAGGGCCGACTCATTTCTTGGCGCGCGAAGAAAAACTCCATCACCTGTCGATCTTCTTCATTGCGCGCATAATCCAAAGCCAGCGGCACATGCGGCAAGTCGCGGTGCTTACTCAGGGACAATTGCCAGAGGGGAACAATCTTACCATCGCGCAACCAATCGGGCCGCGCCATGCGCATCGATGTCCAGGACGGCGACGGGCGCCCCTCGATTTCACCACGCTCCATCGCCAGATTGACGTCATTGGCGCCCGGATAACCCGCGATCAGATGGATTTTTGCGCCAAGCAATTTATTCATCAGCGCCGGATAAATGGCGCTATCTGCGCCCGAGCCAGTCCCGCCAGCAATCAGGCCCCGCGTGAAAAGGTCATCTGCTTTTTTCGTGGCCGATGTATGCCAGGCCAAAGTGACATTGACTTCTTTACCAAGCGAGCCCAACCAGCCGAATTTCAGCGGCTCGAATTGTACGCCCTGTCCGCCGGTCAAAGGTTCAAAAGCAATACCACGATTGATAGCACCAATGACTGTGCCATCACGTGGCGCGGCATTATAGACCCAGTTAGTCGCCAGCAATGAACCTGCGCCGGGCATGTTTTGTGCGACAATCGTCGGCTCGCCGGGAATATGCTTTCCCATAAAGCGCGCCAGCATGCGTGCGAAAGCATCATAGCCGCCACCGGATGAATAGCCGATGGCCATGCGCATCGATTTGCCACGGTAGAACGTCTCGACTGGATCGGCTGATGATGCAGGAGCAACACTCATCATCATCAGCGCAGTGAATGCAAACCATCGGGTAGACCTGCGCATCAGCAAACTCCCTCAGGACAAGTGACCTGCTATTGTTTCGCCTCCGGCAAAGTCTCAAGCTCTGCCGCATAAACCGGATCCATCCGCGTTTCGACACCATGGCGTGACAAAGACTCGCAGAAAAGGTTGCGCACTTGCGTCGTCTCATCCGCATAATCGATCTGATTGCCGCCCAAGCGTCGCGAAATCCATGACAAGGGCACGCCTTGCGAATTGCGAACGGAGGAATGTTTGAAGGCGAGATAACGTGCCGGGCTAGCGCCCGCATTGAAATGCTGGTGGAACGTATTGTTGGGCGGCACAATCAAAGTGCCGGCTTGCCAAGGATAATGTTTGGGCTCTTCGCCATCCTGCCACATGAGCGAATAGCCTTCGCCAGACAAAACGATAACATGTGCGCCAGGCCCATGCCTGTGGGCTTTCTTATAAGTCCCGACCGGAAACTGCGAAATATGGCTCGCCATGGAGCCGCGCGCCATGTTGAAGCGGATATGTCCGCCACCAGCACCACGTTCTTTAGCTGTGATCAACGGGAGATTAACCGCGTCAGGCACGAAATTGGTTCGAAGTAAAAAGCCGTCCTGCTCGCCCTGATTGGCAAAATAATCCGGCTCGCCATTGAAGCGACCTTTGAAATCGCGTGGCGTGTTAAAGATGAAATCAACATCGTCAAACATGTTGAGAAGCTGAGGGCAGAATGTCACACCCACATAGCGCGCGGGCGTCTGCCCTGAACCGTTGAAATGCTGATAGGTGCAGTTCAGCGGAATGGCGAAAATGGCCCCCGCCTTCCATTCAAAAGTGATGCGCTGGCCTGAATCATTCCAAACGGTCGTTGATCCACGCCCGTCAAGCACGAGCACCATTTCTTCATACAGCTGGCGCTGCGGCGCAAGTTTCCCGCCCTTGGGAATCTCGCAAACATAGCAATCATTCGAGAAACGTGAGGCTTCATGATTGATGAAGACGCCACGCCCGCCCCGCCGCGCCCAAGGCTTCAAATCAACCGTTTTGAGATCGGGCACATAATGGGCGCTGATAATATCGAGCCCCTCATTTTGGACCCAGCGCTCGTAAGGCGTTTCTTTTTCAGATGCGAATTTGCGTGCAAATTCCGCTGAGACCTGCGGCCCACCAGACATTAGCTTCTCCCCAGACTTGACCCTTTTTTTTGAAAGTCTAGCCGTGACCCGAAGCTCATGCAATTTCGAAAGATGCTGCACTGCATCCAGGAAGGGGTTGATGCGGACCCGATGGCGTAGCAGGATGCCCATGACGCAGGCACAATGAAGAAAGCCGCGGCAGGGAGGCCCGAGTGGCACATGAGGTAATGACGCAAAAATCCGCGCGCCCCGAAAAGACCTTCGCCTTCGATTATCTTGACAAACACGCGCACCAGATCGCGCTACTCAATGACAGCGTCTTCTATTTTGGCGAATTGGGCATGCAGGAGCATGAAACAGCCCGCCTGCTTTGCGAGCTCCTAGAAGAAAACGGCTTCACCATTGAGCGAAATCTTGCAGGGTTTCCGACAGGCTTTTGTGCCAGCTGGGGCAAAGGCAGCCCTGTCGTTGCAATTCATACCGAATACGATGCCAATCCTGACAATTCGCAGAAAGCGGGCGTCACAGAGCCTGCATGCATTGTGGAGGGTGCGCCCGGCCATTGCGAGGGGCATAATTCCAATGCAGCTGTCATGGTGGCTGGGGCGATTGCGGCCAAGAAAGCTATGGAAAAATACGGGTTGGCAGGACAGCTCAAGGTTTTTGGTGCGCCAGCTGAAGAACAATTGGTCTCGCGCCCCTATTATGTCCGTGATGGTTATTTTGATGATGTCGATGTTGCGCTCACACCGCATATCGGTGGGCAATTCAACGTCGGTTACGGCCTGATACAAAGTTCGCTCATCTCTGCCTATTTCACTTTTCATGGTGAAAGCGCCCATGCGGGCAGCGCGCCATGGAAGGGCCGTGATGCGCTCGATGCCGTTATCCTGATGGATGTCGGCATGGCGGAATTTCGCGAACATATGATGCCGCAAAGCATGTGCCAGCGTGTCATCACACAAGGCGGTGACCAGCCAAATGTCATTCCAAAACGCGCACAGGTCTGGTGGTATTTTCGCGGTCCGACTGCCGAGGCTGCCATGTCCGTCTTTGAGCGCGCCAAGAAAGTAGCTGAAGGTGCTGCGCTCATGACAAACACATCCGTCGAGATCGATGTCCAGAGTGCCGTCTGGCCAGTGCGCGGAAACCGGACGCTCGCTGAACTCGTTGAAAGGGAATATGAGCAAATCGGCGCGCCCGGCTGGACCGAGGAAGAAGACAAACTCGCCCGCACATTGCAGCAACGCGCGGGCGTCAAAGTCGAAGGCCTGTCGCGCGATACGGCCCGCATAAAAGGGCCTGCAACACAGAAACCCGCATCCAATGATGCAGGGGACGTGTCATGGAAAGTGCCAATGGCAAAATTCTACTTTCCGGCGAATATCCCCAATATCAGCTATCACCATTGGGCTGCGGGCGTCGCACTCGCCACATCCATCGCCCATAAGGGCGCTGTTGCAGGCGCCAAAGTCTTGGCGGCAAGCCTCATCGAACTATTTGCCGATCCTGCCATTGTGCAAGAGGCGAAAAGAACTTTTGCCGAAGAACTGGGCGAAAGCAGCTGGTTTTCCATGCTGCCAAAAGATCAGCAGCCACCAGTCAATTTGAACCGCGCCACCATGGAGCGCTATCGCGAAAGCATGCGCACCCATTACATCAAAGAGCGCCCACGGTTTTTATAAAGCAACGATTTGGTCGTAAAGCGCGGAGGCTGCAGCGAGATCTTCCAGTCCCGCGCCCAGTGATTTATAGAGAGTTATATCTTCCGGCCGGCGCTCGGGCGCGCCCTGGGCGACAAGCTCGGACAAAGGCTTAACACGGCCCCAATCAAACCCCTCGCCCAGCGCCCGAAATTCACCACCTTCGACACGCGCCTGAGACACATCATCCGTCACCAGCAACGCGCAAGCATCGACGAGTTGTGGAGCAATCTCCATACGACTTGCCGCATTAGCACCCATAGCATTGATATGGGTGCCGGGCCTCACCGCTGCACGGTCAAAAACGGGGGTTTCAGATGTTGTCGCCGTCACGATAATATCAGCTGAAGCAACAGCCTCTTCTGCACTTTTTGCGACATGCAATTCGGCGCGCAGCTGAGTTGCCATCCGCTGGCAAAAGTCTTCTGCCTTTTCTTTCTGTCTTGCGAAGACGCTGACCCGCTCAATCAAACCCACCGCCGCAAGCGCCATCAATTGCGCAACCGCTTGGCGTCCAGCACCGATGAGCGCAACATGACGTGATTGCGGTCGCGCCATGATTTGCGCAGCAAGCCCATTGGCAGCCCCTGTGCGCAATTGACCCAGCCAATCAGCTTCCATAGTGGCAAGGAGGCCCTGCTCTCGGCCATAGAGATGGATATGAAAATTTCCGCCGCCATAAATTTTAACTGCATAGCGGTCTTGCGCCGCGTCACTAGCAGCGGTGATGTTCAAAGACTTACCAAGCAACTTGGCACGACTGCGTGGGAGATTCACCACACTGCCCTTAGCCTGAGCGAGAAATACTGCACGCAATGCTTCAATGACGGTTTCAATATGAAGCACGTCCCGAACACGGGCCTCGTCAATATAAAGTGGCATGATAAATTCCGGTTATCTCTGGACTCAGGGTTTAAATCCCTGTGGTGGTCGACGGATTTTACTCGCGCTTTCGAAAGCATATCCCATTTTCAAAAGCTTTTCTTCCGACCAAGGCCGGCCGAGCATTTCAAGCCCGATCGGGACACCAATGGGCGCTGCCGGTGATGGCTTCGAGAAACCCGCAGGTAGAATCAGAGCTGGAAAGCCTGTCACTGCACTCAAGAAACCATTATGACGCGCCTGCGTACCGCCTATTTTTCCAACCAAAGTGCGACTGAATGGGTAAATGACAGCATCAAGTTTCTGATCTGCCATCAACTTCATAACGCGATCCTGCAAGAGACCACGCTTCAACATGCGCTCCTTGAAGTCTGGATCACTCATGCTCAGCTTAACACGATTACGGGTGCTGTCTGAAATCTCTTTAGCTAACTTTCCTGAATCGAGGATCGCCTGAAGAGACTTAAAAGGCGCATTTTCTTGTCTGAGATAAGCATCAAAATAAAAACTGGTCTCATAAGTAGCGACCTGCATCTCACCAATTTCATGGATGTCAAAAATATCTTTGATGGGAACCAAAGTCGCGCCAGATTTACGCATAATGTCCATGGAGGCGCCCATCGCAGAATTGGTATTGGCAGCCTCTTCACCTGAAGCAAAGAAGCTTTCCAGAATACCAATCCGTGCGCCACGCAATGCTCTTGTATCGAGGCCAGCAGAATAGCTTTTAGCCACCTGACGCATTCCAAAAAGCTATGAATGACAACGAGCTCAAACAAGAAGCGTCTCGTCGCAATATTGAACTTTTTGCTCCCTCACAAGGTGAGGAGATCAACAAGCGGATCGACGAATTATATAAGATTCCTGCAGAAATCATCGAGAAGGCCTCTATGATCACTGGCGTATCAAGCTCAGATCGCAGCAAGTGACTAAGCTGATCGCTTAATCTTTGTAACCCGGATCGACCTGATCCAAATACGCCAGTAAAGAAGGCCAGCCATCGGGGCGCTTCCCGCCCGGAATATCATCTCTGTCGAATTGCTTGGCTGCATGCTGCATGACTTTTTCAGATAACTGAATGGGCGTGCCGCCGCTCGACATAATCGCCAGTTGAATCTGGCAGCTCTTCTCAAGATTATACATGGTCTTATAAGCGCGACCTGCACTCTGCCCACAAGCCAACAAGCCATGGTTTCGCAAAATCATCGCATTATGGGACCCAAGATCGCGAACCAATCTTGAACGCTCATCAAGATCGTCTGCCTTACCCTCGTAATCATGGTAGGCGATGCGTTGATAAAACCGCATTGATTTCTGTGAGAGAGGCAAAAGCCCTTCTTCTAAACAGGCAATCGCAATGCCCGCGACAGTATGTGTATGGATCACGCAATTTGCGTCTGGGCGCGCGGCATGAACTGCCGAATGAATGACAAATCCTGCCGGGTTAATGGTGTAATTCGTCTCGTCAACGATCTTTCCATCAATATCAATTTTCACCAGATTTGAGGCTGTCACTTGGGAAAATAACAACCCATATGGATTGATAAGAAAATGATGTCCTTCGCCGGGCACGCGGGCTGAAATATGCGTCGCATGCATGTCATCCATGCCCTTCAACGCGATTAGCCTGTAGCAAGCCGCAAGATCTATGCGCGCCTTCCACTCCTCAAGACTCATCTGCGGTGATCTCGGCTGCAAGGCTTTTGTCATCATTGTTCTCCTAAGGGCCAGATTCAGCTGCCGCAGTCAGAGCTTTAAGCTTATCGCGCAATTGCGGATAATTTTTTGCTTGAGCCACAAGAATAGTCTGGATTTTATCTCCGGTCGTCGGGTCAAAAGCGATGTTAAGCTTGTTGACATCAGCCAAGAGTTTTTCATCCTGCAACATGGCTGAGAAAGCTTTCCGCAGAACATTCACGCGTTCGTCTGTCAGATTTGGTGGCGCAAAGATGGCATAGCCAACATCCGCTCCGCTCACATAAATTGAAATGACCTGCTTTTCTTCGGGCGTATTTGCTGCCTCCAGTGCGGTCGGCACATTGGGGAGATCGCGCGACCGCTCAAGCGTGTATTGGACAAGGATATTGACATTTTTCTTGTCCAACCAATCAGCCTTCTGGTTGCGCAACATATCCCAAGAAACGGTCGACCCTTCAACCTCTCCGCGCTCCATCGCTAGAAGCGTAGCGTTGGAATCAGCATATCCAGACACGATCTCGAATTTTGTCTTCAAAACACTGTTCAGCGCTTTAGGTAGTTGCGTCAGCGGCGAGTTTGGGGAAATAGCGCCGATGAGCATTTTTTTAGCCCGCACCTGATCAATCGATTGAATACCGCTCGTGTGCCAACTTACGGTGACGTTGGTAATGGAGGCCACACGCCCAATCCAATTAAGCTTGGCTGTTTCAAAGCGAACGCCCTGCGTTCCAATGGCTTCAAGCAACGGCAGCGAGGGAGACCCTATGCCCAAAGCGGTCCCGTCTTTCGGGGCCACGTTGTAAATATAATTCGTCATAGTGACGCTGCCCGCTCCGGGCATGTTTTGAGCGGTCACTGAAGGAGCACCTGGCAGATGTCGGCCGATATGCCTCGAAACCAGACGCCCATAAAGGTCATAGCCACCGCCCGCCCCTGACCCGACATAGATCGAGATCGGTTTTTCCTCCGCCCAAACATTTTGGGCCGGCATACAGGACAGGACGCTGAGCGCGATCAAAGACAAGAGAGAATGGGGAGCACGCAATTACGTTCTCCTTGTTGGGACCTATGGAAAACCATGCAGACGAGCTGGATTATCAACGAGAATTTTTTGCAGCAAGTCTCGGTCATGATCAGCGTAGCGATAGAGAAGCTCTACCTCTTCAGCATCATTCATCATGCGCTTTTTACGCCAACGAACATGCGGCCAATCGGTCGCCCAAATCATACGGTCGGGCGCGGCTTCAATGAATGCTTTTCCAAAAGGCACTGCATCATCCCAGCCCGCATCGAAAGCTGAAATGCGATTGCCATTTGATAGCATCATCCACCAATTCTCTCGACGGAGCATGGAGAGGATCCATTTCATCGCTGGCTGTTCAAGCCCCGATGATAGGTTCAAGCGCCCCATATGATCGATCACCACCGGTATATCCGTCAAAGTTTCCAGCACATCGGCATATTCCAGGAGATCAGGGCCATCCATATGCAGACGGATGTGCCATCCCAGCGCTTTGGCACGGGCGACTGTTCGTAAGAAGGCATCTTTGGGATAGGGCTCATAACGAGCTGAAATATGGAATCTGATCCCACAGACCCCGAGCTCTGCCAGCTCCGTCAATTCAGCATCTGAGACGCTGTCTTTGACGACAACAACGCCGCGATAATTTGAGCGGTCTGGCAGACCACGCAGAATATCCTTCAGCATCGAATAGTCTGTATCGTAGACCGATGGATGAACGAGAACCATGCGCTCAAAGCCCAGCACTTTGAGAACACGCTGGGCTTCTGAGAAGGGCCCGTCTGGAATTTCATGCTGAATATTCCAACGCACCGGATAGCGTTTCTGGTCCTCATAAACATGGACCTGACAATCGCAGCTGAGTTCTGGTGGCAGAGGGACTGGCGGACGTGGATTACGGTCCCAATCCAGGAACTTTTCTTTCCCCGTCATTTCTCCCCCCATTCTCACAAGCTCTTTGGCGAACTCTTATGGGGCAAAGTTTGGGGCCTCATCGAAGGATGTGTCAACTAAGCCCCCCAGCTCATTTGTCCTTGAATTTAAGACATAGTGTTTATCAAAATGGACTATTCAGCCAAACGGGCAGGCTTCAAAATCATTGAGACAGGCAAACTGGGGGGCAATCATGGCGCACGACCTGAATTCAGATTCACACTGGCATGAACCCACAGGGCTCACCAAAAAGGCGGGGCTTGGCACCTTTAAAAAGCCGCCCATGCCCTATGACGTTTTTATGGAAGAGCAAGAAATCCCCATCGTGCGCGCCGTTGGTGTGAGCAAGGTCCAAAACCTTCCTCTCAAACCCTGGAAGCGCATGGGCGGAAACGGCTCCTTTATCCAATTATGGGGAACCGAGGGTCTGTGGGGCTCTTATGTCATTGAAGTGCCCGGCTCTGGCGCTCTCAATACAGAAAAGCATCTCTATGAAGAGCAATATCTTGTCATTGAAGGGCGCGGCACAACAGAGGTCTGGCAAGAGGGCGGTAAGAAGCAAATTTTCGAATGGCAGAAAGGCTCGCTCTTCGCCATTCCGATGAATGCCTATCACCGCATCGTCAATGCTTCATCGACTCCCGCATTGTTACTGGCCGGCACATCCGCACCCAATGCGATGAATCTTTATGGCAATGAAGATTTTATTTTTAACAATCCCTACACCTTCAACGACAGGTTTTCTGGAGAAACTGATTTCTTCAAACCTCGCGATGATATTGCCTCAGACCCTGTGCGTGGTCTGGCTATGCGTCGCACCAATATGATTCCAGATGTCATGAATTGCGAACTGCCGCTCGATAACAGGCGATCCCCGGGCTATCGGCGCATTGAACCCCATATGGCGGGGCAGCGCTTCTATATGTGGATTGGCCAGCATGAAACGGGCCGTTATTCAAAAGCGCATAAACATGCATCGGCGGCTGTGCTGATTTGCGTCAATGGCAAAGGATATACTTACACATGGCCTTCGGAGCTGGGCACAACGCCTTGGAAAGATGGCAAAGCCGACCAAGTTTTCCGCGTTGATTATGAACCGGTCGGCATGGTGAGCGCAGCTCCCATGAGCGGTGATTGGTATCATCAGCACTTTGGCATCAGCAAAGGCCCGCTGCGCATGACGGCGTGGTTTGGTCCCAATAATGCGCGTGGGCGGCGACCTGGTCGACCCGGCGAAAAAGAACGCGATCTTGGTGCCATTGACCTTCGTGATGGCGGCAATGCAATCCCCTATGACATGGAAGACCCATATATCCGTCAGGAATATGAGGAAACCCTTGCTAAAGAGGGCGCCAAGTCACGCATGGAAGATTGGATTTATGAAGAACCGAAAGAAGGCGAAGAGCGCCCCATGACCGAATTCACTGGCATGTAAATGCAGAAATGCGGGCGGACCCAAAAGCTCTGCCCGCTTTCACTCCATCTGGAATGCGCGACCAAAACGCTGCTGGATGAAACGCGTAAACATTTTTGCGCGCCTTGGAACATGTTCGTAATGAGGATAAACGGCCGAAACTTGACCCTGTTGCAATAAATAAGAAGGAAGAACCCGTTCAACCTCGCCACTTTTCATATCTTCCATAACACAAAAAGACGGCAATAGCGCGATCCCATTGCCCTCAAGCATCACTTCCCGGATCGCCCAATAATTCGTAATCGAAATTTCTACATTCAAGCGCACTGAATGTGACTTCTCTGCACGCGCCAGATTACAAATTCCATTCGGAAATGTGCGTGGATTGACGATTGTCGGATGTTTCAGAAGATCATCCAAATCTAAGACTGGACCATTCTTTTTAAGGTAGCGTCGAGATGCGCAAAACAGCCAATCAAAACGCGTGACTTCACGCACCACAGCAGATGGGCTTGTCACGGGCGCAATACAAACTCCAAGATCAAAGCCGTTTTCATGAAGCTGCAGGGGCGTTTTTGTTCCGGGGGCCAACTCAAGATGAATCGATATTTCGGGGTTTTTCTTGTGAAATTCAGCAATCGCTTTTGCTAAGTGCCGCTCACCAAATGAACGAACAGACACAATGCGCAGAATACCTTTGTTGCCTTTGTTGACTTCAGCAAGTTTAAGGTCTTCAGCCGCAAGCACGCGGACCACTTCAGACGAAACTGTATAGTACTGGGCTCCCGCAGCCGTAAGGCTCACGTCACGAGTCGTCCTGTTAAACAGGCGCACACCCAAATGCTGCTCTAATTCGTAGATATGACGGCTTACCATTCCGCGCGACATATTAAGCTGGCGAGCAGCCGCAGCAAAACTCAGCGTCCTCGCTGCTTCAACGAAAACTTCCATGGCGCGAAATCTATCCATGCATGGATTGTCTTATTTCACACAACAAAGTGCAAGGCTTTATTGAACAGTCTGAGCTTTCGCTGTTCCGCGTCTCGGGCATTAATGACCAATAATAAGGGGAGAATCTGGTGCAATGAGCCAGTCCGCTGGTTTATGCTGCCGACAGTCTCGCCTCGAACGGCCAGCTATCGCCCGGGATTCTACCAAGCCTATAGAAATGATCGTGTGAGGTGATGAACATTGCTTCGCCTCGCACCAGAAGCAAGGCCCCTCTTCGGGCAAAGGGAAATTCAGAAGCCTGTAAGGAAAGCCGCCATGGAAACAAGATATTCCAAGTCTTTCTGCAAGCTACCGCACGTTGGTTTGAGATCTATTTTCATTTCGCTTCTTTGTATTTTTTTTAGTCAGACTTTTTTTGTTCAACCCGCTTTCTCTCAGGAATCTGGCTCTCAATCGAAACAGCTACGCTTGCTCGTTGGCTCAGGCCCTGGCGGGGCTTATGATTCCTATGGGCGAACAGTGGCTGCGCATATGAGCCGCTATCTCCCCAATAAACCAAAGATCATCATTCAAAACATGCCTGGTGTGGGATCACTCATCGTCACCAATCATCTCTATAATGTTGCTCCAAGAGACGGCTCAGTCATTGCTGCTGTTCACTCATTGACAGCAACGCACCCGTTATTTGTTCCAGATCAGGCAAAGTATGATGTCAATTCGCTGAATTGGCTTGGCAGCGCTGCGCGCGAAACAACGATTGGCGTTTTTTGGTCTCAATCAAAAATGACAAGCTTCGATGATGCTTTTAAAAAGGACATCATTGTTGCAGGCAGCACAGGCTCAACAAGCAGCTTTCCTTTTTTCACAAATACAATTCTAGGGACACGTTTTAATATTGTAAAAGGCTATAGCGCCACAAGTGCAAGCTTGCTTGCTATGGAGCGAGGAGAAGTTGAGGGCACCGTTGGTGTCACAGTTTCAGCACTTAAATCAATTGGGGATGCATATTTCAAATCTGGAAAAATTAAAGTCCTCGTTCAATTCGGAATGAACAAACATCCGGACTTTCTAGATGTTCCATGGATTTTTGATTATGCAAAATCAGATGATCAGCGCGCGGCGATGAATCTTATGTTCGGCACGCAAGAATTTGGCAGACCCTTTATTGCCCCGCCTGATGTTCCCTCACAAACCGTCAAAGTACTTCGAGAAGCATTTCTCGCGACACTTCAAGATAAGCAATTTCTCGATGAGGCAGAAAAAAGGCGTCTCGATATTAGTTACGCGGCACCTGATGAAATACGAGGAATCATCAAACAAATGTATTCTGCGTCACCTCATGTTGTGAGCGAAGTGAAGAGGCTACTTGGCGATCAGATTCAATAAAGAAACACCCTATGCTGATCAGGCTTATGAGCTGGACGGAGATAATAGTCATGCCCAACGTTCCGTATTCGAAATCGCAAAAATGCCATATGCATGACTGCCTAACACGCAGGTAGAGACTTCCGTACTGCCAAAAAAGACAGCTGAAAAAAGCGCGGCATATTCGGCCTAAAAAGGCCGTCAAAGCGGCTTTACAACTTAGGTTTCAGGACTAGCCAGACCCCATTAGGTGATCCGGTTGTTATGTTAGTTGACGATTTGGTTGAGGCGCTTAGATTTGGTGGTCAAAATCCAGGATTAGTTTTAGCGGCATTTTACCCTGCGTCACCGGCAAAGGGATTGCCGGCAAAAGATATCCTGCCGGCATATTGATGATGTGTGTTTTAGGATTTGGTTGCTGGGATCCGGAACTACCGAGGTTTGATGTGCCGGGCTTAGCCTACAACTCGATCTGGAACGGAGAGCCCAGCCAAGTGTGGCCCCTCCAATCATAGCCCAAAATTTCATGCGCCTGATGAGCCACGGCGACTGAGCAACTGAAACCATCTCCGGCTAGATCGGGAATCTGGCGCACGAGCGCTGCATTTGATGGCGCCAAACGCCTTTGTCGAGGCAGGTAGTATTTTCGAGACCTACGCGTCAATGACCACCAAGTTGAAGCGCCCATCTAGCCACACGCACTTGTTGGCGGCCAATAGCGACTGCTGTCCATGTCGCACCGTAGTAAAAGTGTGCGCATTTTAGCCAGCTGGAATTCCAACGCGTCACGATCGGCCGGCAATCCGTTTTTCGCGCCAAACACAAATTGAATATGCAAGCGCATAGGAACCAACCCCTTCAGCCTCCGTCAGCGATGAAGCCCGCGGCTGCAATACCCTCAATGGCGATAATCTCATCATTGTCGGATGTTTCACCCGACACACCGACTGCGCCGATGATCTGGCCGTCGCTATCGCGCACCAGAACCCCCCCGGGCACGGGCACGAGCATGCCACCGACAGCATGCGTCACAGCGGCGAGAAAATGAGGCGCGCGCTTGGAAATATCGCGCGACCCAATCCCCATTGCAATGCAGCCATGGGCCTTGCCGATCGCAATCTCTGAGCGTTTCGTGCTGGTGCCATCTTCCGAAAGGACTGCGCGAATGGCGCCACGATCATCGAGAACCACAATCGCAACGGGCTGGAAATTGCGGTTGCGTGCGACGTCACGCGACACATCGAGGATCTTGCGGGCGATTTCATAATTCATCACAACCTCATCACCTTCGAAACTGTCAGCGGTTACTTGATGCGGAAGCGATCAAGATTATCCAGATCGACTTCGATACCAAGTCCCGGCTTGTTGCCGAGGAAACTTTTGCCCTCTGTCAGGCCTAGCGGGTGCTTGACGAGATCGGCTGCAAGATAAGCATGGGTGAGGCTGACGCCCCACTCGACTGACGGCACAATCGACGCCAGATGCATGATGGCCGATGACGCAATGCTGGATTCAGCAACCTTGGCCGCGACGATGATCTTCATCCCATGCTCATCGCAAATGTCCGCCGCATGAAGCGCAGCTGTTACGCCTCCCAGTTTGTTCAATTTGAGCGCGATACCCGACACACCGCAGGCCGATTGAAGATGAATATCAGCCATGTCATGGACGCTCTGATCGGCGCAGATTGGGATCGAGCCGTCAGCCGCCAAAGCCTTCAGCGAGACAAGATCCTTGCGCGGGAAAGGCTGCTCGATGAAGTCGACGCGAGCAGCCAATGTTGCCGCTATATACTTTCGGGCGCCCGCCAGATCATAGCCGGAATTGGCATCGATACAGATCTTGCTGTCGGCCCCTAGCAGATCGCGTAGGCGCAGCGTCGCCTCAATTTCCTGATCGATGGACTGGGTTCCGCCCTTCAGCTTGAAGGAGCGGTAGCCTTTTTCATGACGAGACTTTGCGTCTGCCAGATCGGCATCCACGGAGCCATTCCCAAGGATCCACATCGGCTCAACATAATCGCGGCACATACCGCCGATCAACATCGAAAACGGCACATTAAATCGCTGGCCCAGAAGATCAATCAGCGCGATTTCGACCGCCGAGATCGAGCCCGTGGCGCCATAGATATTGGCCTCGATATGGCTCAGCAGTTTGGCGCGCAGCCGCGCATCGCGCCCCACCAGCAAAGGCGCGATATAGGTTTCGACAAGCGACACCATCCCTTGCCATGTCTCGCCGGTGAGGCTGGGTGCGGAGGCCGCCTCGCCCCAACCCACAAAACCGTCGTCGGACTCGATCCGGACAATGACATTCTCGACCGTTTCAAAGACGGCATGCGCCATCTTGATCGGCTTCGTCAGCGGCAAGGCGACGGCGAATGCCTTAACTGATTTGATGATGACGTTTTCGGCTGGAAGCATGATCAGACCTGACTTGAATTTCTAGACCTTGACGACAAGACAATCAGATTCATTGACGGCGACATGCACCTGCTCGCCGACGTCATAATGCGTGCTGACGTCGCAATCGGCTTTCATCTGCAAGTCGCCAACACGCAGGCCATATTCGATATAGGTGCCAAAGAAGACCTTGGACTCGATGGCGCCGGTTAACATATGCATTCCAGGCCCTGAATGATCGACCACTTGCGAGATCTTGATCTTGTTCGACCGGATGACGACAGCCATTTCCGTCCCAACCGGCGGCACGTCGCCATGGTGCTGACCAGAGAGCGTGATCCCGGATGCCACAGTAAGTGAGATCCGGCCATCATCCGAGGGCGCGCTCATGCGCCCCTTGAAAATGTTCGAGCAGCCCAGAAAGCGCGCGGTAAAGACTGTTTTCGGTTGCGCAAAAACCTCTTCAGGACGACCGATCTGATCGATCCGCCCGCCGTTCATGACGATAACTTCGTCAGACAGCGACAGGGCTTCTCTCTGGTCATGCGTCACATAAATGGCGGTAAAGCCGATGCGTGCCTGAAGTTCCTGCAGCTCGTTGCGCATATGGTCGCGAAGGTTTGCATCGAGATTAGAAAGCGGCTCGTCGAACAAAACGACGTTGGGCTCGAAGACCAGCGCACGGGCCAAGGCAACACGCTGCTGCTGCCCACCACTCAATTGCGATGCCGGACGATCCAGGTAATCGCCAAGCCCAACAGATTTCAAAATCTCTGCGACGCGATCCCTGCGCTCCTTGTGCGGGAGTTTCTTAATATCGAGCGGAAAGCGGACATTTTGCCCGACCGTCATATGCGGCCAGATGGCATAGGACTGGAACACCATTCCGACATTTCGCTTTTCAGGCTCAAGCTCAAACCTGCTTGCGCCATCAAAGACCATGGTGTCGCCGATGTGGATTGAACCCGATGTCGGCTCTTCAAGGCCAGCGATACAGCGCAATGTCGTTGTCTTGCCGCAGCCGCTGGGGCCGAGCAGCGTTACTGTATCGCCACGTTTGACGGTGAATGAGATATCGTCAATGACCGTGATCGAACCGAACTTCTTCGTCAGATTCTTGATCTGAACCGCGTTCTGCGACGTCTTTTCTTGTGCCGACATCAATGGGCGCCCTTATTGGATGAAGTCCTGTTCGTCACCAGCCGAAGCAGAATAACCGCGCCCATCAAAAGCAGCGTTTGCAGCACACCGAAGGCGGCTGAAATTCCGTAGGGCTTGTATTCCATGATCCTGATGAGGGCGATGGACAGCGTTTCCGTGCCCAATGTGTAGAGCATGACAGAGGCGCTCACTTCGCGAATGAATGTCACGAATAGCAAGATCCATGTTGAAATCATTCCAGGCGCGAGCAAAGGAAACATGATCTTGCGCATCGCCTCGGACCAGCTGGCTCCCGACATACGCGCTGATTCATCAAGCTCCTTAGAGACCGATTGAACGAGCGCCTCCATATTGCTCAAACCCGTTGGCAGGTAATGAACAATATAGGCGAACATGATGATCCAGATCGTTCCATAAAGCGGCGTGCTGATGAAGCCAACGAGAAACCCGAGACCCAGAACAATGCCGGGAATGGCCACGGGAAGCGTAGAAATCAGCGAGATGACCTTGCGCCCCGGCAGCTTTGTCTTCTGAACGATCAATGCCAGGAAGAAGCAAACCGCAATCGCGATTGTGGCCCCAACGGAAGAAATGATGAGACTGTTCGAGAACCCACGCCTTGCGGCATCTTCCACAAAAAGAACGGCGAGATAATTATTGAAGGTGAGCCGGCTCCAATGGAAAGATCCAGTCCAGGCATCCTGCAGGGAAACGGCGCAGAGCGCTGTAAAAGGCAGGAAGATCAGCACGACATAAAACAGGTTCACCCCGAAGCCGAACCAGCGCCACCGCCCCAGCTTCAACGGCCGCGGCCGGTAGCCCTTTCCGGTGATCGTGGCGAAGGATTTGTTTTTCAGGAACCTGATCTGCAGCACGATCAATGCAGCGGTGAACAGAAACAACAACAGACTTAAGAGAGCGGCAGTCGGATAATCGGCCGGATAATCATTCATCGCGCGATAGATGATGGTGGAAATTGTCGTGATGTGACCGGGCGTTCCTAAAACCTGCGGGACACCGAAAATGCCTGCACATGTCACAAAGACCAGCATGAACGACGACAGAATGGCGGGCGCCGAAAGCGGAAGCGTGATCTTGAACGCTGTGTTGAGGATCGACGAGCCCGCCATGCGCGCCGCCTCCTCCAACGAGGCATCCATGCTGCGCAGGCTTTCTAGCGTGAAGAGATAGATGTAGGGCGCGTAGAAAAGACCAAGCACGAAAGCAATGCCGGTGATTGAGTAAATGTTCACGACCGGTCCGGCACCAAAGACCGGCTCGAGCAGCTTGTTGAGCAAGCCGATCTTTGGCGACGCAATCACCTGCCAACTCAGCGCGCCGACCACGCTGGAGAGATAGAAAGGCAGCATGTTGAGCGGGTCGAGAACCTTTGCAAAAGGCATGTCGGTGCGAGCGACAAGCCATGCCAGCGTGACCCCGAGCGAGCCTGCGATCAACGTCGCCAGAACACTGATCTGCAGCGTATTGCCGATCGCGAGCACGACGTCGCGATCGGTCAGGACGCTCCCGGCATGAGCGAAGAATCCCTCCGACGCGTTGAAGAGAGACTCGTAAAGGATCATCAGCATCGGATAAATGATGCTGACAAGAAGCATGGCATAGATCAGGACAAGCAGCCCCCGACGCTGAATATGCCGGGAGCTGGCGTGCGGCAGCAACGTGGATGCTTCACTCATCCAGCCTTGCCTATCCCTGCTTTTTTCATGAGATCCCGGATTTTCTTGATCGTTTCAGGCGTACTCGAATCCCAGTCCATCGGGATGGCCTTCACGTCTTCCCATGCCGGGAACAATTCGGGATCGGATGTCTTCACGCCCGGCCGGCCGAAAAACAATTCAGCGCCGGAATTCTTGACCGTTTCGACACCATGCGCGCTGCGCACGAAATCCATGAACAGCCTGGAGACATTGGGATGGGGCGCCTTCTTCAAGATGACCGGCGTATCGGGCATGAGCAAAATGCCCTCAGTGGGGAAGACCAGCTTGACGTCGATGTTCTGCTTGCGAAGAACACTGGTGTTCTTGCCGTGTCCCATGAGCGTGATCGGAAATTCTCCGGATCCAACCCAACTGCGCCCTTCAGCCGTCTTCGAAAAATAGACAGGCTTTACGATCTGACCGAGCTTGATGAAAAATTCTTCACCGTTCGTGCGGCGGATGCTTTCAGCCATTTCAGCGAAGGAGAAGGATTGATTCACATCGCCTAGCGATACGAGACCTGCAAAGCGGGGATCGAGAAAGTCGTTCCAGCTCTTGGGATCGAAGTTTGTGATGCCCTTCTGCGCGAGGACTTTCACATTATACATAGGCTGATAGGTGCGCGCGTCTGAGGCCCAATATCCATCAAGCGAGAGACCAGCTTTCTTGGAGAGCGTATACTGGTCGTAATAGGGCGAGTGATATTCCAGCAGCTCTCCGCGCTTGTGCAGATCCTTGAACCAGGACCAAGCCGAGGCCCAGACAATATCGAAATTTGTCTTGTTAGCCTTGATCTGCTGTTCGACCTGCACAGCGAGCGGGCCGGAGCCGACGAAGGAATATTCCATCTTCAGATTTGGCAGGCCATAATAGACCTTGAATTCATCCTGGATTTTTTTAGCTTCTTCAGGCTCGATGAAAACACCGGCCCAATGGAAGCTGCCTTCTTTCTTGGCTTCTTCAATCAGCTTGAGAACGCGATCGCGTTCGGCTGCATTTTGTTCATTCTTGATAATCGGTGGGGGATCATTTGCCCAGACAGGCCCCGCGCAAACCAAGGCCCCGAGCACGATCGCATTGAGAAGCTTTTGCAGCATGTGTCCCCCAGATTTTAGTATTTTGATTTGTAGCGTTCCGGTATTTCCAGATTAAAGACCTTCGCGGCATTTCCGCCAAGGATATTCCGCTTGCTCTGCTCGTTCAGGAACGGCAAATCGTAGATGCGCGAGGGAACGTCGAAATCCCAGTGCGGCCAATCCGATGCATAAAGTAACTGCGTATCAGCCTTGATCGCCTCGAATGTGCCTTCCAACAATTTCATGTTGGTCGCCTCCATCGGCTGCACGGTGTAGAACATCTCCTGCATATATTCGCTGGGCAGACGCTTGAGCAGCGGTGCTTCCGAGACACGCATCAGATATTCATGATCGAGCCGCTGCATGAGGAACGGCACCCATGCCAGACCGCTCTCGATCCACATGACCTTGAGCTTTGGAAATCGCTCCGGGAGACCATTGATCACCCAATTTGTCATATGAACGAGATTGCTCAGCACGAAGCTGATTGCGTGCATCGACAGGAATCGATTGAGCTGCTTGGTATATTCATTGTTCCAGTTGTGATGCGCATGAAAGCCGATCGGCATCCCGGCTTCTTCGAGCATTGAATAGACGCGCATATATTCATTTGCATGAACCGGCGCATAGCGTGTGCTGGTTACGAGAAAGCCGCACACTCCCTTGGCGCCGATGAAGCGCTTCACCATTGCTTCGGCGGCTTCGGGCGTGTTGAAGGGCAGATACAGCATGGCCTTCATCCGGGGCTCATGCGGCAACACGTGCTCGACGATCCAGCGATTATAGGCCAGCGCCAGCTCGACTTCCATTTCTCGCACCGGATGCATGCCGAGAAACAGCAACGCACTCGGGAAGAAAACCTGATAGCTGAGACCCATGGAATCCATGGCGCGCCGCGCCAAGGTCACCACGCGCGGAACGGATTTGTCGTCAATCTTCTCCTGCAATGCAGCGCCGTGCGGGATTCGTCCCCCCACATGCTGCATCTGAAGGCCAGGTTGATTGTTGATGAAGGCACCCCGCCCGGTGCCGCCACCGAAAAAGGCCGCAGCTTCGCGCGTCGCATCATTTTCGATGAATTTCAAAACCTCGGGCCATGCCTCGGCGTCACCGATGTGAGAGTCCACATCGACGATGAGATAATCCTCCATGCGCCGATCAGCCGATTGTTGCTGCACCTTCGCAAGAATATCGTTCGAATGCGTATAAGCATCGATGATCGGAAGTTCTGAAATTTTCGGCTGGTCCGACATATTTTTACTCCGTCAACCTGTTCATCGATGCTGCTTAGTCGCGCGGACGCGACGCCCACATCGACAGGTCAAATAGATTCAAATCCACCACATGCATGAGTTCGACGGTCAAAACAGCAACCTCGGTTGCCGAAATGCTCGCGCCTTCGAGAACGGGCGAAAAGTTTTTCTGGTTGGTGTCGATCTTGGCGGAGAATAATTTCAGCGCGGCGGTCAGTAGATTTTGGATCGTCTCATTGCTGACATCGCGCACATGGCCGGCGTGCTCGATTTGCTGCACCTGCGCCCAGATGGCTTGCGCATCCAAGCACAGTTTGGCGGCTGCCGTTGCACCAACCTCAGACTCGGACATAGACGCCTCCATCCCGGATGGAGACGGGAACGCTCTTCAGCTTGAGGGAGCTTGCGCCCGCATATTTGCCGGTGCGCACATCGAATTCGAAGCCGTGCCAGGGGCAAACGATATTGAGGCTCCCCTCTTTGTAATGGATGCCCAGGCTTTTCTTGTCGTCATCCAGGCGCTCCTCGACCGCCTTCATCAACCGACCCTGGCAAACAGGCCCGCCCTGATGCGGACAATGATTGAGCCAGGCGACGATCTCGGTCCCGACAAGGAAAATGCCAATTTCGACGCCGTCGACCGAAACGACCTTGCGACCCTCTTCCGCCAAAGCGGCTTGGCTGGCGACCAGAACTTCGCCCATGCACGCAACCCCCCGAATTATTCTTAAGGTCGAGCCTATGGGGGTGGGCTAATATAGACAAATGCTATTTCAGCATTCTTAAAATGCTTTATAACTATGGCCATGGATCTCATCAGTCTTCGCTCCTTCATCAAAATCGCGGAATTGGGCAGCATCACTCATGCGGCGGAATTGCTGCATCAGGCGCAGCCCTCGCTGACGCGACGCATTCACGGCCTTGAGGCAGATCTTGGAGTGAAGCTCTTTGCCCGGGTCAACCGTGGCGTCCGCCTGACCGAGGCCGGAGAGCGCCTATTGGAAGGTGCGGCGCGCATTCTGCAGGACATTGATCAATTGCGCGACGATGTGGTGGCGCAGGAAATCACTCCGCGCGGCACGGTGATGCTCGGCATCACGCCAACGTTATGTCCTGTTATTCTGCCGAAATTGATTTCCGCGGTAGCCGCCTATCCGCAGATTCAGCTCAAGATCGAGCAGCGCGGCAGCCTTGCGCTACCGGAATTGATTCTGAACGGCCATGTGGATCTCGGCATTCTTGCCGACATGACCAAGAACAGGCTGCTCGCTCGCACCGAGGTCGCGCGGGAGGAAATGGTTCTTGTCACGGGCCCGCAATCCACAGGCATTGCAGGCGAGATCGTCGATTGGCAAAATCTCTCACGCCTACCGCTGGTGCTGACGCATACAATTCAATTGATCATGCAGAAATTGATGACCTCGAAAGAGGCGCATCTGAATATCAAGGCTGTCATCAACAGCCTGGAAGCGCTGCGCGTGCTGGTGCAGGAGAACCAGTGCGCGACAATCCTGCCCTATTCATTCTGCCGTCGTGAATATCTCATGGGGCTTTTCAAGATCTATCGCATTCTTGATGACAGCATGAAGCGCAAACTGGTCATCGCGACGGCCCGGTCGCGGCAAAAGCCGCCGGCAGTCAAGCTTGTCTCAAGCCTATGTGCCGAGATTTTCGCTGAACTCGACACACAGGGAATGTTCAAGATCACATGAGCGCCGGCCGGTCGCGCGCGAGGAGCAACCGGCACGGCACAAACGAGAGCAAGTGATGCGCGAAAGCAGCAAAACAATCGCAAAACTGATGCTTCGTCTTATTGTCGAGAATGAGTGCGCGACCGCCAACTGAATTGAACAGGCGCGACGCCGCCTGCAAGGCAACAATTACGTTTGCCCAGCAGCTGTGTTTCGCATGAGACTTTTTCGTCTCGCTTGAGCACATCCATTGTATCGCGCACGGCGGCCAAATACATGCGATCCGCTGCTTCAATCTCGACCGACGCAAGGCCTGTCTGCATTTGCGTCCCCCGCTCATCGTCAACCGACTTCCCGCGCTATTTAAGCGGCGGCCTGCCCGTGAACAGCTGTTGCGGGGACCAGCAAGCAACATAATGACCGGATCACCTCGTGGGGTCTGGCCACCACCAAATGACCTCCGGTGCGCTGCTAATCTGCCAGTCGTCAATGCGACCCAAATGTCTTAAAATATCTCCAAGCTTTCCAAGCGTAAAATGAGAGCCATGGAACCTTCAAAAAGAACCAAACCCGAATTTCGAGCAGAGGCTTGGAAGCACATCCAAGCGGCGAACTTACAAGTCCTGGATTCACATTCGAAGTGCAACGCGGTTTAGCGACTGACTGAAAAGCTCGTGTGGTGTCTTGAACGCCAGTCG
>CAINNX010000107.1 GCA_903851305.1 uncultured Hyphomicrobiales bacterium | reverse complement strand
GGCCCTTTTAGGGCCGCCGGGGGGCTACGGGCAAGGCTCTTGGTGCAAAAATCTCGATCAATTCCCACGTTGTGAGATTGACACTTGACCTCGCGCGCCCCAAAACTGGGTCTGGAAACGCTTGGCAAGAGGTGCTCAATGCCCCGTTCTTATGTCGTCGACGATCCCGAAAAGGGGGTCTTCCTCCTTGATCGCGAAGTGCACGTGTCGGATGAGATTTTGCGCGATGAAATGCGCAAGATTTTCGCCAAATGCTGGATCTATGTGGGCCACGGCTCGGAGCTGAAAAAGCCCGGCGATTTCGTGACTCGCCGCGTGGCTGGTCGCCCGGTCATTTTCGTGCGCAATCAGAAGGGTGAGGTTGAGATTCTCTTCAACACCTGCCGCCATCGTGGCGCTCTGGTGTGTACGGATCGCAAGGGCAATGCGCGCCGCTTCTTCTGCGTCTATCACGGCTGGATTTACGGCAATGATGGCGGCTTGCAGCGCGTGCCGGGTGATGAGGCCTATACGGAGGCCTTCGACAAGGACACGCTGGCTTTGAAAAAGCCCGCCAAGGTCGAGAACTACCGCGACTTTTATTTCATGACGCTCAATCCCGACATTGAGCCGCTGACAGATTATCTGGGCAAAGCGACCGAATATCTCGATCTCGTCATCGACCAGTCGCCGACCAACCAGATGGAAGTGCTGCCTGGCACCCAGGAATATACGGTTGGCGCCAATTGGAAGCTGATGGTCGAAAATTCGGTCGATGATTATCATCTGCCCTCGACCCATGCGACCTGGCTCAACTTCATGTCGAATTCGGGTGTGAAGGTTGAGCCGCCGAAGGAAAAGGGCCTCGTCCTGCCAACCAAAGGCTGGGCGATTGAATTGGGCAATGGTCATTTCACCACCGACAATGTGAACTTCCGTGGTCGCCCCGTGGCGGCGTGGATTTCGCTCTATGGTGAAGATGCCAAAGAAGAAATGGCGGCGATCAAGCATGAGCTGATCGAGCGTTTGGGACCTGAGCGCGCTGAGCGCGTCGCCAATACCAACCGCAATCTCGTCATCTTCCCCAACCTCGTCATCAATGACGGTTCATCCGTCACCATCCGCACTTTCTTCCCCGATGGTGTGAACAAGATGCAGGTGACCGCTTGGGCCCTCGGCCCGGTGGAAGAAACACAAGCCGCGCGCGCGCGCCGTCTTGATGCCTTCCTCACCTTCTATGGCCCGGGCGGCTTTGCCACACCCGATGACGTCGAAGCACTGGAACTGGTGCAGCAAGGTCTTGCCAATTGGGAAGATGATCGCTGGTCGGAAATGTCGCGAGGCATGGGCCGCGAAGGTGAGCAGCTCAATTCGGATGAGCATCACCTGCGCATCTTCTGGCGCCATTGGGACAAGATGATGAGGGCTGAATAATGCAAAAAGTCTCTCGCACTGAGGTCGAAGACTTCCTGTTCCATGAAGCGGCACTGTTGGATGAATGGCGTTTGGACGAGTGGCAGGCGCTGCTCACCGATGATGCCCATTATCTGATCCCGCCCAATGATGAACTCGACAGCGATTATCGCAATTCGCTGTTCATTATAGCTGATGATCGCGAGCGTATCCGCCAGCGCATCATTCGCGTGCTCGATCCCAATTGCCATGCGGAATATCCAAAGTCCCGCACGCAACGCATTGTTGGCAATGTCCGCATCCTCTCGCAGGATGGTGAGAATGTCGAAGTGGCAGCCAATTACATTTGCTACCGCTATCGTCGTTATGAACGTGTCGGCCAATATGTCGGCAATTATCGCTACAAGCTCGTGTGCAAGGACGACTCGTTCCTGATCAAGGAAAAGAAGGTTGTCATTCAGGCGAATGAACTGGGCCAGCTCGGCTCGGTGTCGATCATTTTATAGCCGTCATTGCGAGCGTCAGCGAAGCAATCCAGAGGCCTCACGCGCGGCCTTCTGGATTGCTTCGTCGCTTTGCTCCTCGCAATGACGGGGAGTTGCGTTGAGGCAAACCTTCACTAAAATCGCCTCCATAAAAACGGGGGAAGCACCATGTCCAATCTGCCACTGACGCTCGCTTGCTGGGACTATGACCGCACGCGCCCGTTGATTGATGGTCGCGTCAAGGCGCAGGGCATTGATCTGGATGTGCAGATGTTGCGCCCGCGCGTGATGTTTCCGCGCATGCTGGAAGACAAAGAGTTTCACGCGTCCGAATTGTCGCTGGCTTCTTATGTCAGTTTGCTGGGACGTGGTGATACGACTTTTCGCGCGCTCCCTGTCGCGGTCTCGAAAATCTTCCGTCATTCCTGCATTTACATTCGCCCGGGCTCCGGCATCAAAAAACCCGAAGACCTGCGCGGCAAGCGTGTCGGCACAACGCAATGGGGCTCGACGGCGGCTGTGTTCATGAAGGGCATGATCCAGGATGAATATGGCGTGGCGCCCGCTGATATGCACTGGTTCATGGGCGGGCTTGATGCCCCAACCCAAGCCCCGCTTATTCCATTCACACCGCCAGCCGGTGTGACACTTGAACTCTTGCCAGATGGCAAGACGCTCGAAGCGATGATGGAAGCAGGCGAGCTCGACGCGCTTTTCTCCATCTATCTGCCCAAAATCTTTTTGAACGGCTCGGACAATTGCAAGCGCCTATGGCCGAATTTCAAAGAGGTCGAAATCGCTTATTACCAGAAGACCAAAATCTTTCCGATCATGCACACGATTGCCATGCGTTCGGATGTGATTGATGCGCATCCGCATGCTGCCAAGAGTCTTTACGATGCGCTGATTGAAGCGCGTGATCTTGCGGTGGAGGGGCTCTATGACACGGATGCGCTTCGTCTCGCTCTGCCCTTCTTGCTCGATCATATCGAAGAAAACTGGCGCGTCTTCGGCCATGATTTCTGGGCCTACGGGCTGGAGGCCAATCGCCCGACGTTGGCAGCCATCGGGCGCTATGTCTTTGAGCAGGGGCTTTCTCCCCGGATTGTGAAGCCCGAAGAGATTTTCATGCCCGGGATCGACTGAGCCGCCATTGACGCGGTCCTGCAGCGGTCTAATCTCACATCAAACCGCCGTTGAATGAGCGGATAGGGGAGTAACAATGAAAAAATTTCTTCTGGCAGCGGCCGTAACCTGTGCCGTCACATGCCATGGCGCGCTTGCTGCCGATCAGGCCTTGATTGATGCCGCCAAGAAAGAAGGCGAGATCAATTGGTACACGACGCAGATCGTGAACCAATATGTGCGCCCGGCCATCTCCGCGTTCGAGAAAAAATACGGCATCAAGGTCAATTATTTTCGTGCCAATGCGACGGACATTGCGCTGAAAGTCAGCACCGAGGCCAAAGCCGGGAAAGTTCTGGCTGATGTGGTCGATGGAACAGCCACCAGCGTGATGCTGATGCGCGAAGGCCATATCATGCAATGGGTGCCGCCCAATACGGCCAATTTCGACAAGCAATTTGTCGATGCCAATGGCTATTGGGTCGCGTCCAATTTCTATGTGCTGACACCCGGCATTAACACGGAAATGGTGAAGAAGGCCGACGCGCCCAAAACCTATGCGGATCTTCTGGATCCCAAGTGGAAAGGTAAAATGGTCTGGAATGCCACGCCATCCGCGTCAGCCGCGCCTGGTTTTGTGGGCACAGTGCTCCTCACCATGGGCGAAGAGAAGGGCATGGATTATCTGAAAGCTTTGGCGAAGCAGAATGTTGCCTCTGTTGCGACCTCTGGTCGCCAAGTGCTCGATCAGGTGATCTCTGGCGAATATCCGCTTGCCTTGCAGATCTTCAACAATCACGCATCGATCAGCGCAGGTCTTGGCGCACCTACCACCTGGGTGCCTTTGGAAACCTCGCTGGCTGTGATCGCTACCATTTCCATCACCAAGGCAACAACCAAGCCTAATGCGGCCAAGTTGTTCATGGAATTCGTCACGTCTGAAGAAGGCCAGAAGCTTCTGGCAGAAGCGGGTGAATTGCCTGTGCATCCGAATGTGAAGCCGCTGGACCCGCCACTGCGTCCGGAGGATGGCAAGTTCAAAGCCATTTTCATTTCACCTGAGCAGCTCGAACAGAGCATGCCCCGTTGGGCCAAAACCTATCAAGAGATTTTCCGCTAAATGGCGCGCATGACAGCTGCACTTTCCCGGCGCGCCTTTACAGGCGCGTTGGGTTGTTCGGTTTTGTCGCCGAGCGCCTTTGCGCAATCGACTGATTTCGCTAAGCTCGCACTGGATCGTGCGCATGATCGTGGCGAGCGCATTCTTAAAGCGGCCAAGATTGAAGGCACGTTGACGGTCTATGGGTCAGCCCCCATCGACGACATGTCAGCTATTTTTAGCGCCTTTGAAAACAAGCATGGCATTAAAGTGCGCTATTGGCGGGCGGGCCCGCAAGAATTGATCCGCCGTGCTGAAACAGAATATGGCGCAGGCCGCTTTGACGTCGATGTCGTGCAAGCCAATGGCCCGACGCTGGAAGCGATCCGGCGTGAAAATATTTTCCAGAAAATCTGGTCATCTCTGCATGCGGATCTCTTGCCGCAAGCCGTGCCGGATCATGGCGAATGGATTGGTGAGCGTCTCAATATTATCATCGGCGCGTACAACACCAAATCTGTGCCAGCCTCAGACATTCCCTCAACCTATGAGGGGTTTGCTGATCCCAAATGGCAAGGCAAGCTGACGGTCGAGGCAACCGATTACGATTGGTTGGCAACAGTTGTTACCGCCATGGGTGAGCAAAAGGGCATTGAGACCTTCCGGCGCATTGCACGCACGGCGGGTCTGTCTGTGCGAAAAGGCCATACGTTGATCACCACATTGGTTGCGGCTGGCGAAGTGCCGGTGTCTCTGAATGTCTTTTCTTACAAGGTCGAGCAATTGGCCAAGGATGGCGCACCTATTGCTGCGCTCACCATTCCGCCAGCGGTTGGTCGTGTGAATGGCATTGGCGCCGCGCGCCGTCCGCCTCATCCCAATGCGGCTTTGCTCTATTATGAATTCATGTTGTCGGATGCGCAGCACATTTTGAAAGAGCGTGATTTCACGCCCACCAATCAAACAGTGCAGGCTCTGCCTGCTGGCATGAAACTCGATTTTGTTGATTCAGCCAAACTGCTGGATGAAGACGAAAAATGGACGCAGCTCTGGAAAGAGATCACGTCGATCAAGCCGGGGCGTTAGACCCCGGCCTGTCTCTTCAAGCATTGGCTAGCTTCTGCCCGAGTTTTTCGAGCAGCATCGCATGCGCCCGGTCGATGACTGCATCAATAGAGGGCGTGCGCGCTAGAACATCTGCGGCGGCTGCCGAGACCTCATCACGTGTGGGCACATGCGGCAATTGAAGGCTGGCAAGTTTAGCCTGCAATTCAGCTGCATCAGGAATGTGTGGCAGAGATGCACGCACGTGTGCCGCAATCTGTTCCACATCAAATGAGGCCACCAAATCTGCAGCAGCTTTGTTGATGACGCGCGCTGTCAGCTTGTGCTCGTTGTTAAGCACGGATTGCGGCGGCATTTCCAGATCATAAACCAGACCGAGGCGCTTCAGACCAAGCAAGATGTAATAGGTGAAATCATATTCATACCAGCGAAAGCCTTGGCGTGCGCTGGCTTGATAGGCGTGGTGGTTATTGTGCCAACCTTCGCCCATGGTGAAAAAGGCCAGAACCCAATTGTTGCGGCTGTCATCGCCCGTCACATAGCGCTTCTTGCCATGCACATGGGCTAGCGAATTGATGCAGAAGGTTGCGTGATAACAGGCCACCGTGCTCTAGAAAAAGCCGACAAACAGGCCGCTCCATCCAGCCATGAGAAAACTCAGCACGCCAAGGATAATGGTGGGGGCGAGTTCGTAGCGGTGCAGCCATTCCAGCTCCGGGTAGCGCGCGAAATCTTCGATTTTGGCCAGATCGGTGGAATCATTCTTCTTGGCGAAAATCCAGCCGACATGGGAATACATGAACCCCTTGTGGCGCGGTGAAAGGATGTCTTCTTCCGTATCGGAATAGAGATGATGATGCCGATGTTTGGCGCCCCACCACAAAACACTTTTTTGCGCGCTCGATTGCGCGATGAAGGCTAAGAAAAATTGGAAGGCGCGGCCGCACTTATATGTGCGGTGAGAGAAATAACGATGATAGCCGCCGGTGATGCCAAACATCCGCAGCCAGTAGAGTGCAATGCCAAGCACCACAGCTTGCCAGGTCACACCACTCCAGATTGCTCCCAAACAGGCCAGATGCGCGCCCACAAAGGGAACCACCTGCGGATACACAATGTCCTCGGCACCATTCGCCGGGCTTTCCGTCGTCTTGCTCATCAAACCCCATTCGCCCGCAGGCGACCCCTTTCATTGGTTCCGGTTGCCTCCGGAGCCCTCCATCCCCTTGCTCGTTGATTCCAGCTTTTTGAGGATGCTTCGCTTTAGCTGGTTCAGAATGCCTTGGAAGCGCGAGCTGGGCAAGATGGACCCAATTTTTCCCGTTGGACTATAAGATCGG
>CAINNX010000106.1 GCA_903851305.1 uncultured Hyphomicrobiales bacterium | reverse complement strand
GCCCTTGGCGCCCTGCGGCTTGGCCTTGGCCACCGCATCCACGAAAGCCTTGATGTTGTCGATGAGCTGAGCTTCGCCGAACGAAGCCTTGCCAACCGAGCCCTGCACGATGCCGGCCTTTTCGACACGAAACTCAACCGCGCCGCCCTTGGAGGCAGCCACAGCCGACTTCACGTCCATGGTCACGGTGCCAACCTTGGGGTTGGGCATCATGCCACGCGGGCCGAGAACCTTACCGAGACGGCCAACGAGCGGCATCATGTCCGGGGTCGCGATGCAGCGATCGAAATCGATCGTGCCGCCCTGGACGATGGTGACGAGCTCTTCGGCGCCGACGATGTCTGCACCAGCAGCCTTGGCTTCATCAGCCTTGGCGCCACGCGCGAACACAGCCACGCGCAGAACGCGACCCGTGCCATGCGGCAGGTTCACGACGCCGCGGACCATCTGGTCGGCATGCTTGGGGTCCACACCCAGGTTCATCGCGATTTCGACGGTTTCGTCAAACTTCGCATTGGCGCGCTCTTTCACGAGCTTCACCGCTGAATCGACACCGTAGAGCTTCGTGCGCTCGATGCCGTCGCGTCCCTTAACGACGCGCTTTCCAATATGTGCCATGGCTGATTATCCCACCACCTCGAGGCCCATCGAACGGGCGGAGCCTTCGATCATTGCCATAGCGGCTTCGACCGTGTGGCAATTGAGATCGACCATTTTCTTTTCGGCGATCTCGCGAACCTGAGCTGACGTCACTTTACCGACGAAGCCGCGGCCTGGGGTCTTCGAACCCGAAGCCGGCTTCTTGCCGAGCTTAAGATTGGCAGCCTTCTTCAGCCAGAAGGTCACCGGAGGCTGCTTCATCTCGAAAGTGAAGGAGCGATCCTGAAAAGCCGTAATGATCACGGGGATTGGAGTCCCCTTTTCCATATTGGCTGTCTTGGCGTTGAACGCCTTGCAGAATTCCATGATGTTGAGGCCGCGCTGACCCAGCGCGGGGCCGATCGGAGGCGACGGATTCGCGGCACCAGCCGGAACCTGAAGCTTCACATAGCCGGCAATCTTCTTTGCCATAGTGGCTGCTCCAAAAACACCCTTCAGCGGGCCCCAAAGGGTCCGTTGCCGGGCGGTTGCAGTTCGTGGTCGGGCATGGGTTCCCGGCGGCAAAACCGGGCACGCCTCCCACGGCGAAGCGGGTTCTATACTAGGCGCCGGGGAGAATGGGAAGGGGGAAACGCGCAAAAAAGCCCCTCCCCGACATAACAAGATGACGACTTGTCCCGCCCCTCACGACTGTGGCCTGGGGTGACACACCCGCTCGGCCTCCTCAGGCGAGGCGATGATTAGGCCTGCTCTCGAAAACAAACCTATGGTGCCGGCCAGTCTTCGAATCAAGGCAGCGCACGAGCGAGGCGAGCGGATAGCCCAAGGCTTAAGCAAGCATCACATCCCAGCGCGCGGTTTTGATGGGGTCTCGATAAATTGTCTCTAGCCGAACCATCTCGAATGTAAAGCCAGACAGCACAACAGCTGGCGCAGCATAGGCCTTGATCTCGACATCGGCGAAAGGCGGCCCGAAGGCCGCCTTGATGGTTACGAGTTTTAGAAACGCGTGAAGTCATTCATTGTCAAACTTCCCGTAAACGTGAAGGTCGCTTGAACTATATTGTCCTTGGGCGAGGTAAACGTGAGAGTTGAAACTCCTCCGCTCACTGCCAACTTCGTCGTGTAGCTTTTGTCGATCGCCGAAATGTCGATCGTATCGTCACCACGCACAAAATCTGTAACAGACGATCCGCTTGCAGATTGCGTGAGCACGAAGCGATCTTTGCCTGAACCACCCGTCAGAACATTGGCCCCGCCATCTCCATAAAGCGTGTCATCACCATCGCCGCCGTTGAGTGAGTCATTGCCGGTTCCGCCATAAAGAATGTCATTTCCGGCATCGCCCCAAAGTGAATCATTTTCGGCGCCGCCAAGCAAGGTGTCCGCGCCACCACTGCCATAAAGCGAGTCATTCCCGGCATCACCAGACAGCGAATTTCCATCGGCCTCAGGCGTTAGGCTTGTTTGGTTGCTAGGATTCACAAATCCGTAGATCAAATCATTTCCATCACCGCCCAGCACAGTGTCGCTTCCGGTGCCACCCCAAATTGAATCATTGCCAGAACCACCATCCACACTGTCAGCACCAACTCGCGAGTCGATCATGTCGTTGTCAGCACCGCCAAAAATACTATCAGCGCCATTGCCTCCTGCAAGACTGTCGTTTCCCTCGTTTCCGTATAGTATATTTGCGGATGTCTCCTGTGCATTTAACGAGAGATAGGCCCAGATTATGTCATTGCCTGCGCCGCCATAGATCGTATCGGAACCAAGGCCGCCAGTAATGGTGTCATCGCCACCAACGAGACCAGGCACAGTGCTTTCATCGCCATAAATCAGATCGTTTCCGACTCCGCCATCGATAGAGTCACTGCCCGTGCCACCAAAAATCACATCATTACCAGCATCGCCGGACAACGTATTCGAGGAAAGCTCATAGCGACCCTCATCTCGATCAGCGCCCCAGATCGTATCGTTCCCGTCACCGCCCGACACATTGTCAGAACCGTCATGGCCACGAAGGTCGTCGTCGCCGGCATCGCCTTTGATCGTATCATTGCCAAATCCGCCATAAACGATGTCATTGCCATCGCCGCCGACGAGACTGTCATTCCCACCTTCGCCAAAGAGCATGTCCTTGCCCAAACCACCATCCAGAGTATCGGCGCCTGCTCCACCGTCGAGAAAGTCATCTGCGCGGCCGCCGACCAAATAATTTCTTTCGCTTGAGTTACTGGAGCCATCAGCGGCATAAAGGTAGTTAACGCCCACGCCCCCATACAAGGTGTCGTTGCCGGCGTTTCCAAACAGAGTTCCGCCACCTGTGCCCGCAAAAATTAAGTCGTTTCCATTGCCACCGTAAGCAAAGCCCGCGTCCGAAGATGCGTAAATCCTGTCGTCACCATCGCCGCCACTTAACGTATCACGGCCAGTGTTACCCCACAGCGTATCGTTTCCCGCACCACCGAAAATCGAGTCATTGCCAGCACCGCCACTCAGGTTGTCGTTACCATTCCCTGCTGTGATTGTATCATTACCAGCACCACCGCTGGCATCAGTGCGAAAGCCAGCGCCTGATACGATTGTAATCGTGTCGTCGCCATCGCCGCCATCTGCAACGACACCGGCTGAAATTGAAGTGCCAGAGCCAATGTTAAAACCGCCCAAGACCAAGATCGTGTCGTTTCCTGCGCCACCATAAAGACTGACGCGCGCGGGTGTTGAAGGCTTCGGTGATGTGCCCAGAGTGAAGTTGATGTAATCATTTTCATTGCCACCAGAGACGCTGACACTGCATCCTGCGTAACCTTGGACGAAGACCCTGTCGGCTCCACCCAATGCGTCATATGTCATCAGGTTGGCATTTTTATGCAAAGCATAGATGGTAGCGAGATCCAGTGTTCGATTGTCAGCGTTGTTCGTGCCAGCAGGCGTAATTGCAAAAGTGACTGGCGTTGGCGTGACGGTCGTGGTCTTGGCCATCAAGAAAATCCTTCAAAAATAAAAAATGAGCGATACCGACAGATACGCATCGATTAAAAAATAAATGGAAATCGCTCAAATATTACGTTGCGTAAAAGATTTTCGCCAGATCAAAAAAGACTCAAGACCCATTTCAGGCACTCAGGCTCAGTCTCAAAATTTTCCTTTTTTGATCAATGAGCAACGAAAAAAGCAGCAAGAATTCCGCTAGAAAGCGGGCAGCTCTGCCAATAAAAAAGGCGACCCGGAGGTCGCCATTTTCAATGGAACAAATGAACGAAAGTCTTCAGACCTTCTCGACCTGCGCATATTCCAGTTCGACCGGAGTGGCGCGGCCGAAGATCGACACGGCGACTTTGACGCGCGAACGGTCTTCGTCGACTTCTTCCACGATACCGTTGAAAGACGCGAACGGGCCATCGGCCACGCGCACGGTTTCGCCGATCTCGAAATGGATCGAAGGCTTGGGATGTTCGACACCCTCCTGCACCTGACCCTTGATGCGGTCGGCTTCGGCATCCGAAATCGGCATCGGCTTTTTGTCGGCGCCCAAGAAGCCTGTGACTTTCGGAGTGTTCTTGATCAGATGGTAGACGTCATCTGTCAGATCGCATTTCACCAACACGTAGCCCGGGAAGAACTTGCGTTCCGAATTGACCTTGCGGCCACGACGCACTTCCACGACCTGTTCGGTGGGCACGAGAATCTCGTCGAACTTGTCGGCAAGACCGCGCTGGGTGGCATATTCGCGGATCGAGTCCGCGACCTTCTTTTCGAAGTTCGAATAAGCGTGAACGATGTACCAGCGCTTGCTCATATCAGTGTCCCAGAGACATGATGAAGGCGACAATCAGGCGGATCGCCTGATCGACGGAAACGAAGAAAATGCTGGCGACCAGCACCATGAGAATCACGAGACCGGTCGTGATCAAAGTCTCGCGGCGCGACGGCCAAGTGACCTTGGAGGCCTCGGCGCGCACCTGCTGGATGAATTCAAACGGATTGGCCATGGCCCTCACCCGGTATGCTGGCCCCTCCCCCAGAGTGGAAAAGTGGCCTGCCCAAAACAATCGCGGCGCGGGACCGTCAAGGCCGCGCGCCACTTATAGAGGAGCTTATAGCCAAAGCGGGGCGACCCCGGCAAGGGGTTTTTCACGCGTCCGCAGATGACAGAAAAAGAGATGGCAGGGGCTGAGGGATTCGAACTCTCGACCTGCGGTTTTGGAGACCGCCGCTCTAACCAGCTGAGCTAAGCCCCTAGCTCTCTATGGACTGAGCTTCCGCCCAGCCCGGCTCTCATGCCAAAGGGCGGCGACGATTGCAAGGGGAAAGGTGATGCTTCTTCCCTCTCCCGCTCAGCGGGAGAAGGTGGCTCCGCAGGAGCCGGGTGAGGGTTAGTGGTGTTGCGTGACCCTCATCCGACTGCCTCCGGCGGCCACCTTCTCCCGCCGGCGGGAGAAGGACGACCCATCTTCATCCTGAATCAGAACTTGAGGCTTTCCATTCAATTGCTTCAGACGACTCAAACTTTCTCAAAACAAAAGGGGCACCCGAAGGCGCCCCTTGATTCAACACATGAGGTTGAAAGCTTACTCGATGATGGACGCAACGACGCCAGCACCAACCGTGCGGCCGCCTTCGCGGATAGCAAAGCGCAGCTTTTCTTCCATCGCGATCGGAACGATCAAGGCGACTTCCATCGCAATGTTATCGCCCGGCATCACCATTTCCGTGCCTTCCGGCAAGGTCACGATGCCCGTCACGTCCGTCGTGCGGAAGTAGAACTGGGGACGATAGTTGGTGAAGAACGGCGTATGGCGGCCACCTTCATCCTTCGTCAGAATGTAGGCCTCAGCCTTGAACTTCGTGTGCGGCTTCACGGAAGCCGGCTTGCACAGCACCTGGCCGCGCTCCACGTCTTCACGCTTCGTGCCACGCAGCAAGCAACCAACGTTGTCGCCAGCCTGACCCTGATCAAGCAGCTTGCGGAACATTTCAACGCCCGTGACGGTCGTCTTGATGGTCGGCTTCAAGCCCACGACTTCGATTTCTTCGCCAACCTTGACGATGCCGCGCTCAACACGACCCGTGACAACCGTGCCGCGACCCGAAATCGAGAACACGTCTTCAACCGGCATCAGGAAGGGCTGGTCAATCGGGCGTTCCGGCTGCGGAATATAGGCGTCAACCGTTTCCATCAGCTTCAAAACGGCGTCATGGCCGATTTCCGGCAAGCGATCTTCGAGCGCGCACAAAGCCGAGCCCTTGGTGATCGGAATATCATCGCCCGGGAATTCATACTTCGACAGCAATTCGCGAACTTCGAGTTCAACGAGCTCGAGCAATTCCGGATCATCAACCATGTCGACCTTGTTCAGGAAGACAACCAGCGCGGGAACGCCAACCTGGCGAGCCAGAAGAATGTGTTCGCGGGTCTGGGGCATCGGGCCGTCTGCAGCCGACACAACCAGAATCGCGCCGTCCATCTGCGCCGCACCGGTGATCATGTTCTTCACATAGTCGGCGTGGCCGGGGCAATCGACGTGCGCATAGTGGCGGTTCTTGGTTTCATATTCGACGTGCGCCGTCGAAATCGTGATGCCACGAGCCTTTTCTTCAGGCGCCTTGTCGATCTGATCGTAAGCGGTGAACGAAGCGCCGCCCGATTCAGCCAAAACCTTGGTGATCGCCGCTGTCAGCGACGTCTTGCCATGGTCAACGTGACCAATCGTGCCGATGTTGCAATGCGGCTTCGTGCGTGAAAACTTTTCCTTGGCCATGCGTCATCCAGAGGG
>CAINNX010000105.1 GCA_903851305.1 uncultured Hyphomicrobiales bacterium | reverse complement strand
CGAAATCGCAAAGATGAACGACGATCGGATACCGACGTCGCGGCAAAAGCTGTCCCAGCTTGTCTTTTCCACTTTCGGAATTCCGATTGCCGAAGCTACAAAGCTTGTCGACGAATACTGCGACGACAAGGCACCAGGCGTGCCGTACTACTTGCAGGAAGAGTTTGAGTCGCCGTACCTAAAGGTCATGGCGATTTTTAGCTCCATCGGTGGAATCGGTGTTCTCTGGTACGGAGCAGCCATCTGGCGCGCGGCCAAGACATCGTGGCCCTGGTTCATCCTCGGCGCCGTTCTCGTCGGAACCGCTGGCTACTGCTGGTTCAAAACGGTTCAGAAAGAGATCGCAAAGAAGGACAAGTAATCTCGGTCGGTTGATAAGCCGACTGCTATTACTTCCACTCAGGCAGACAGTTGCAATACCATCGTTGTGGGTTGAGGCACGGTCTCACCGTCCTCCCTCAACATATCCAGAATATCCCTGACCTTCATGAAGATTGTCTGTTGATGCTGGGGATTGAAGCTCGGCTCCAACAAGCCGCTCTTGATGATCCGAGTGAGACTACTTATATGTAGCCGGGCGGTTGAAACTGTCAATTTGCGTTTCGTTTTGCGAAACTAGTTATTCAGTCAGTTCCCTCTGGGTGGAGTACAAGGCAACTTCGACTAAGTCCTCCCGTGGGTTTGAGTTCCCTTCCACATCTTCACGCACCCATAGGTGACGGTCAATGGCAGAACGGACATAAATATGCAGGTGGTCACTAGCGAGCGGAAGCCGCTCTCTAAGGCCGCCGCGAGTTTCGTATCAATGGTTTGGTCCTTAAAGTAAAAATGTGACGATTGGCTTCTGTAGCTGAAGATCAGCCATGCGCTGCCCGCAAAGAATATCGCCCAAAAGATAATAGGGGCAACAACAGCAAGGACGCGCGATCGCTGACTCGAACCGCTCACCCTTTCATTATAAGGCGAGGTGTGTCAAGTTCCGCACACGCTGCGCGGTGAGGGTATACTCCCGCGTTGCTGCCCGCTATATGCGGCGGCATCTACAGCCTAACCACGGATCAGGCGGGTTTCTTCAGCCAACAGAAGCCACGTACCTGTCCGACAACGGCGGGAAAAACTATGGCAAAGCAATCTCTGATTGAAAAACAAAAGAAAAAGCCGAAATTCAAAGTTCGCGCTTACAATCGCTGCTCGCTCTGTGGACGCGACAGCGGCTACTATCGATTTTTCGGCATCTGCCGAATCTGTCTTCGCGAGAAAGCGCATAAGGGCGAATTGCCTGGCGTGAAGAAAGCGAGCTGGTAGGAATTCAGGAGGTTAATCAACAATGCACAGCGATCCAATCGCGGACCTTCTGACGCGCATTCGTAACGGCTGCCAAGCCCATCACGTAAGCGTTGACGTTCCGCACAGCACAATCAAAGTAGAAATCGTAAAGATTCTAGAGGCCGAGGGTTACATCACCGGTCACGAAATCTCCAACGAGACGAAGTTCCCCACCATCAAGGTGCATCTGCGCTACGACAGTAAGCGCAAGCCCCTTATCAACCACATCGCACGCGTTAGCAAACCCGGTCTTCGTGTATACAAGCCGGTCAGCGATCTGAAACCAGTCCGAAGTGGCCTTGCCACCCGGATCATCAGTACGAGTGCCGGACTCATGACAGACCGCGAAGCGCGAAGGCGCAAGAT
>CAINNX010000104.1 GCA_903851305.1 uncultured Hyphomicrobiales bacterium | reverse complement strand
GTTCAGCTCGATGCGTTTCGCCACGTTATCCTCCTCTTATTAACCGGGGTCATTTACCCCGTTCGGTCACTATCCTGTCAGCTTTTGCGTCTGTCTCCAATATGCGACTTGCAGTTTGGCGCATTAGAGGCTGAAAAAAGTGATCTTGTCTGGGTGAGGGGTTACGGTTGAGCGATTTTTATGGAAGCGACAAAGGCTTGGCGCCACTGATACTGACCGCCCGCGTGGAGGCGGACGCGCAGGGCTATTTCGATCGCCTGCGTAAAGCTTATTTTCCGCCTGCCCGGAACATGATTCCCGCTCATTTGACGCTCTTCCACGCCCTGCCGGGGGCCCAGCTGGCCGAGATCGAGGACGAACTGGCCGAGCGCTGCTGGCAGGCCGAGCCTTTTGAGGCGGCTGCCAGTGGCTTGCGCTTCACCGGCAATGGCGTGGCCGTGGTGGTCGAGGCGGCCGCGCTGGTGGCGCTCCATACGGGCATAGCCACCAGCTGGCGCGAGGTTTTGATCCCGCAGGACCGCCAGCGCTTCAATCCGCATGTGACGGTGCAGAACAAAGTCACGCCCGCCCATGCCCGCCAGACCTTTGATGCGCTGCAGTCGGTATTTGAGCCATTCCGTTTTGAAATTCAGGGGCTCGACCTCTGGCACTATCGTGGCGGGCCATGGGAGACAGCGGGTAGCTTTCCGTTTGGTGGGATGCCTGTTTGATGCTGGATTGCTTCACCTTGGGCTCGCGATGACGGGCCTCAGCCATACTGTCACCATCACCCCGCGCTTGGAGCGTTGGGGCCGACATGCTATTGGCATCTGAAAGGCAATTGGTTTTGGCAATGAAATCATTTTTAAATGTTGAGCGTCGTGTGCTTGTCACAGGTGGCGCGGGTTTTTTAGGCTCACATCTGTGCGACCGGCTGATTGTAGCGGGGCATGAGGTTCTGTGTGTCGATAATTTTTTTACAGGCGCGCGGCGCAATGTCGAGCATTTGCTTGGCAATAAGCGCTTCGAGCTGATGCGACACGATGTGACGTTTCCGCTCTTTGTCGAGGTTGATGAGATTTATAATCTCGCCTGTCCGGCCTCGCCCATTCATTACCAGTATGATCCTGTGCAGACGACCAAGACCAGCGTGCATGGTGCGATCAACATGCTGGGATTGGCGAAGCGCCTGGGCGCCAAAATCTTTCAGGCCAGCACCAGCGAAGTCTATGGCGATCCTGAAGTGCATCCCCAGACAGAGGGCTATTGGGGGCGTGTCAATCCGGTCGGACCTCGCTCTTGTTATGATGAAGGCAAGCGCTGCGCAGAAACATTATTTTTCGATTATCACCGACAGCATCAACTGCGCATCAAAGTGGCACGGATTTTCAATACCTATGGCCCGCGCATGCACCCGGACGATGGTCGTGTGGTGTCGAATTTCATCGTGCAGGCTTTGCGTGGGGCTGACATCACGATTTTTGGCGATGGCTCGCAGACGCGATCCTTTTGCTATGTTGATGATCTACTGGACGCCATATTGGCGCTGATGCAAACAGCTGATGAAGTCACCGGCCCGATCAATCTGGGCAATCCTTGCGAATTCACCATGCTGGAATTGGCGCAAGAAGTTTTGCGGTTGACGGGTTCGGCCAGTAAAATCGTTTTTCTGCCACTGCCGCAGGATGATCCCAAACAGCGCCAGCCCGATATTTCCTTGGCGCGCAATACGCTTCAGTGGGAGCCTAAAGTCCAACTTGCTGAAGGGTTGGGCGAGACTATTTCCTGGTTCCGTCATGTCATCGCAGGGCGCTAATATGCGCATTTGTCTCGTTGTGGCGCATTATTTCAAAGCCGAGGCAAACCCCGCCTATTCCTCCGTCGATGCGCGCAAGCGCGACCAGCGCCAACAGGCGTTGGCCCGTGTGCTGATGGCATGGCGGGCGCATTTCTCAGAAAGTGCCAGTCTCGATATCGGGCAGAAAATGACCGAGCTGCATCCGACATCTGTCGGGCTGGATATTATTGTGCTCACTCACGGCGAAGACCATCTGGTCGACGAGAACATGCAGCGTGGATTGGGGATTGGGCTTGTGAACACACAGCTTGCCAATCCACGCATGCTGCCCTTTGGTGTGCATCAATTGATGGCTGAGCGCCAAGGACATTATGATTGGTTCGTCTATTCGGAAGACGACCTTTTGCTACATGATCCATCCTTGTTTCAAAAACTTGCAGCCTTCCATCGGGTGTTTGGCGCACGTCGGCTGTTGCAGCCCAATCGCTATGAGATCAATCCGCAAGCGTGGCGGCTCAAGACCTATATTGACGGCGATCTGCGTCCTGGCCTTGTCGACGGATTGTGGTCTTTGGTTCCTGATAGCCAGCCCGCTCTCGTTCATGAGAGCGATTTCGGCCCGCTGCATTTTGCACGCGCCCGCAATCCGCATTCCGGCTTTTTCGCTCTGAGTGCCGAGCAGCTTGCTTATTGGATGGCGCAGCCGCATTTCGGGGATCAGGATTGTTCCTTCGTGTCGCCTCTGGAAAGCGCAGCCACACTTGGTCTGGCTAAGACCTTTGCGATCTACAAGCCCAGCGCGCCCAACCACCACCACCTCGAAATCGAACATCTCGACACCAAGTTTTCAAACCTGCGCCTGCCGATCATGTATCGCGGGGGGTGATTGGAGCGGGCGAAGGGAATCTAACCCTTGTCCGGACGCAGTCCGGCAATACAAGAAGAACGAGGTTTTGGTGCGGTGATTGGAGCGGGCGAAGGGAATCGAACCCTCGTATGAAGCTTGGGAAGCTTCCGTTCTACCATTGAACTACGCCCGCATCACGTAAGGCCATTATAGCAAAGGAGTCGCTCCTTCAGCAAGGGTAGGGCGCTTGACGAAAGCGCGCCCCTCGCGCATTGCAGAATGATGACTGATCTCGCTTTTCCCCGACCATCATCTGACCTGCGCATCATGAGTGTCGTGGGCGGTGCGCATTTTACCTCGCATTATTTCCAGCTCGTTCTACCGCCGCTGTTTCCGCTGATGCGCGAAAGTCTGGGCGTGACTTACACCGAGCTTGGCCTGTTGATGGCGGTGTTTTTTGCAGGCTCTGGCCTGTTTCAGATTGTCGCTGGTTTTGTCGTTGATCGCATCGGGGCGCATGTGGTTTTGCCAGCGGGCATGGCTTTGCTGGCGGGGTCCATTCTGCTGATGGGCGTGGTGCCTTCTGTTTGGATGCTTTATGTGCTGGCCTTGATTGGCGGCATTGGCAACAGCGTCTATCATCCGGCGGATTATTCGGTGCTCACAGGCCGCATCAGTTCGGCGCGCATGGCGCGGGCCTATTCTGTTCACACGGTCATGGGCACATTGGGCTGGGCGGCGGCACCCGTCAGCATGACGTTTCTGGCACATGTATTTGATTGGCGCACGGCTTTGGTGATCGCTGGGGTAATGGGACTGGCTTGCGCGGCTGTTGTTGCAATCGACAAAACAGATCTGGTCTTGCCCCATCTTAGCAAGCCGCGCGAGACACAGGAACGCAGCTCCAGTCTGCAATTGTTTCTGTCGGCTGGTATTTTGATGGCCTTTATCTATTTCACGCTTTTGTCGACGGCTTTCACGGGCGTGCAGAATTACCTGCCGACGTTGCTGCCGCAGGTGCAGGGCGTGTCGCTGCAAGTGGCGACCACAATCACGACTTTTTATCTCTTGGTCTATGCGATTGGCTCGCTTGCGGGCGGTTGGTTGGCAGATCGCGTGGCGCGCCATGACCAGCTCATCGGCTTCGGGCTTGTGCCGATGGTGACTTTGGTTCTGGCCATGGGCTTTGTGGCCATGCCCGCACCCCTTTTGATGCTGGCGGCTATGGGCACAGGCTTTTTTGGCGGCATGACTATTCCCTCGCGCGATATGTTGGTGCGTGCGGCCTGTCCCAAGGGGTCCGAGGGGCGGGTGTTTGGCTTTGTCTATTCGGGGCTTGATCTGGGTGCGCTGATCGCCCCGCCGGTGATCGGTGCGATGCTTGACCATGGCGCCTTGCGCGGGCCGTTTCTCTTCATTGCCGGGACAATCATCTTGACCTTGGCGCCAGCCTTTTTCGTTGCCCGGCGGCATTGAGTCTGGTGCAAAGCGGCGGGCCTTGCCCTATAATGCCCCCATGACACAGCCAAGCGACATGAGCCCCGACACGTTCGCTGCCAGCGATGGCGAGCTGGCACGCATCATTTGGCAAATGGCGGCCATTGGCTTTGCTTTTCTTGTCGCAGCCGCGGGCCTCCTGTGGTGGCATTTTGGTCCCGTGATTTTCTTTGACACGCTGGCCACCCTGCAAGGCTGTTTTTAATCCATGACACCGCAGCAGAAAAAACTCATCCTGCCGATTATCATTCTGGCCCTTGGTTTTGTGTCGCTGGTGGGCGTGGCACTGTTCATTGTGGCGCAACACGCAAATGAATCGCCGCGCGCCTCTGCCATTGGCGGGCCGTTCCAGCTCGTCAATCAGAATGGCGTGCGTGTGAATGAGGCCACCTACAAGGGTGGGCCGGTGGTGATGTTTTTCGGCTATACGCATTGCCCGGATGTATGCCCGACAACCTTGTTTGAAATGACCGAGGTGTTGAAGCGCATTCCGGCCGATAAAAAGGTTTCTGCTGTTTTCGTTACGGTTGATCCCGAGCGCGATACGCCGGCCAGTCTGAAAGATTATCTGTCGAGCTTTGATCCGCGTATTTCAGGCCTGTCGGGCACGCGCGAAGAGATTGATGCAGCGCTCAAGGCTTTTCGCGTTTATGCCAAAAAAGTCCCACAAGACAATGGCGAATATTCTATGGACCATTCAGCCATTATCTATCTGATGGATAAGCAGGGCCGTTTTGTGAACGCGCTCAATCTGCAGCAGCCGCCCGAGGCTGTGGCGCGCGAGATTCTCCGCCAGATGTGATCAGAGCGTTTTGGTCATGGATGTCGCATCCATGCCGAAATCGTCTTCATCCTTGTCATAGCCTGCGTAGCCGCGCGCTGCAAAAAAGCGTTGCGCGGTGTCGGTCGAGACCAATGCGCAGGTGGGCAACCCCAATTCACGCGCCTTGTTCTCCAGAGTGACGATCAACGCTTTGCTGACCCCCTGATAACGGAAGTCGGGCGCGACATAGAGCAGCGTGATTTCGCCATCGCCCGTCAGGGCACCCACACCGGCCAGAATCGGACCCACTTCAGCGACGAAGAAATACGAGCCCGGGGTGGCAATCCAGGCTGATATATTGTCCTGTGTCTTGTTGATCAGCATGCCCTCGATGATGGGCGCCATATTGTGATGATCGGCTTGGCAGAGCTCGGCAATGGAGCGACGCACCAGAGTGGTGGCGGCGGCGGCATCGTCGCTTTGGGCAGGGCGGATGACGATATTGGGACCGGCGCTCATTTTTTCTGCATTCCTCGGGTGTTTCAGTACTCATTTTGTCACTATTTAAGCCTGAACAAGGCTCGACGCCATGGGTCTGTTTGGGGCACAGTCAGGTCATGTATAAAGCCATCACCCGCGATATCCAGATCGTTGTCATGCCGCAATTTTTGGCGGACCGGTCCGAGCCCGACGAAGGCCAGTTCTTCTGGGCCTATACGATTGAGATCACCAATCTCGGGCGCGAAAGCGTGCAGCTGATCGCTCGCCATTGGATCATCACCGATGGCAATGGCGTGGTCGAGGAAGTGCAGGGCCCCGGCGTTGTCGGTGAACAGCCCATGATCCCGCCGGGCGAGAGTTATCGCTACACGTCCGGCTGCCCGTTGACCACGCCGTCTGGCATTATGGTGGGCAGCTATCAAATGCTCGATGCAGCTGGCAACCCGTTCAAAGCCGAGATTCCGGCCTTCTCGCTCGACTCGCCCTTTGCCAAGCGCGTGCTGAACTGACATGTCCCGGGTCGAGCCAAATGCCCGTCTGGAAGAGGCCATCAATATTCTGGCGCATCTGGTGGCCTTCGACACGGAGAGCTCAAAGAGCAATCTACCGCTGGTCGACTGGGTCGAGGCCTATCTTGCGCGCCATAACATTGCGTGTGTGCGCGTTCCCAATTCAGAGGGTGATAAAGCCGCGCTGTTTGCAACTGTCGGTCCGATGGTTGATGGCGGCATCGTCCTGTCTGGCCATTCCGACGTGGTGCCGGTGGCTGGACAAAACTGGACAAGCAATCCGTTTCATTTGCGTCGTGCGGAGGGGCGTCTTTATGCGCGTGGCGCTTGTGACATGAAGGGATTTGATGCGCTTGTGCTCGCTGGTCTGCCGCACTGGAAAGAGATGCCGCTGAAAGCGCCGTTACATTTCCTGCTGTCTTATGATGAAGAAACAACCTGTCTTGGCCCGGTCGATACAATCGCGCGCTTTGGTCACGATCTGCCGCGCCCGCGTGCGGTGATTGTGGGCGAGCCGACGATGATGCAGGTGGTTGATGCGCATAAGGCTGTGGCTACCTATCGCACCATTGTCACAGGGCGCGAGGCACATTCTTCCAAGCCGGCACTCGGGGCGAGCGCAGTGCAGGCCGCTTGTGCGCTTGTGAGTGAACTCTACCGCATTGGCGAGGAGATCGGCGCACAGGGCTTGGCGGCTGAACGTTTTGATCCACCTGTCTCAACTGTGCATGTGGGCACGATTTCGGGTGGCACAGCGCGCAACATTATGGCGCGGGAATGCTCCTTCCATTGGGAGTTCCGTGCACTGCCCGGTGTCCCGTTAGACGCTGCCTATGAACGATTTGAAGCCTATGCGCAGGGCGTTGTCTTGCCGAACATGCGCATCACTGCGCCTGAAGCTGATATTGTCACGCAGGTCGAGATCAAAGTGCCAGGGCTGGCACCAGAGCCCGGTTCTGCCGCGGAGCAGATTGCGCTGCGACTGACGCGCTCCAACCGCACCCATGCTGTCGCCTTTGCCACAGAGGGCGGGCGTTTTCAGGCGGCTTCTGTTCCAACCGTTGTTTGCGGTCCGGGCTCGATTGATCAGGCGCACCAGCCGGATGAGTTTATCTCCGAAGAGCAAATGATCGCGGGACTTGCCTTTATGGGCGAGCTGGCCCGCGATCTTTGCTGACGCCGTGCGGCGTCTTCGACCAGTGGAACGGATTGTGGCTGATTTCAATCAGCGCCTGAACTCCTGCAACCGACATGCACAGCCAGTAAACACCCCGCAAGGCAAGCCACGGCAGCGAGCTCCATAAATGTCGCCGGTGGATCCCCATCAGCGTGGGGACCAGCATCGACACAAAGCCGACTGTGGCCAGAATCGCCCAACATAAATCAACAGCAAAGCCGCTCCAGCTAACGCTCGCGCTGAGCAGATCGCCAAGCCAAGCGTGCCAAAGCACGTAAATGGTCAACCATGTTCCAACCAGTGGTCCGAACGTATTGGCAATCAGCAAAGCCAGAATATGCGCCGCGCGCAAAATGCCAACCTCTTGCACCAGTGCCAAAGGGTGGTGTGTGTGGGTAAGAAATGTCTGCATCCAGCCCTTCATCCAGCGGCGGCGTTGCGGCAGCCATGTTGAGAGGTTGATCGGCGCTTCTTCCCAGGTCGTGGATGCCAACATGCGGCTCGCATAGCCAAAGCGCGCCAATCGCAGACCCAGATCCGCATCTTCAGTGACATTCCATGCATCCCAGCCGCCAATATCGCGCAGCGCTTGGGTGCGGAAATGATTGGACGTGCCACCCAAGGGTAAGGGCAGGCCCAAATTGGAGTGGCCCTGATGCAGCACATCAAAATGATTGGCATAATCCACGGCGAAGAGCCGCGTCAGCCATGTCTCACGTGCATTGTCGATGGCGAGCGACGCTTGCAAGCAGGCAAGGCGTGAGCCGCCTTGCGCAAAAGCGGCCGCCGCGCGGCGCAATTGATCGCGCTCGGGGCGGTCTTCAGCATCATAGACCACAAGACAGTCGCCACGCGCATAGAGCAGACCAACATTGAGCGCGCGCGGTTTGGTGCGTGGGTGGCCCGGCGGCACGAGAACGACATGCGCATGTGATGGTAGGTGAATGGTGTCAAGAACGGCTCGCGTTTGTGCGTCATCTTGTTCAATGAGCAATAGAATCTCACATTTTGCGCTTGGATAATCCAGCGCGGACAGGCTTTCGACCAGCTGCGCCAGCACGACTTCTTCTCGATAGAGCGGCACAAGCAGCGTGTAGGTCGGCAATAGTCCATCGGGCAGGGGTGGGGCTGTCGGGTTTGGCTTGTCGAGTGCACGCAATATGCCGGCTAGCCGCATCACCACACCAAACGCGATTGCCCCGCTGAACAAAGCGCAGCACAAAGCCCAGAGCACACCACCATCCACGATGCCGAAACAGACCATGGCGAGTGATGCGGCCAAGGTGCGTTTCTGGCCTGTCGAAATACCGGTTTTTGCAGAGGCATTGGCATGTGTGTTTGCCAGATCATGCGTAGCCTGTTTGGCAATCTTCTTGGCAAATTGAGCGCTGAGGGCTTTGCGCATCAAACTCGGGCTGGTGAGCAGAAACTTGTGCCGGTGGGAACCGATGAGCCGATCTGTGAGGAGCGTCAGCGCTCGACCCTGTGGCGCAAACAGCCAGCGCCCGTCTTGCAGTCGCGCGTGCCCGCTGCGCAAAGCATGCCGCCAATCACATTCGCGCGCAAAGGCAGGAATCTCGGCCAAGAAATGCGCGCCCAGATGGATCGCGTAATGACGGTAAAAATCCGTCTCATTGATCTGGCCCTCCGCCATTAGAAGTTGGAACGGCGAGACATTCAGTGCTTGCGCGCGCCAACGTGTCTGATCCAGCACAAGGTCTGAAAAGCCCAAGGTCGAGAGGCACGAAATCTCATCGACCTTTGCACCTGTTGCACGTGAAACGCTTTTGATGGGAGCGGTCGCGCGGGACAAAAGACGATCGCGCTTGAAACGGGACACGGCAAAAACTCCTCAACACAACTGCCCATTTTAGGCTTGTGTGGCGGTTTTTGTCATGCCGCTTTTATCTGCTTATTTGGTCTCATCATTGCAAACTCAACACGCGTGCAATCGGAGGTTGCGTGCATGTTGGTCGATTTTCAGATCGCCGCCAAGCCGCGGTTCACATCGTCAATAAGATCCTCTGCATCTTCCAGCCCCACCGAAAAGCGCAGCAGGCCTTCTGCAATGCCCATCTCCAGACGCGCTTCCAGCGGCAGGCGCTGGTGTGTCGTAGTCGCGGGATGCGTGATGATGCTTTTGGCATCACCCAGATTGTTGGAGATTTTGACAATTTTGAGCGCATTGGCGAAGCGGAAGGCCGCTTCTTTGCTGGCCAGTTCAAACGAGAAGACTGTGCCGCCGCCGCGCATCTGTTTTTTGGCGAGTTCATATTGCGGGTGATCGCTGCGGGTCGGATAGAGCACGCGCACAACGCCTGCTTTGCCGGCTAAATGATCCGCCAGTCGCACCGCCGATTGCATCTGGTGGTTGACGCGCACGGGCAAGGTTTCGAGCGATTTCAACAGCACCCAGGCATTGAAGGGTGAGAGCGCTGGGCCCGTTTGGCGCAGGAGATTGTGAATCTTCTCCTGGATGAATTGTTCAGACGCGAGAATAATGCCACCCAGACAGCGACCTTGCCCATCGACATGTTTGGTGGCTGAATAGACCACGCAATCAGCGCCTAGATCGAGCGGGCTTTGCAGCAGCGGTGTGGCAAAGACATTATCGACCGTCAGCGAGGCGCCGCCCGCATGGGCAATTTTGGCGACTGCGGCAATGTCGATGATCTCCAGCTGCGGATTGGTCGGGCTTTCCAGAAAAAACACTTTGGTGTTTGGCTGCATGGCAGCTTGCCATTGCGCGAGGTCCGTGCCGTCGACCAGCGTGCAGTCCACGCCAAAGCGCGGCATCAGCTCTTCGACCACATAGCGGCAAGATCCAAACAAAGCTTTGGCAGCTACAATATGATCGCCTGCTTTCACCTGTCCCATGACAGAAGCCGTGACTGCGGCCATGCCGCTGGCGGTGGCGCGTGCTGCTTCAGCGCCTTCGAGCTCGGCCATGCGGCGCTCGAACATGGCGACGGTGGGATTGGAAAAGCGCGAGTAGAGAAAGCCCGGCACTTCGCCTTTGAAGCGCGCCTCGGCCTGTTCCATCGTCTCGTAGACATAGCCTTGGGTGAGAAACAAAGCCTCCGAGGTTTCGCCAAATTGCGAGCGCATCGTGCCGCCATGGACGAGCCGTGTGGCGGGGCGCAGGTGGCGCGTATCGATGGGGGTCTTGTCACTCATCAGCAGCCTCGACAGATCCAGAGCACCCATGATGCGCATGGGCGGGAGCCAAAAATCGAAGCTCTGCGAAGCCCCGGTCTTTTAGCTCTGTTTAACGTGGGAGCAAGCCGACCGGCTCAAATGACCACTAGACAGACTAGGCCGCGGAGGCCGGACGGGTCAATGCGCCAAAGGTGGGCTTGGGGTCGTCATTGCGAGCGAAGCGAAGCAATCCAGAGGCCTCACGTGTGGCTTCTAGATTGCCGCGTCGGCCTGCGGCCTCCTCGCAATGACGGCTTGAGGGGGGTCTTCTGGGGATGGAGGGGTTCCCGCGCCCCTCCAGCCTTGGCGCGGACCGTCCTTTCCGCTAGAGCCGGAACATGACCCAATTCACTCCCGCCGGTCAGGGCATTCTGGCCGCCCATCAGATCGAGGCAATGACCGCAGCCGGGCTGATCCGCCCGGCCCAGCCCTATGCGGCTGGCCAGGTCCAGCCAGCCAGTCTCGACCTGCGACTGGGCACGCGCGCCTGGCGCATGCGGGCGAGCTTCCTGCCCGGCCTTGGCCGCAGCGTCGCCCAGTGCATCGAGCATCTGTCCCTGCATGAGATCGATCTCGCCGATGGCGCCGTGCTGGAAACTGATTGCGTCTATGTTGCCGAGCTTCTGGAAAGCCTTGCGCTGCCGCCGACCATCGCTGCTGCCGCTAATCCAAAAAGCTCGACGGGCCGCATCGACGTTTTCACCCGCGTCATCACCGATCATTCGCGCGAATTCGATCTGATTGAAGCCGGCTACAACGGCCAGCTCTATGCCGAAATCTCGCCGCGCACATTTCCCATTCTGGCCCGTACAGGTTCACGCCTGTCGCAGGTGCGCTTCCGCCACGGACAGGCGCGCCTCGACAATGCGGGGCACTTGGCTTTGCATGAGCGTGAAAAACTTGTCACCTCGGCTGAGCCTTCGATTGCTGGTGGTGTGGCAGTCTCGGTTGATCTGTCCGGTTTTGGCGGCACCAGCCTGATCGGCTACCGCGCCAAGCGTCACACGGGTCTGATTGATGTGGATCGCGTGGCCGCCCATGAGGTGCTGGATTTCTGGGAGCCGATCCATGTCGGCCGCCACAAGGATCTCGTGCTCGATCCAGGCGAGTTCTATATTCTCGCGTCAAAAGAAGCCGTGCGCGTGCCGCCGGATCATGCAGCTGAAATGACGCCGTTTGATCCGCTGGTGGGTGAATTCCGCGTGCACTATGCAGGCTTCTTCGATCCGGGCTTTGGCGCGGCAGAAGCAGGTGGTGCTGGATCGCGCGCGGTTCTCGAAGTGCGCTCGCATGATGTGCCTTTCATCGTTGAAGATGGGCAGATCGTCGGGCGTCTTGTTTACGAGAAAATGGCAGAAGCCCCGAAGTCGCTTTATGGTGCGAGCCTGTCGTCCAATTATCAGGCGCAGGGCTTGAAACTGTCGAAACATTTCCGCGCGCCCTGATAGCCTCCGCATCTAAAAAGCCCGATAGATAAAAAGGAAAGCCTATGTCTTCCGAACTTCTCGATGCCGCGACCAAGGCTGCCGCCTGGCCCTTCGAGGAGGCGCGCAAACTTGTCGAGCGCGTGAAGAAAACGGGCCAGAAAGAAGTTCTGTTTGAAACGGGCTATGGCCCCTCAGGTCTGCCCCACATCGGCACCTTCGGTGAAGTTGCGCGCACGACCATGGTGCGCCATGCCTTCCGCGTACTGACGGACGACAAGATCGCGACGCGATTGCTGGCCTTTTCGGATGATATGGATGGCCTGCGTAAAGTGCCTGACAATGTGCCCAATGGCGACATGTTGCGCGAACATCTGGGCAAGCCGCTGACACGCATTCCAGATCCGTTCGGCAAGTTTGAAAGCTTCGCTCATCACAACAATGCCATGCTGCGCTCGTTTCTTGACCAGTTCGGCTTTGAGTATGAATTCGCCTCCTCGACGGATTATTACACCTCGGGGCGTTTCGATGCGGCGTTGTTGCATATGCTGCGAAGCTTTGAAGCGGTGCAGGCGATCATGTTGCCCTCATTGCGCGCGGAGCGCGCGTCCACCTATTCGCCCTTCCTGCCTGTGCACCCGCAGACAGGTGTCGTCATGCAAGTGCCGATGGATTCGATGAATGTCGACAAAGGCACGATTTTCTGGACCGATCCTGACACGGGCGCGAAGTTTGAAACGCCGGTGACAGGCGGCCATTGCAAGCTGCAATGGAAACCCGATTGGGCGATGCGCTGGTATGCGCTCAAGGTCGATTATGAAATGGCCGGCAAAGACCTGATCGACTCGGTCAAATTGTCGAGCAACATTGTGCGCGCTTTGGGTGGCGTGGCGCCTGACGGGTTCAATTACGAATTGTTCCTCGACGACAAGGGTCAGAAGATTTCCAAGTCGAAAGGCAATGGCCTGACGATTGACGAATGGCTGACCTATGCGAGCCCTGAATCTTTGTCGCTGTTCATGTTCCAGAAGCCGCGCGAAGCCAAGCGTCTCTATTTCGATGTCATCCCGCGCACGGTCGATGAATATCTGCAATTTCTAGGTGGCTATGCGCGCCAGGATGCCAAAGGGCGTTTGGGCAATCCTGTCTGGCACATTCATGCGGGCAATCCTCCGGCTGCAGAATTGCTGCATCATGCAGGTGAAGAAGGCGCTGGCACCTCGATCTCTTTTGTCATGCTGCTCAACCTGGCTGCTGTGGCCAATAGCGAAGATGCTAGCGTCTTGTGGGGCTTTTTGCGCCGCTATGCGGCTGGCGTGTCGCCGCAGACGCATCCGCGTCTTGATAAAATGGTGGGCTATGCGGTTGCCTATTTCCGCGACTTCGTGCGCCCCGCCAAGACCTATCGCCTGGCTGACGAGATCGAGCAGGATGCTCTGCGCAAGCTCGACGATATGCTGGCAGCTCTGCCGCCTGATGCGAGTGCGGAAGATATTCAGACCGGACTTTATGATGTCGCGCGTCCCATTCCGCGCTATCAGGATTTGAAAGCTAAAAACGCCACGCCTGAGCGCCCCGGTGTGTCGAACGATTGGTTCAACATGCTCTATCAGGTTCTCTTGGGTGAAGATCGTGGCCCGCGCTTTGGGTCTTTCGTGGCGCTCTATGGCATCAAGGAAACGCGTGCACTGATCGCAGACGCGCTGTCAGGCGCGCTGAAGGAAAAGCACGAGGCGTTTATCGCCAGCCGTAAAGGCTGACGCCCCGCACCGACGCCGTCATTGCGAGCGAAGCGAAGCAATCCATAAAGCCACATGTGAGGCTCTCTGGATTGCTTCGTCGCTTTGCTCCTCGCAATGACGGCTTTTCTATTTCTTACTGGCTCGACCAGATAATCCGCGCCACCCAGGCGATTTTGTCAACAGGCAGGGTGCGGTCTTCGTGTTCGGGGTTGAGTGATTTCAGCTCGATCAGATTTTCTGTGCGCCGCTTCAGCTCTTTGGCCAGCACTTCGCCGTCCGTCGTTTTCACCACCACGCGGTCACCGCGTCGCACGGAGGCGTTGGGGGAAATGATGATCACATCGCCATCGCGATAAAGCGGCAACATCGACTCGCCTGAAATTTCCAGCGCATAGGCATTGGGGTCGGGCATTTCGGGGAAGGCGACTTCGTCCCAACCGGCGCCTGTTGGAAAACCACCGTCATCGAAAAATCCGCCAGCCCCTGCTTGCGCCATGCCGATCAACGGGATCGTGCGCTTGGCACTCTCGCGTGCGGTCAGGGCGCTCATGAATTCATCGAGCCCCGCGCCGGTCGCTTCCAGAATTTTGGCGATGCTCTCGGTCGAGGGCCAGCGCTGTCGGCCATCGGTTGTCTGGCGCTTGGATTTGTTGAACGTGGTCGCATCCAGGCCGGCCTTGCGGGCGAGGCCTGAGGGAGACATCCCGTATTTTTGGGCCAGCGCATCAATAGCAGCCCAGACCTGTGCGTGGGAAAGCATGGCGACCTCCGGGAACATGATCTTGTTCCTGTAAGATAGGTATATATGCCTGTTTCACGAGGAAAGACAAGCTGTTTCACGCTTTGGTCAGGCATCCCCCGTGTCATTGGGGTAGAGCTGACCTATCTATCGGGACAGATGGCTCTTTCAGATCTCCTCACGCTGACGCCCGCCGGTCTTTATTGCCCGGTTGCGGATGTCCATATCGATCCCGTGCGGCCCGTGCCGCGCGCGTTGATCACACATGGCCATTCCGATCATGCGCGCGCTGGCCACGCTCAGGTGCTCGCCACGCGCGAAACGCTAGCCATTATGGGTCTGCGCTATGGCGCGCAATTTTGTCAGAGTCAGCAGGCTTTGGCTTACGGCGAGCGTGTGGGGCTCAACGGTATTGATGTGAGTTTTCACCCAGCAGGTCATGTGTTGGGCTCGGCGCAAATCCGATTGCAGGGGCCATCAGGCTGCGTGGTTGTGTCGGGCGATTATAAACGCGCCTATGATCCCACCTGCGCGCCGTTTGAACTTGTCCGCTGCGATGCCTTTGTCACCGAAGCAACTTTTGGTCTGCCTGTCTTTCGCCATCCCGATGCGGTGGGGGAAGTGGCCAAGCTGTTGCGCTCCTGCGCTTTGTTTCCAGAGCGCGCGCATCTGGTCGGCGCTTATTCGCTGGGTAAAGCGCAGCGTGTGATGAAGCTGTTGCGATTGGCTGGCTGGGACAGGCCGATCTGGATTCATGGTGCGCTTGAAAAGATCACGCAATTTTACCAGAGCGAAGGCATTGATCTGGGCGACATACGCAAAGTGAGTGCGGCAGATCGCGCCACTCTGGCTGGCGAAATGATTATCTGTCCGCCCGGGCAATTGGCCGATCTCTGGTCGCGCAAATTTCCCGATCCTGTGACAGCTTTTGCGTCCGGCTGGATGCGCGTGCGCGCGCGTGCGCGCCAGCGTGGCATTGAATTGCCGCTGGTGATTTCTGATCATGTCGATTGGGATGATCTTTGCGCAACCATCACCGAGACAGGCGCCTCTGAAATCTGGGTCACGCATGGCGCGGAAGAGGCAATCGTCCATTGGTGCCAGTCGCGCGGGCTTGATGCGCGGCCCTTGAACATTCTGGGCTATGGCGATGAAGAGGCGGACACCTCAAGCGAGGGCGAAGCATGAACCGCTTTGCGCACCTGCTCGACGCTCTTGCCTACGAGCCCTCACGCAACAACAAATTGCGTTTGCTCGCCGATTATTTCCGAAACACGCCCGATCCCGAGCGTGGCTTTGCACTGGCGGCCATGACAGGGGCCTTGTCGTTCAAACATGCCAAGCCCGCGCTCATTCGCGCCCTGATTGCCGAGCGCACAGATCCTGTGCTGTTTGCCATGTCGTATGATTATGTTGGTGACCTTTCGGAGACCGTGGCTTTGCTGTGGCCTGCGCCCCAGACAGAGCGTCGCAATGTGGCGCCGCCTTCGCTGGCCGATGTGGTGCACGCGTTGGATCAGACGGGCAAAGCGCAATTGCCACAGCTCTTGGCAAGCTGGCTCGATGATCTTGATGAGACAGGCCGCTGGGCTTTGCTCAAACTGATCACAGGTGGGTTGCGCATCGGTGTCTCAGCGCGGCTCGCCAAGACAGCGGTCGCCGCCCTTGGTGATTTTGCGCCCAACGAGATTGAAGAACTCTGGCATGGTTTGGTGCCGCCCTATCTTGATCTCTTTGCTTGGGTCGAAGGGCACCAGGAGCGACCAAAAGCCAATGATCCCTTGCCTTTCCGCACACCTATGCTCGCGCATGCGCTGGATGAAGCGGATTTCGACAAGCTCGATCCGGCGGATTTTTGTGCCGAATGGAAATGGGATGGCATTCGCGTGCAGGCTGTGGCCGGCACAGATGAAGACGGGCGGCGCGTGGCACGCCTTTATTCGCGTAACGGTGAGGATATTTCCAAGAGCTTTCCTGATCTCATGGAGATGCTGTGCGAGCCGCACTTCGGGGATGTGTCTCTGGATGGCGAATTGCTGGTGGTGATCGAGGGCGCAGTGCAGTCCTTTGGCACATTGCAGCAGAGGCTTAATCGCAAAAACGTCACACAAAAGTTGGCCGCACAATATCCTGCTCACATTCGTGCTTATGATCTGTTGGCTGAAAATGGTGAGGATCTGCGCGAATTGCCTTTTGTGGATCGACGTGCACGATTGGAGAGTTTTGTCGAACGCCTTGGTCAATCGCGCCTTGATCTGTCGCCGCAGATTGCTTTCGGTGATTGGCCCGCATTGGCACAAGCGCGGCGTGATCCAGCCAGTGCGGGGGCCACGGCAGCAGCAGAGGCTATTGAAGGCGTCATGCTGAAGCGCCGTGATTGCGCTTATGTGCCAGGTCGCCCCAAGGGGCTGTGGTTCAAATGGAAGCGTGATCCGTTCAATGTCGATGCTGTGCTCATGTATGCGCAGCGCGGCCACGGGCGGCGCTCGTCGTTCTATTCGGATTTCACATTCGGGGTCTGGAAGGGCACGGAGCTGGTGCCTGTGGGCAAAGCCTATTTCGGCTTTACGGATGCCGAGCTGAAGGAACTTGATCGCTACATTCGCAACCACACGCGCAATCGCTTTGGGCCGGTGCGTGAGCTCGACTTTTCAGCCGAGCAGGGGCTCGTGCTGGAAATCGCTTTTGAGGGGCTGCAGCGCTCTACCCGGCATAAATCGGGGCTGGCCATGCGCTTTCCGCGCATTGCCCGCATCCGCTGGGACAAGCCCGCAGCACAGGCGGATCAGATTGAAGTGCTGGAGACATGGCTTGATGCGGGCCTGCGGCAACGTGCTTCCAGTGCCACATATGGGCAAAAAACTCTTTAATCGCATAAGTTTATGCTGAGGCTCGCGCCTCTTCATGTGTAGTCTGAGCTTCGGCTTGGGGGTCGCCCTGCCGAGACTTTGGCGCAACCCCTTTACCCTCAGGTCGTCACCCGTGAACTCCATCACCGTCGTGCATCTGGTTCTCGTCCTGCTTGGAGCGGATGGCCAGACCAACACTCAGGTTCGGGAATTTCCGAACGTGACCGAATGCCGAGCCGCGGAAAATGCGGCGCATGACGCCGCACTGCTGGCGGGAAACATCACCGATGTTGGCACGATTTGCGTTAAATCTGAGTTTGATGCGGCCATCAAGCCGCGCGTCTGATGATCTGACGCGCGCTTGGGCTTGCGTCCGAGGCTCAAGCCATGAAAGATGGGCCTCAGGCTTTGGGGAGCAGACCATCATCCCGCCCCGGGCAGGGGCGACGAGAATCCGATCTGGATCAATGTCTGCCCGGCCGGGATCGGTCTACTAACCCTGCTCTATAATGAGTAGCCCAAGGGTTGCAGGGGGACACGCGTGGACCAGAATACAACGCGCATTTTCATTGCTGACGATCATCCGCTGGTGCGGGGCGCTCTTCGGCAGGCTGTCGCAGGCGCTGTGACAGATTCCAGCATCATCGAATGCGGTGATCTTGAAGCACTGAGTGCTGAACTCGAAAAAAATTCCGATGCCGATTTGATCATGCTCGATCTGACCATGCCGGGTGTGCGTGGCTTTTCTGGTTTGATGTATCTGCGCGCGCAATACCCGGGTGTGCCGGTGGTGGTCGTTTCGGCCAATGAAGATCGCGGCGTGATTCGCCGTTGCATCGATTTCGGTGCTGCAGGCTTTATCCCGAAGACCACTGACATTGAAGCCATGCGCGCAGCCATTCGTGCTGTGCTGGCTGGTGAAACATGGACGCCGTCTGATGTCGATCTGGGTGCGCCCGCCGACAAGGAAACAGCCGACACGGTGCGCCGTCTGGCGTCACTCACGCCGCAGCAAGTGCGCGTGCTGATGATGCTTTCGGAAGGCTTGCTCAACAAGCAGATCGCTTATGAGCTGTCGGTTTCAGAAGCGACCGTCAAAGCGCATGTGTCTGCTATTTTGCAGAAGCTTGGCGTTGAAAGCCGCACACAGGCTGTGATTGCCGCCTCCAAGATCGAGGCTGGTCAATGGCAGAGCCCGGCGGAAGCGTGAGCGCTTCCGTCACCATTTTGCCATTCTCGACAGGCATAAGAGCGCTACTATGAACGATACGCTCCACCGGTTCTTTGGCGGCGAGCCCTTTGCGGTTCTGCTCCGCCTGCTTGTCGTCTCGCTGATTGTCGGCGCGCTCTTGATGTGGCTGGATATTCATCCACGCGACATCATCCGCGGCTTTGAAAACTTTGCCCTGCGCATCTGGAACATGGGCTTCGAAGCCGTGCGCGAGCTTGCGCAATATATCATCGCAGGCGCAGTGATTGTCGTGCCTGTCTGGGTCGTGATGCGTTTGCTATCGGCGCGCGGGCGTTAAGCTGCCTCTTGTTTTGCACGCAATGCTGGATTGCTTCGCTTACGCTCGCAATGACGAGCACCGTCATTGCGAGGAGCGAAGCGTCGAAGCAATCCAGACGTCGTGTTCTCTGAAGCCTGCCGCCCAATACGTCGCCTTTGCGCAGCACTAGGCGCTGATTGTGGTGCCGCGCGCCTTCAATTCCTGCGCAAGCCCATTGTGCAC
>CAINNX010000103.1 GCA_903851305.1 uncultured Hyphomicrobiales bacterium | reverse complement strand
GGCTGAAGGACACCGCCATGTATCAGGCCATCGTCTTCCTGCCGCTTCTCGGCTTCCTCATTGCAGGTCTCTTCGGCCGCCAGATTGGCGCGCGCCCGTCTGAGCTTGTCACGACATCACTGCTGTTCATCTCGGCAATTCTCGCCTGGTCGACCTTTATTTCTGTCGGCTACGGCCATGCGCCGGTGAATGTTCCGGTTGTTGCCAACTGGATTTCATCGGGCACGCTGAAAGTCGATTGGGCTTTGCGCGTTGATACGCTGACGTCCGTCATGCTGGTCGTGGTGACCTCGGTCTCCGCGCTCGTGCATCTCTATTCCATTGGCTACATGCACGAAGATCCGAGCCGTCCGCGTTTCTTCGCCTATCTGTCGCTTTTCACTTTCGCCATGCTCATGCTGGTGACATCTGACAATCTGGTGCAGATGTTCTTCGGTTGGGAAGGTGTGGGCCTCGCGTCTTACTTGCTGATCGGGTTCTGGTTCCAGAAACCGTCTGCCAATGCTGCCGCCATGAAGGCTTTTGTTGTCAACCGCGTTGGCGATTTTGGTTTTGCGCTGGGCATTTTCATGCTCTTCGCGCTGACGGGCTCAGTTGCCTTCGATCAGATTTTTGCTGCAGCTCCGGGTCTCGCGGGCAAGCCGATCCATGCCTTTGGTCTGGACATGGATACGCTGACGCTCACCTGTCTGCTGCTTTTCATGGGCGCGATGGGCAAGTCAGCGCAGTTCCTGCTGCACACTTGGTTGCCGGATGCGATGGAAGGCCCGACGCCGGTCTCCGCCCTTATTCATGCCGCGACCATGGTGACGGCTGGCGTGTTCATGGTCGCGCGTCTGTCGCCGATCTTTGAATATGCGCCTGCTGCTCTCACTGTTGTCACAGTGGTTGGTGCGATCACTGCTTTCTTTGCCGCGACCGTGGGTCTCGTGCAAAACGACATCAAGCGCGTGATTGCTTATTCCACTTGTTCGCAGCTGGGTTACATGTTTGTGGCTCTGGGCGTAGGTGGCTATTCGCTCGCCATTTTCCATCTCTTCACGCATGCCTTCTTCAAGGCGCTGTTGTTCTTGGGCGCGGGCTCTGTGATCCATGCCATGCATCATGAGCAGGACATGCGCAACATGGGTGGCCTGCGCAAGGACATCCCGTTCACTTTCTGGATGATGACGATTGGCACGCTGGCGCTGACGGGCTTTCCTTTCACCGCCGGCTTCTATTCGAAGGATGCGATCATTGAAGCGGCTTATGCAGCAGGTGGTCACTCGGGTGCAGCAACCTTTGGCTTCTTGATGACGCTGATTGCCGCTGGTCTGACGTCCTTCTATTCATGGCGTCTGGTGTTCATGACATTCTACGGCAAACGTGCCCATGCTGCACATGGCCACGAAGATCATGCGCATGCCGCTCACGGCCACGATGATCACGCTCATGATCACAAGCCGCACGAAAGTCCGCTGGTCATGTTGATCCCGCTGGCCGTGCTGGCACTCGGTGCCCTGTTTGCGGGTATTGCTTTCAACGGCCATTTCATCGGGCATGAATATGATGCTTTCTGGCGCGGTGCGATTTTCACCGCCAAAGACAATCATATTCTCCACGCGATGCATGAAGTGCCGGCTGTCGCCCAATATGGTGCGACGGTTATGATGGTGTCGGGTTTCTTGGGTGCGCTCTACGTTTATGTGGTGGCGCCGGGCACGGCGCAGCGCGTCGCGGGTGCCAACCCGATGCTTTACCAATTCCTGCTCAACAAATGGTATTTCGACGAGCTCTATCACTTCATTTTTGTACGCCCGGCCTTCTGGCTTGGCCGTCTCTTCTGGAAGAGCGGTGATGGACGCATCATTGATGGCATGGGGCCTGATGGCATTTCCGCGCGCGTCATCGATGTTACTAATCGCGTGGTCAAATTGCAGACCGGCTATGTCTACCACTATGCGTTTGCCATGCTGATCGGCGTGGCGGCGATCATATCGTGGTATCTCGTCGGAGGAGTGCACTGATGTTTGGCTTCGGCATTCTTTCCGGCCTGATCTTCTTGCCGCTCGTCGGTGCGGCCTTCATACTGGCTTTGCGTGGTGATGGTCCTGCCACACAGGTCAATGCGCGCTGGGCTGCGCTGATCACGACACTGGCGACATTTGTCCTGTCGATTGTCGCGTGGAACCGTTTTGATATTGCCAATCCCGCCTTCCAGCTTATTGAGCAGAAGACGTGGCTGGGTGAGACCATCCTCTACAAGCTGGGCGTCGATGGCATTTCGATGCCTTTCATCCTGCTCACCACCTTCCTGATGCCCTTCTG
>CAINNX010000102.1 GCA_903851305.1 uncultured Hyphomicrobiales bacterium | reverse complement strand
TGGTGCTGTTCTATCTGTTCTTCGAAGGCGGCCTGATCCCGATGTTCCTGATCATCGGCATTTGGGGTGGCAAACGTCGCATTTATGCCTCGTTCAAATTCTTCCTCTACACGCTGGCCGGCTCGCTTCTCATGCTGCTCGCCATTTTCGCCATGTATGGCGTGGCGGGAACCACTGACATTACAGTCCTGCTGAAGACGCAGTTTGGCGTCTCGATGCAGAAATATCTCTGGCTCGCCTTCTTCGCCTCCTTTGCGGTGAAAATGCCGATGTGGCCGGTGCATACCTGGCTGCCCGATGCACACGTGGAAGCACCCACTGCAGGCTCGGTCATTCTGGCGGGTATTTTGCTGAAGATGGGCGGCTACGGCTTCCTGCGCTTCTCGGTGCCGATGTTCCCCGATGCCTCGCAATATTTTGCGCCGCTCGTTTTCACTCTGTCGGTGATCGCTATCATCTACACCTCGCTGGTGGCGATGGTGCAGGAAGACATGAAGAAGCTCATTGCTTATTCGTCTGTTGCGCATATGGGCTTCGTGACCATGGGCATTTTCGCGCTCAACCAGCAGGGCGTGCAGGGGGCGGTCTTCCAGATGGTCTCGCATGGTCTTGTCTCTGGCGCGCTCTTCCTGTGTGTGGGCGTCGTCTATGACCGCATGCATACGCGCGAGATCTCGGCCTATGGTGGTCTCGTCAACCGCATGCCGCTGTATGCGATTGCCATGCTCGTCTTCACCATGGCTAATGTCGGTCTGCCGGGCACATCTGGTTTCGTCGGTGAATTCCTGACGCTGCTTGGTGCTTATAAGGCCAACACCTGGGTGGCGCTCTTTGCCACGACTGGTGTCATTCTGTCGGCGGCCTATGCGCTCTTCCTCTATCGTCGCGTGATTTTCGGTGTGCTGGAAAAGCCGAACCTGCAAGCCATTCAGGATTTGTCGCCGCGTGAACTGGCGCTGCTTGTGCCGCTCATTGTGCTCACGCTCTATTATGGCGTGCAGCCGGGTCCGATTTTGGATGCCTGCGCGGCCTCTGTCACGCTTCTGGTGAAAAATTACGATGCAGCCGTGGCGGCGACCAAGACCGCCGCGCTCGCGATCCATTAAAGGAAACGAGACCATGAACTCCCTTTCCTTCGCGCTGGCCCATACGCTGCCGGAACTCATTCTGGTCTGCGGCGCTCTGTCGTTGCTCATGCTGGGCGCTTACAAAGGCTCCAAAGGCGACTGGATTATTTCCGAATTGGCGATTGCCATTCTGGGCATTGCCTTTCTGACGCTCTTCACCAAGCTCGATGGCAAAGCGCTGATCTGGGATGGCGCCTTTATTGATGATGCTTATGCCCGTTTCATGAAGGGCCTGACCCTTGTCGGTGCGCTGGTATGCCTGCTGCTGTCGCGTGAATTCATGGCGCGCGAAAAGATCGATCAGTTTGAGTTCCCCGTGCTGATTTTGTTGTCGACGACCGGTATGCTGATGCTGATCTCGGCGCAAAATCTGATCGGGCTCTATCTCGGTCTCGAATTGATGAGCTTGGCGCTTTATGTCGTGGCGGCTTTCCACCGCGACAATGTGCGCGCATCCGAGGCGGGCCTCAAATATTTTGTGCTCGGTTCGCTCTCGTCAGGGATGCTGCTCTATGGCTCGTCACTGCTTTATGGCTTTGCCGGCACCGTCTCTTTCGCCGGTATTGCAGAAGCCCTGAAGGGTGGCACATCCATCGGTGTTGTCTTCGCGCTGGTCTTCGTGCTGGCTGGTCTTGCGTTCAAAATGTCGCTGGTGCCGTTCCACATGTGGACGCCCGATGTTTATGAAGGTGCGCCCACGCCCGTGACCGCCTTCTTTGCTTCGGCGCCGAAAATGGCGGCTGTTGCAATCACCGTGCGCATCATCATCACGGCCTTCCCGGGCGTGACGATGCAATGGCAGCAGATCATTGTCTTCATCTCGCTGATGTCGATGGCGCTTGGCTCGTTTGCAGCCATTGGCCAGACCAATCTGAAGCGCCTCATGGCCTATTCGTCGATTGGCCATATGGGCTTTGCCATGGTCGGTCTGGTGTCTGGCACGCAGGCGGGTGTCTATGGCGTGCTCATCTATATGGCGATTTATCTCACCATGACGCTGGGCACATTCGCAGCACTTCTGTCGATGCGCATTGGCGACCGCTATGTTGAAACCATTGCCGATCTCGCGGGCCTGTCGCGCTCACGCGGTTCGATGGCTTTTTTCTTGGCGATGATGATGTTGTCGCTGGCAGGCATTCCGCCGCTCGCCGGCTTCTTCGCCAAGCTCTATGTCTTCCAGCCAGCCATTCAGGCAGGTTTCTACTGGCTGGCCATTATCGGCGTTTTGCTTTCGGTTGTTTCGACCTTCTATTATCTGCGTATCGTGAAGGTGATTTACTTCGATGAGCCGGCGGAATCTTTCTCCCCCGTCAATCGTGAAGTTACCAGCGTGCTATGGGTCGCAACGCTCGCGGTTCTGCTGTTCTGGATCTATCCGGCCCCGGTGCTGGATGCGGCCTCTAACGCTGCAAGGTCGCTCTTCTGAGCGGCCTGTCCTTCTCATCACAGCTTTCAACGACGCGGGTCGAATGGCTCGCGTCGATTGATTCCACGAATGATGAGGCCATGCGCCGCGCACGTGCAAGCGAGGTCGGCCCGCTCTGGATTGCAGCCTGGGAACAGACCAGGGGCCGCGGTCGGCAGGGTAGGGTATGGCAATCCCAACCTGGTAATCTAGCAGCCAGTCTTCTGCTGATTGATCCAGCCCCTATGGCGCTTGCCTCGCAACTTGGTTTTGTGGCGGGCGTGGCCTTAGCCGAGACTGCAAAGGAACTTCTGCCCCATTCTGCTCGTGCACAGCTCAAATGGCCCAATGATCTGGTGGTCGATGGCGCGAAATTGTCCGGTCTGTTGCTGGAAGCCACACAATTGCCCGATGGACGTTTGGCCTGTGT
>CAINNX010000101.1 GCA_903851305.1 uncultured Hyphomicrobiales bacterium | reverse complement strand
CCGCCGAAGGCGGTCGGGTGAGGGTAAGGACGGCTGAACCGCCCTCATCCGCCCTGCTCCGCAGGGCACCTTCTCCCGCCAACGGGAGAAGGACAGCATCCCCTCAAGCCGGCTTCTTCAGCTCGATCACATTGTGCAGCATCGTATCCGCACCATCGAAAAAGCGGCGGATGCCACGCGCGGCCTGGCGGATGCGTTGCTCGTTCTCGACAATGGCGAGACGCACAAAACCGTCGCCATGTTCACCAAAGCCAATGCCCGGCGCGACTGCCACATCGGCCTTTTCGATCAACAATTTCGAAAATTCAACACTGCCCAGATGACGGAATTTTTCCGGCAAAGGCACCCAGGCAAACATGGTCGCCTGCGGCACGGGAATATCCCAACCAGCCGCAGCAAAGCTTTCCACCAGCACATCACGGCGCTTTTTATAAATCGCGCGCATTTCGTGGATGCAATCCTCGGGGCCATTGAGGGCCGCTGCAGCGGCCACCTGGATCGGTGTGAAGGCGCCATAATCGAGATAGGATTTGACGCGCGCCAAAGCCGCCAGCAGGCGCTCATTGCCCACAGCAAAGCCCATACGCCAGCCAGCCATGGAGAAAGTCTTCGACATGGAGGTGAACTCGACGCAAACATCATTGGCGCCGTTCACCTGCAACATGGAGGGTGGCGGATTGTCGTCGAAATAGACCTCGGCATAAGCCAGATCGGACAAGACAAAAATCTCGTGTTTCTTCGCGAAAGCCACCAAATCCTTGTAGAAATCAAGCGAAGCCACATTGGCTGTCGGGTTGGCCGGATAACACGACACAACCGCAATTGGCTTGGGAATCGAATGCTGAATGGCGCGCTCGAGCGCGACAAAGAATTCAGGTGTCGGATCAGCCGGCACTTCGCGGATCACGCCGCCCGCCATCAAGAAGCCGAATGCATGGATCGGGTAAGACGGATTTGGCACGATCACCACGTCGCCGGGTGCCGTAATGGCCTGCGCCATATTGGCGAAGCCTTCCTTGGACCCCAAGGTCGCCACAACCTGCGTGTCGGGATTGAGCTTTACGCCAAAGCGGCGCTCGTAATAAGCGGCCTGCGCTTTGCGCAAACCAGAAATGCCTTTGGAGGCCGAATAGCGGTCAGTGCGCGGCTTGCCCGCCGTCTCGACCAGCTTTTCAATCACATGTTTAGGGGCCGGCAAGTCGGGATTGCCCATGCCCAAATCCACAATATCGGCGCCATTGGCCCGAGCGGCGGCCTTCAGCCGATTCACCTGCTCGAAGACATATGGTGGCAGACGCCGCACCCTGTGGAATTCCGACATAGTCCTTTTCCTCTTCGACAACCGCTTATGCCCCGGATTTAACCCATTGGCGGCGAGCGGTCCATATTGTCAAAATCAGCGATATTCACGACCCGGCTGCGAGGGCAACAGGCTAGGATTGGCACAGGTCAGCCCACAGGCCTCCGGCACCTTTTTCTGTTTCTTACGGGCATCCATACCCTCGGCGACGGACTTTTCCGGCGCTGCCACCGCACGACCGGCAATCTGGTCATGCTGGCGGCGCGACGAATCAAGCGACTTTTCCTGAGCCTGGACCTGTTCCTTGCTCATTGGCCTAGAAGTCGGGCCCACACGAGGCGTGTGGACGGGAACAAAGTCAGACGATTTAGGGCGGGTCTTTTGAACGAAATCAGGCGCAACAGGCGTATCTGTGCGCAATCCCAAGAGTTTTGTGAGCCAACCCGGGCTATCGTCAGCACGTGCCTGGCCCATGTCAGCCGCAAAACCTGCCGCCAAGGCCAATGCCAGCGCCAGCATGCGCAACCCGGAAACCCCTCGAAAAGACGTCATCAGACTGTCTCACCTGTTTTCGATGGAGGCCGTACTCACAAAGCTTGGCCTCAACCCATTTGATCATTGGTGCTAATAATGAATAAAGACCTATTATGTCCGAAACGGGACCGGCGCCAGCCATTGATTTCAGGTTGGTCCCATCAATTTGGCAAAAATAACTTCGTAAAGTGACCAAGATGCCAAAAAATAAAAGAATAAAGCGTCGGACCAGTGGAGCGGAACAAGCGATGAATGACCTCAAGAAGGGCCAAACCACTCCTCCGACAGCGCCGCAGGCCCCTACCCCCAAAAATGCTCTGGCCACCACTTTTACCTCGGCCTCGGACAAATCCGCTGAGGGCAATGCGATGCCGGTGCCTGATTTCAACGCCTTGTCACAAAATATGGCGCGCTTGGTTGAGCAAGGCGGCAAAGTGGCTGCCGCCTATTTCAAGCCGCTCGAAGAGGGCCGCACCAACAATGATGTTGCCGATCACGTTGAAGATGCAGTGAAGACGCTGGGCCATGTGGTTGAGCATTGGCTTTCAGACCCGACGCGCGCGATGGAAGCGCAAAGCAAAATTTCTGGTGACATGCTCGAGCTTTGGTCGCGCACATTGCGCAAAATGTCGGGCGAAGAAACAGAACCTGTGCGCGCACCCGATCCCGGCGACAAGCGCTTTGCTGATCCGGAATGGGTGAAAAACCCCATCTATGACTTTTTAAGTCAGGCCTATATGATCACCACCGATTGGGCCAATGACATGGTGGCACGCGCTGATACGCTCGAACCTATGGAGCGTGAGAAAGCACAATTCTACGTTCGCCAAATTGCCGGCGCGGTTTCACCTTCAAATTTTCTCGCCACCAATCCTGAATTGCTGCGCACCACACTGGAACAGAGCGGCGAAAATCTGGTGCGCGGCATGCAAATGTTGGCTGAAGATGTCGAAGCCGGACATGGCCAACTCAAAATCCGCCAATCTGATGCATCGAAATTTGTGCTGGGCCGAGATATGGCGGCGACGCCAGGTAAAGTTGTGTTTCGCAATGATCTGATCGAGCTCATCCAATATGCGCCAACAACAGAGAGCGTCTACAAGCGCCCTTTGTTGATCTGCCCTCCCTGGATCAATAAATTCTATGTGCTCGATCTCAATCCAGAAAAGAGCTATATTCGTTGGTGCGTGGCGCAAGGCCTCACGGTCTTTGTGATTTCATGGGTGAACCCGGATGAACGTCACGCTTCGAAATCTTTCGAAGATTATATGCGCGAAGGTATTTTTGCGGCACTTGAAAACATCGAAAAAGCCACCGGCGAAAAACAAGTCTCAGCTATTGGCTATTGCGTCGGCGGCACATTGCTCGCCATCACAGCTGCCTATATGGCAGCCGTGGGGGATGATCGCATTGACAGTGTGACCTTTCTCACCACGCAGGTTGATTTCAGCGATGCTGGTGATTTGAAGCTGTTTGTCGATCAAGTGCGCATCAAAGCCATTGAAGAGAAGATGAAAGAAACGGGCTATCTGGAAGGCTCGAAAATGGCGAGCGCCTTTAATATGCTGCGGCCAAATGAATTGATCTGGTCGTATGTGGTGAACAATTATCTCAAGGGCAAAGAGCCAATGCCCTTTGATTTGCTGGTGTGGAATTCAGATTCCACCCGCATGCCGGCCGCCAACCATTCCTTCTATTTGCGCAATTGCTATCTTGAAAACAATCTGACGCAGGATCGGCTAGATTTTGCGGGCCAGCATCTTGATCTGAAGAAAATCAAGATCCCCGTCTATCATCTGGCTGCCAAAGAAGATCACATTGCACCCGCCCGCTCAGTCTATACGGGAGCGGCTTATTTTGGTGGTGATGTGCGCTATGTGCTGGCGGGCTCCGGCCATATTGCAGGCGTCGTCAATCCGGCCTCCAAACCCAAATATCAATATTGGTCCGGCCCAGCCGTGGCTGGCACATTTGATGACTGGCTCGCCAAAGCCACCGAAACGCCCGGCACTTGGTGGACAGACTGGATTGGCTGGCTGACCGCTCAAGCGCCAGACCGCGTCCCACCACGAGAACCAGGTGGTGGAAAACTGACGCCACTGTGCGATGCACCCGGCGAATATGTGCGCGTTAAGGCGGGAGCAATAAAAAAGGCCCGCAAGAAGCGGGCCTTTTCTTTTGTCGTGGCAATGACGAGTTCTTACTTCGTCACCATCGCAGCCTTGTTGGTCACCTTCTTGGGTTCAGCCCCAAGCTTGAAGTTCATGCCGATAGCAAAAATATCGACACGGCCTTTGGTGTCAGCGTTAAATGTGAGTGCTGTCGGCCCAACTGTATAAGCAAGGCTGGGGTTACCCGGGACGACATTGATCTTGCCATTTTTAGCAAACAGATGGGCATATGAAACGTCAAACGACATTTGGTCATCAACCGCATAGGTTGTACCAATAGATACCCATGTCCGATCGGCATCAGGTAAACGCACACTGCGGGTCGTGTCAGTAATGGGTGAACGCTCGAAACCAAGGCCGGCACGAGCCGTCCAATTCTTGTTCACTTTATACTCGCCGCCTAACGACGCATACCAAGCGTTCCTATAATCAAAATAGAGTGTGTTGGCGAGCGAACCATTCAAGGCGCCAGACGAGATATAGACCGGGAAGCGGCCAAAGGTGCTCCAATGAGTCCATTCAAATCCAGCGAGCAAAGTGAAGTCGTTCGTAATCGTCTGCCGCAAACCAACCGTCACTTGATCAGGCAATGTCAGATCAGAACGAATATCATAAGGTGAGTTGGATGCGGGCACACCCGCAGAAGCCGCTGTGGTCGGAATACCTCCCGGGGTGAGAAGTGTCCCTGACAATTTAGGTGTGACCTTCGAGCGATAACCGACACCCAATTCTGTACCCACGAATGGTTTGTAAGTGGCACCTAATGTAAAGCCAAAAGCCGTATCATCTCCTTTGAGCTCGCCCGTTCGGGCTGTCGGCGATGCAGACAACAATCCATCATTGGCTGACGTCAAACGAACCTTGAACTGCATGATCTGAACGCCAGCCGCCACAGAGAACTGATCATTAAAGCGGTAGCCCAAGGTAGGCGTTGCATTGATGGACGAGACTTTAGATGTCCGACCGTAGATCTGGCCAGACCATGCATAAGGGTCTTTGGTTGCAAGCCCGAATGGGGTGTTAATGGACAAACCGAGCCAAACACTCTCATTCAACTGATAGCTCGCATAACCTGCCGGAACGACCGCATCGAGAGCCATGTCGCCCGTGCCTGTATTACCAACTGCCGTGGGGAGATAGCCACCCGTCGGGGTAATCGTTGAGACCGGCATGATCGCAAACAGCGAGAGCGAGCTCTGGATGCCGGCGTAATCGGTCATGGTTGCCGGATTCCAGAACATGGACGCCAGACCCGAGCCGCTAGCAGCCGCACCTGCAAAAGCATTACCCAAACCAACGGCGCTTTGTTCGCGCAGAGCAAAACCGCCCGCCTGTGCACCCGTCTGAGTCGCGACGAGCGCCACGACAGCCGACCCTGCCAACAAGAACTTCTTGAAATTCAACATTAATTCCCCCGTCGTCGGGCATGCCATGTCTCTGGGCTGCCGATTATGGCCTTAAGCTAGACATGTATCTAAAATTGTTTTAACGACCCAACAGGGGTAATGCACCAGAAAACACTTTAGAAAAAAACACTAAACTATTGCCAAAAAACAATAAAAAGTAATTAATGCTAAAAACTAAGGATGCTCAATTCCTTAGCGAGATGACATTTTTACAACAGATTTTGCCCCAGCATCAGAGACAGGTTCTGCACGGCTGCGCCGGACGCCCCCTTGCCCAGATTGTCGAGCCGGGCGATCAGCACCACCTGCCCGCGCGCCGCATTTGAGACCACGCGGATATCAAGCTTGTTGGTATTGTTGAGCGCTTCTGGCTCCAGCTTGCCGTCGACTTCAGCTGCGACAACAGAAACAAATTCACTTAGATAATAATGCTTTGACAATGCCCTCTCAAAATCTGCTGCAACAGGCTTGCCCGCCAGACTTGCAAGATGCAGCGGGATCGAGACGATCATGCCCTGCCGAAAGTTGCCGACTGAGGGCACAAAGAGAACGCGTGTATCTACTGCGCCATAGGCCATGATCTCGGGGATGTGCTTGTGTTCCAGCCCCAGCGCATAGAGCTCGAACGGTGCCGCCTTGCCCGCCTCATAGGCCTCAATCATCGACTTGCCGCCGCCTGAATAGCCCGAAATCGCATTGATGGTGAGCGGTGTCTCAGGTGCGATCAGCCCGGCATCGACGAGCGGGCGCAGAAGCGCAATGGCGCCTGTCGCATAGCAGCCGGGATTGGCCACGCGCCGCGCTGAAGCAATGGCCTGTGCTTGGCCTGTCATCAGCTCGGGAAAGCCATAGGTCCAGCCCAGCGCAACACGATGGGCTGTGGACGCATCAAGAATGCGCGGACCACCGCCCGGAAGGCTGTCAGCCAGAGCAACAGTCTCTTTGGCGGCCTCGTCAGGCAGACACAGGACAACAATATCCACGCCGGCCATCAGCGCGCGCTTGGCCTGCGGGTCTTTACGCTGAGCCGGGTCAATGCTGACCAGCTCAATGCCAGCACGACCGCTCAGACGGTCCCGGATACCCAGACCTGTCGTCCCTGCCTCGCCATCAATAAAGATCCGCGCCATTCCCGTCTCCCGCCAGCCTCCCAAAGCTGATGCCTCGTCGCGCTTTGCGCTGTCGCAGTCAACCCCGCAAAAAAGGAAAAGCCCCGGCTTGCCGGGGCTCTTTCAATGCTTAGTCGCTAGAGTTTCAATCTTCAGGCGAAGAAAGGAACCAGAGCGGCAATGGCAGTCAGGACAACGCCAGTGCTGACAGCATAAAGTTCAACGCGGTTCTCGACCATTTTGGCCTCCAGGTTCGGGTGCGGTGCAGAAGTCTTTCGTTGCAACGCATATAAACCGGAAAAGCTGATCAACAAGCGCTAGCTTAGAAGCTCTGCTATGTGAATATTGCATAGCAACTAGGTGATCCAATTAAGAAATGCCTAACACATGCTTTTGGCGCATGACTTTCGTCTATTGGTTCGATTTCAACTCGACATCCACCAGCGCAAAGAAGGTTGCCGGATCGCCCAGAGAAGCAAGGCTACTCAGCGGGACCGGAGCCCCTCGGGATTTCAACGTCAGGGTAAAATTGCGCGAATCCCGCAGAAAATCCTGCACCCCGCGAGCCAATGGCAGAGCCGCCGGATTTCCACCCAATAGCAATGGCAGCATCTGACCGGCCATCGTCGACACTTCTGAGCGCAAAGCAGGTGCTGTTTTACCCTGCTCAGCCGCAGCATAGGCAAAGCCCTTGTCGACCGCGCCCTCATTGACGAAACGAATTTCCAGTGCTGACAAATTGGCCAGAATGGAAGCCGCCATTTTGACCTCCGGGGTGCCGGGGCCAAACAGGGCCGGATCCAGATTGCCGAGCTTGCCAGCAATGACCAAGCGACCGACATCGACGCCTGTCATGGTATAATCATCAATCGTCATGTCGCGCGTGACGGGGTCGTAGCGCATATGTCCTGAGATCGAAAAATCGAGTTTTTTATAGCCAACACTGGCCAGGTTACGGGCCCCCTCCGAGGTCGGAGGCAATTCAACCACGAGATTATTGATGTAGGCCGAAGAAAGAACCGGCAGCCGTCCCTGATAGGTCGTGGTCGCATTCAAGCCGCGCAGAGACAGATGGATCTTGTTGCCACCCGGAGCATCCGCCTTCAAATGCGCGTCAGGCATCGAGAAATCAAAACCCGCCCAGACAATTTTCTCGGCCTGAAAGTCGATCAAATCCGGGCGCCCGACAAGCACGGCATTAAGCAAGGCGGCAAAATCAGCACGTTCGATCTCAAGTGCCCCGATCTTCAGATCAGCGGTCCCGCCCTCCAGGTTTTTCAGCGCAATATCGACGCCATCAGCAGCCAGTCTGGCCAACCGGCCTTTGTCGATCCCGATGGCCAGAATAGGCGCGAAAATCATCGTGCCCTCGTCACCCGCAAATGTTGCCCCACTGATGGCCATGCGATCAGCACTAAAGCGCGCCAACAATTCGAGCGACCCCTTGCCGTCAGCAGAGGTGTCGAGCAAGCGCTGCAATTCTTCGCGTGTTAAGTTGGTATTGGTGACATCGACGCGGGCGATGCGCAAAACGCCCTTCTCTTCCTGGATCGTCAGATTGTCGAGTGTGAGATCGCCAGCAATGACGGGCAACGCTGAGAGGCAAAGCAAAACAGCTGTGGCGGCGGTCCGCACATGTTTGGAAAATATCATTGAAAAAGAATCCAGCGAGATCGGGGAAGTCTCACCATGCCGGAGCGACCCGATCCACGCAAGCAAACCCGCCTGGAGATATGGGAATGTTGTTTTGTTATTTCTTTTTTGCAGGCTTGCGGCGCTGGCCCAAGCCAATCTGCTTGGCCATGGCCGAGCGTGCCTCGGCATAATTAGGAGCCACCATCGGATAATCGACGGGCAAGCCCCATTTGGACCGATAGTCCTGCGGCGTCATATTATGGGCGGTACCCAGATGGCGCTTGAGTGAGCGGAAGGACTGGCCATCCTCCAGACACACGATGTGATCAGGATGGACTGTCTGAGAAACTGGCACCGCCGGCTTCAAAGCCGCCGCTGAACCGCTTAAAATATGTGTCTCAGGGCCATGGGTCGCCAAATCGCATAAAGATTGATGGATCGATTTTAGTAGACCGGGCAATTCCGAGGCTGGCAGCGCATTATTTGCCACAAAAGCGGCGGCCAGTTCAGCGGCGAGATGAACAAAATCATCTGCACCAATGTGATCATGATCCATTTGGGTCTCGCGACATGATGAAACGTCGTATCAGCAACGTCGTCCCCAAGTTAGACCAACCATGGGCCCAAGTAAACACGTCAATCAAGCCAAGTCCTTGCGAAACAATGGTAATTCGGATTGTCCCCCTGCCCAGCTCGATGAAGCTCATCAAATAAAGAAGCAATTATAGTGTTCTAGCCAAGCTCTAGCTTAAGCTTGGCCATAAAATGCTGGGTGCGGTTTTTTTAGTGGACCGCTTTTTTAATGACCAAAAGACCTGAGTGCGATGAGCGCAGCGCGCGAATACTCCCCAGCCTGTGCAGAGCTGCACAAAAGAAAACGGCCGCACCCGAGGGCGCGGCCGTGAAATGAGGCAGAACGCGGGGGCAAAGGCCCCCGGGCTTGCGATTAGCGCTTCGAGAACTGGAAGCTACGACGAGCTTTCTTCTTGCCGTACTTCTTGCGTTCAACGACACGCGAGTCGCGGGTCAGGAAGCCTTCGCGCTTCAGAGACGGGCGAAGCTCCGGCTCGAAATAGGTCAGTGCCTTGGCAAGACCGTGGCGCACAGCGCCAGCCTGGCCAGACAGACCGCCACCAGCGCAGGTGACCATGAGGTCATACTGGCCAACGCGCTTGGCAATTTCCAGCGGCTGCTGGAGAATCATGCGCAGGACAGGACGCGCGAAGTAAACTTCGAGCGCACGGCCATTGATGGTTACCTTGCCCGAACCTGGCTTGATCCAGACACGGGCAACGGCGTTCTTGCGCTTGCCAGTGGCATAGGCGCGGCCGAGCTTGTCGAGCTTCTGGACATGGATGGGGGCAGTAACCTGCGCGGGCGCAGAACCAGCCAAGTCAGCGAGAGAATTCAGGGTCTCGGCCATGATCAGGCGCTCCGCACGTTCTTGGAGTTGAGGCTCGCGACGTCAAGCGTCACGGGAGACTGAGCGGCATGAGGATGCTCTGCGCCCTTATAAACGCGCAGGTTGCTCAGCTGCTGGCGGCCGAGAGGACCGCGCGGGAGCATGCGCTCCACGGCCTTCTCGACGATGCGCTCAGGGAAGCGACCTTCCAAGATGAACTTGGCGGAACGTTCCTTGATGCCACCGATGAAGCCGGTGTGGTGATAATAGATCTTCTGGTCGCGCTTGCGGCCCGTGAACCCCACCTTATCAGCGTTGATGACAATGATGTTGTCACCGTCGTCCATATGGGGGGTGTATGAAGGCTTGTGCTTGCCGCGCAGGCGCATGGCGATGATCGTCGCAAGGCGGCCAACAACGAGGCCTTCTGCGTCGATCAACACCCAATTCTTCTGGACCTCAGCGGTCTTTGTCGAAGTGGTCTTGCCGAACATGTTCGCTTTCCGTCTGGTGGGGAGAAAGCACGACAAGCGCACCGCTCCCAAAGGATGGCCGCTTATAGGGCCACCTGCCCGCGCGCGTCAAACGCTTTCTGAATTGTGGATTTTCAGAAAACCCTGTAAAAACAATGATAAAAACATTATGGTATTATTTTACCGCACCGGCGGGATCGAATAAGTGGCTGTGGCATGGGCGACAAGCTCGCCACCGCCCGCTGGCAGGATGGAACATTCGCCGATAGCGAGCCTTTTGCCGAGCTTCAGAATACGGCAATCGGCCACCAGATCGACGGCGCCCGGCAGACGCAGGAAGTTGATATTGAGATTGGTGGTCACCGCCATGCCGACGGGTCCGATCTGGGCCAAGACTGCCAACCAGATCCCAATGTCGGCCAGAGCGAACATAGTGGGACCAGACACGGTAGCACCTGGGCGCAGATGATGCTCGCCGTGGTTCAAGCGCAGCTTGGCGCTCATCGGGCCGGTCTCCAGCACCGAAAAATCGCCGGATGAGGCAATTTGCGGGAATTCCCGCGCGAGAAAGGCCTCGACATCGGCCACACTCATCTTCACCACGAAAACCTCCAAACGACTTTTCAGATTGCCTTTGGCAAAAATGGCCAGCAAAAAGGCCAACATGAACCACGATCAATATCCAGACGAACTCATCCGCGGCATCCTCAACAGCGTCAAGACCATTGCGCTGGTTGGCGCCTCATCCAATGAGGTAAGGCCCTCCTATTTCGTGCTGAAATATCTCTCCCAGCGCGATTACCGGATCATCGGTGTCAATCCGGGGCTGGCAGGCCAACAGGTTTTGGGCTGTCCCTTCTACGCCAAACTCTCCGACATTCCCGAGCCCATCGACATGGTGGAAATCTTCCGCAATTCGGAAGCAGCGTCGGGCATTGTCGACGAAGCCCTCGCCCTTGATCCGCTGCCCAAAGTGATCTGGATGCAGCTCACCGTGCGCAATGATGAGGCGGCCGCGCGTGCAGAGGAGAAGGGCATCACGGTCATCATGAACCGCTGCCCGAAGATTGAATATGGCAGGCTGTCGGGTGAGATCGGCTGGACGGGCGTCAACTCGCGCATCATTTCATCCAAGCGCCAGATCATGTCGGGCAAAGGTTTTCAAAAGCGCACATTGGCGCCAGGCGCCAATCCGTTTGGCGTGAAGAAGTGACGAGGCTTTAGCCTCGTCATTGCGAGGAGGCCGTAGGCCGACGCGGCAATCCAGAGCCTCACGCGTTGCTTCAGGATTGCTTCGCTTCGCTCGCAATGACGGGTCTAAAACCGCTCGCCGCGCACCACCTGCACTTCGCTCATTGTCAAAATCGCCTTGCGCGGCAGCACGAAATCATACACGGCTTGCAGGACACGCTGGGCTTGGGCTGGATCGACAATGCAGACCACCATCACCATGCCTTCAGCCGATGTCACCTGCCCCGCCTCTTCCCATGGACCATGCTGGCCGGATCCTGAAATCACCGGAACCACCGAATAGCCGGTGACTTTTTGCGCATCGAGAATTGCACACAGGCCTTTGCGGGCGGGATGCTCGATTACAATTTCCAAGCGCTTTTTGACAAAGGTCTGCATGGCCTCATCCTCTCAGCATTTGTGCGGCCATCAAATAGAGCGGCAGGCCGAAGGTCAGATTGAAGGGGAATGTCACGCCCAGTGATAGTGTGAGATAAATTGCTGGCTCTGCTTGCGGCAAAGCAATGCGCATGGCGGCTGGCACTGCAATGTAAGACGCAGACGCCGCCAGCGTAATGAAGACCATTGTGCCGCCGGTCGACAGGCCAATGGCCAGTGACACCACAGCTGCCAAGCCAGCAGCCAGCAGAGGCATGAGAATGCCAAAGCCCACGAGCCGCCAATCAAGATGTTTTTTGGCACGCGCCAATCCCCTGCCTGCCACCAGCCCCATGTCGAGCAGGAAGATGCACAAAAGACCGCGGAACAAATCGGTGAACAGCGGCGCGACGGGTTTGACGCCCTCAGGCCCCGCAATCCAGCCGATAAAGAAAGCGCCGACCAGCGTGATCACCGAACCATTGAGGCTAGCCTCATGCAAAAGCTCGCCCGTTGTTGTGGTCGAGGCTTTGGGAGCGGCGCGTCTGGCAATCAGCAAAGCGGAAATAATGGCTGGCGTTTCCATGACAGCCGCCACCGCAACCATATAGCCTTCCGAAGTCAGCCCTACCCGGTTGAGCACATCCAAGGCGGCAGCCAGTGTCACCGCCGAGATCGAGCCATAATGGGCAGCGACCGCGGCTGCATCCACCGCCGACAGTTTCGTGACCGCGCGCAAGATCGCATAGGCCATAAGCGGGATAAGGAAGGACATCGCCAGACCCGCCAGAAGCGCCAGAACCAACGTGGGGCTTAGCCCTTGTTTAGCGACTTCCGCCCCACCCTTCAGGCCGATGGACATCATCAGATATAGGGCCAGCGCCTTGGCAACTGCTTCGGGGATGGTGAGATCCGAGCGGGCGAGCGCTGCGCCCACACCCAGAAGAAAGAACAGAACAATGGGAGATAGAAGATTGCCGAGCGCGAGATCGAGAAAACTCATGGGGGCTCCTTCAGATTTTTTCCCTGATATCGCAGTGCGCAATTAATTCAACATTTTTTATTGTGTGAAATAAACACCTGAGAGAAGTGTGGAATTAATCCCGTCGGGGCGCGCTCCTTCTTTCGGAGGGAAGGTGTGGGCGGAGCCGACAGATGACGGGTTTCAATATCTGGACATGACGGCGTAACCCCTCACCCTGCTCCTCCCGAGCGACCCCCTCCCTCCGGGAGAGGGTTTAAGACGCGTTGACGCCCCTCAAAGGCCAAGCGTAGATACCGCCATATCAATCATCAGGATTCATCCCATGACCGACCAGGCGCCCGGCTTTAACACTCTGGCTATTCACGCAGGCGCGGCTCCCGATCCGGCGACCGGCGCACGCGCGACACCGATCTATCAGACGACTTCTTTCGTCTTTGATGATGTCGATCATGCCGCTTCGCTCTTTGGCCTGCAGTCCTTCGGCAATATTTACACACGCATCACCAACCCGACCAATGCCGTGCTCGAAGAGCGCGTGGCAGCGCTCGAAGGCGGCACTGCCGCACTCGCCGTGGCCTCCGGCCATGCAGCGGAGTTTTTGTGCTTCCACACCATGATGCAGCCGGGCGATGAATTCATCTCGTCGAACAAGCTCTATGGCGGCTCGATCAACCAGTTCAACCAAGCCTATAAAAATTTCGGCTGGAATGTGAAATGGGCAGACCCGGATGATCTGTCGACCTTTGAAGCCGCGATCACGCCGCGCACCAAGGCGATCTTCATTGAATCCATCGCCAATCCGGGCGGCGTG
>CAINNX010000100.1 GCA_903851305.1 uncultured Hyphomicrobiales bacterium | reverse complement strand
GCTTTGGCGAAGCGGTTGCCGTTGCTTTTTCCATCCCCCCGGGTTCAGCATCTTTCTGGGCCGAACGATTGGCGGATGAAGGCGTGCCTTGCGCGCAAGGAGCTGATGCGAAATCGCCCGTCATCGCCTTTCATGATCCAGATGGTTTGGCGCTGGAATTGGTGGAAGTGGATCTGCCTGATCTCAGCAATCCCCATCTTGAAGAAGTATCTCCCGAACATGCCATCACCGGACTGCACGCGGCGACTTTGCTGGTCGGCGATATGGAAGCCACGGCCCGGGTGCTGATGGATGTGTTTGGCTGGCGCGAAATGGCCCGCGCGGAATTGCCCGGTGTTGAGCGCTTACGCTTTCACAGTGGCGCACAGGCGCAAGGCGCACAGATTGATCTTTTGCGAGCTGCTGGCGCGCCACAGGCCAAACGGGGCACGGGCAGCGTGCATCATCTGGCCTTCCGCGCGAGCACAGATGCTGAGCAGGCCGAGATGGTGACAGAGCTGCGCAAGCTCGGACTTGAAACCACGCCCGTACTCGACCGCACCTATTTCCGCTCGGTCTATTTCCGCGAGCCATCAGGCGTGCTGTTTGAAATCGCCACCGATGCACCGGGTTTCACCATCGATGAAAATGTCGAGCGGTTGGGCGAAGCCGTGAAATTGCCAGCCAGCCTGCAAGACAGGCGCGAAGTCATTTTGGCAAAACTGCCGGAGATTTAACCCTCTCCCAGGGGGAGAGGGTCGCCCCAAAGAGGCGGGGTGAGGGGTTACGCCTTCAGTCCGGAAGATGGAATCCCCTCATCCGTCTGCTCCGCAGACACCTTCTCCCTCTGGGAGAAGGAAAAACCTCACAGCGGAATATTGTCGTGTTTCTTCCACGGATTTTCGAGCACTTTGTGGCGTAGCGCTGCGAGTGCGCGCGCAATGCGGCGGCGCGTGCCGTGCGGCATGATGACTTCGTCAATATAGCCGCGCTCGGCTGCCACGAAAGGTGAGAGGAAACGATCCTCATATTCCTTCGTGCGCTCGGCAATTTTCTGCGCATCACCAATATCCTGACGGAAGATGATTTCCACCGCGCCCTTGGCACCCATGACCGCAATCTGCGCTGAGGGCCAAGCGTAATTGACATCGCCACGCAGATGCTTCGAGGCCATCACCACATAAGCGCCACCAAAAGCTTTGCGCGTAATGATAGTGATCTTTGGCACAGTGGCTTCCGCATAGGCATAGAGCAGTTTCGCGCCATGCTTGATGAGGCCACCATATTCCTGCGCCGTGCCCGGCAAGAAACCCGGCACATCGACAAAGGTGATGAGGGGAATGTTGAATGCATCACAGAAGCGCACAAAACGCGCTGCCTTGCGCGATGCGTCTGAATCGAGCACGCCCGCCAGCACCATCGGCTGGTTGGCAACAAGCCCAACTGAGCGTCCATCAATACGGGCAAAGCCCGTGATGATGTTTTTTGCATGGGCCTCCTGAATCTCGAAGAAATCGCCTTCGTCGACGACCTTCGTGATCAGTTCCTTCATGTCATAGGGCTTGTTGGGATTATCCGGCACCAACGTGTCGAGCGACAGATCCATGCGCTCGCTATCATCAAACGAGGGCCATTCGGGCACATCATCACGATTGGAGGACGGCAGGAAGTCAATGAGACGGCGCAACTGCAAGAGCGCTTCGACATCATTCTCATAAGCACGATCAGCAATCGAACTTTTGGTCGCATGCACCGAGGCACCGCCCAGCTCTTCAGCCGTGACATTTTCATTGGTGACGGTCTTCACCACATCGGGGCCGGTGACGAACATATAGCTCGTGTCCTTCACCATGAAGATGAAGTCGGTCATCGCGGGCGAATAGACGTCACCACCCGCACAAGGCCCCATGATCATCGAAATCTGCGGAATGACGCCAGAGGCAATCACATTGCGCTGGAAGACTTCGCCATACCCGCCCAGTGCCGCGACACCTTCTTGAATACGCGCTCCGCCCGCATCAAACAGGCCGATGATCGGCGCGCCGTTCTTCAGCGCCATATCCTGCAGCTTGGTGATTTTGCCCGCATGGGCTTCTGACAGCGAGCCGCCGAAGACGGTGAAGTCTTTGGCAAAGACATAGACCATGCGGCCATTGACCGTGCCCCAGCCCGTGACAACGCCATCGCCCGGAATTTTGGCGCCCTGATCCATGCCAAAATCGGTGCAGCGATGCTGCACGAATGTGTCGTATTCCTCAAAAGACCCGTGATCGAGCATAAGCTCGATGCGCTCGCGCGCCGTCAGCTTGCCCCTTTTATGCTGGGCATCAATACGCGCCTGCCCGCCCCCCAGGGCCGCCTCTGAACGGCGTTGCTCAAGAATTTCAAGGACATGCTTCATAGGAGGCCTCTGGATCAGGGAATCCGGGAGAATGAACCCAAGGTCTAGCATGTCCCCTTGCGGGGCAGATATTCGACGGATGGAGGGGGTTGGGGACGCCCTGCCACACCCCCGTCATTGCGATGAGCCAAAGGCGACGCGGCAATCCAGAGGCTTCACGCACGGCCTCTGGATTGCTTCGCTGACGCTCGCAATGTCGATGGAGGGGTGACCGCCCTATCCCGCCATGCGCCAATCCTGCTGGCTGTGATCCATATCGATCTGGAAGCGGCCAACCATTTCGGCGAGTTCGCGCGCTTCCACCGCCTAGTTGCGACCAACTTCCGTCATTTCTTCCACCATCGCTGCATTCTGCCTCGTGGCGTGGTCGATCTGATTGGCGGAGGAATTGATCTCCGCCAGACGATGCGATTGTTCGAGCGCGGATGAGGCCATATCCGACACCAGAACATCGATCTCACCGACTTTGCCCGCCATGCGCGACAGAGCTTCGCCTGTTTCACCGACCAGCATCACACCCAGATCCACTTGCGTGGTCGAGGCGGAAATGAGTCCCTTGATCTCTTTGGCCGATTCCGCAGAGCGGCTGGCGAGCGCGCGCACTTCTTGGGCGACCACGGCAAAGCCCCTGCCCGCATCGCCCGCACGCGCGGCTTCCACGCCTGCATTGAGGGCGAGCAGCGAAGTCTGAAAGGCGATCTCGTCTATCACACCAATGATCTTGGACACTTCCACCGCGGAATTATGGATCGCGCCCATGGCTTCGACCGCGCGCTTGACGACATCGCCGCTGCTTTCGGCTTCCGCGCGCACGCTGGTGACGGATTGGCGTGCATGCGAGGCACCTGAGGTCGAGCGCTGGAACATGCCCGTCATGTCCTGCAACGCGGCCACCATCTCTTCGAGGCTTGCAGCCTGCGAGCCAGTGCGCTGCGCCAGCTCATCGGTCGAGGAGGAAATCTCGCCCGTGCCATTGCGGGTGGCTTCTGCCGCGCGGGCAATCACCCGCACAACTTCCTCAAGACTGAACATGGCCCCGTTGAAATCATCTTTCAGCTTTCGATATTCATCCGGAAAATGATCCTTGATGCGCGCGGACAAATTGCCGGAAGCGAGCTGTGAGAGTCCCTCACCCAAAGCGGCCACCACATCGCGGCGCTGTTCTTCTTGAGCACGTTGAACCGCTTCGTAACGCGCGCGTTCCGCATCCGCCTGATCACGTGCCTTGCGTGCTTCGACTTCTGATTGACGACCGAGCATTTCATCCTTGAAGACGGACAGCGCGCGCGTCATGCGCCCGATCTCGTCTTCGGTTTTGATGGACGGCACTTGTGTCGACAGGTCGCCACCGGCGAGACGATCCAATGCGCGGGTGATCAAAACCAAGGGCGACACAATACTGGTCTGGGCAAAAGCAATCAAAGCGCCGGCAAACATAATACCGAGCACGGTCAATGCACCCATCAGATAGCGTGCGAGAACGGCATTGCCTTTCGCGACATCTGCCTCGTCCTGATCAGCTTTCGACACAGATTCGGAGACTTCCTCCATCGCTTCTTCAAGTTCTTTGAACAATTCACCAAAACGACCCATCTTGTCCTTGGCAGCTTCACGATCTGTGCCAGCCAGCTTAATGATCTCGGCGGCACCGCGAATATATTCTTTCAGCGGGATACGCACCTTGGAAAATAGCAAGCGCGTCTCTTCAGACACATCGGCGTTTTCATTGTCGGCGACCTGCTTTTCAAATTCGGCCCGATGTTCAGCAAAATCTTTTTCGACATCGTCAAGCGAGACGCCCATATCAGGGTCGTGCGATAGCAATGCCGCATACACATCAGCGCGCAGCGCATCATGCATCATGCATCATGTCGGCGCCCATATGGGTGCGCAACACATGCGCAGAAGTCATGGCGCGATCAAGACCGCCAGATAATTTCAGCGCGACCCACATGCCGGCGCCGGATGAAGTGATAACCAAGAAGAGGACGGCGAGGGCCGCAAACGTCATCTTCTGCGTGATGGAAATCGAGCGCATGGGAAATCCGAGAGCTGAAAAAAGGATCAATCAATGCTCAGGATTATTGGGCCTAAAAATTGCGCAAAGATAAATTTTTACACGCACAGCCCGCGTAAATCACAATTAGTTTGCAAAAAGACGGCGTGCCGAAAGGTGAGAAAAGCGCCCGTTGCGTCAGCTTTTTGCGCTGAGATAAAGATCATGCGCGGCTTTCATCTCTGTCCAGCGCTTGTCACGACGCGCCAGAGCTTCCGTATCGGCACCCCAGATGCGCATCTGATAATCTTCATCCACATGCGCTGCAGCCCAAGCCGTTTGCAGATCGAAATGATTTTGCACCAAGGCCAGCGCAATGAGCGCTGAACCGCTCAATGTTGTCATGACATGCACACAGGCCAGCGGCAGCGCGCCCTCAATCGCGTCAACCGCGCGCCGCACAGCTGCCAGCGCCTCATCAGGCTGCTGCGCGAATGTAATGCCATCTGCCAGCACCAAATGCGCACCCAGCTGGTCGCGTGCGAAAGCCAGAACGGGATCCCAATGCAGCGCCTGCGCCTGTGTCAGGCTTTCAGGCTCTGACGAGCGATAGCAAACAAGGTCAGAGCCAGCGTAGCGCGTGATTTCCGTGCGCACGCCATCCATCTCCTGCGACACGCCGTCCAGCGCCGAATTGACAATGCGTGTGACGGGCATGGTGGCTGGATCAATGATGTCGACCTGTGCCTGCCATTCGTCAGCCACCAATTGCGCACAGGCTTCTGTTGGCAAGGCAATGGGCTTGCGGCCAGGTGTGCGTGCCGGGCGGCCGTCGAGCAAAAGCACATGCGTGCCTTCGCGCAGATCAAAATGCGCTTGGGTGTAAAAGCGCTTGGGCAAAGCCTTCTTCAAATCGCGCCGCGCAATTTCGACAGGGTCGATGGCTTCGCCGTGGACAGGCAGCAGATCTTTGAACAGGTCTTCGCGCATGGTCATGAGTTTAATTCCAACAGCGGCCGGAGGCCAGCAGAGCCATCAGCTCAGGATAGTCAGAAACCAGATGCTGCGCCCCGCTCGCCGTGAGCCGCTCAGCATCATGATAGCCCCAGGTGACGCCAATGCGGCGCACGCCTGCTGCACGCGCCATGTCCATATCAAAACCCGTGTCACCAATCATCACCGCATCATCAGGGGCTATGCCCGTCTCGCTGAGTGCGGCCAAGATCATCGACGGATGCGGTTTGGAGGGATGATGGTCAGAAGTCTGCACCGTGACGAAATGCGGGTGCCAGCCATGCTCATCGAACATGTGATGCACGCCCTTCACCGATTTGCCCGTGGCCACGCCCAGCAACACATCGTCGCGCTGCGCCAGATGCTCAATAGCCTCACGCGCACCGGCGTAAAGGGAATCGGCATAAGCGGGATCAAGTCGCATCACCTGCCAAGCTTCGCGATAGGCTTGCGCCAGCGTGACAGATTTTTCTTCATCACCCGTCAGCTCAATAAACGCCTGCACCAGCGAGAGCCCGACAATTGACAGCATTTGCTCGCGCGTGGGCGCGGCCATGCCATGCGCCGCAAAGGCACGCGTCTGCGCCTCGACGATAAAGTGCTGGCTGTCGACAAGCGTGCCATCGACATCAAAAATGACAAGTTTCATTCGTCGGGCGCATCCATGATCGGATCATAGGAGCTGATGTCAAAGCCCAGCAGATCAAAGGTTGTCTGCATGTGCGGCGGCAGAGGTGCGGTGACATCAATCGTGCCGCCCTTGGGATGGGGCAGAATGAGACGGCGCGCCAGCAGATGCAGCTTCTGTTCGACCTGCGAGGGAATGGCGCGCAACGGATCGCTGCGGCGCGGATCATTTTCAGGCCGCGTGCCATATTTAGGATCGCCAATGATCGGATGACCGATGGCTTCCGCATGCGCGCGCAACTGATGTGTGCGGCCGGTGATCGGCTTCATCGACAGCCAAGCGAGGCGCGGCGAGACTTTGTCGACGGTGGCGTAAAATGTCACCGAATGCTGCGCATCCTCTTCGCCATGTTTGGCGATGCGCATTTTTTCTGGATCACGGCGCACGCCGGGCTGTTTGGGGCCGCGACGATCATCGCCCATGCCAGCCCCCTTGGCGAGGAAGAGCGAGATGCGACCCTGATGGGGTTTTGGCACGCCTTCCACCACCGACCAGTAAATCTTCTTGGTCTGGCGCGAGCGAAACAACTCGCCCAGGTCTGACGCCATTTTACGCGTGCGTGCGATCAGCAAGACGCCCGATGTATCGCGATCAAGCCGATGGACGAGCAATGGGCGATCACCCTTCTCATCAGCCATCGACATGAGCATGCCATCAATATGATGCTTGGTGCCCGAGCCACCCTGCACGGCCAGCCCATAGGGCTTGTTGAGCACGATGACGTGCTTGTCTTCGAAAATCGTCATCTGACGGATGCTGCGTGCATCTGCATCAGACACGACCGCGCGCTTCACAGCGGGTTTGGCCACCGCCTCTTCAATTTTGAGCGGGGGCACGCGCACGGCATTGCCTTCAGCCAGACGCGACGACGTCTGCGCGCGTGCGCCATCGATGCGCACCTGACCCGTTCGGCAAATCTTGTTGAGATGCCCCAGCGACAGCGCGGGGACGCGGCGCTTGAACCAGCGGTCCAGTCGCATGCCATCTTCATCGGCTGTGACGATGAGCGTCTGCACGCCGCCCTGCTTGTTGGATTCATCACTCACGAAAAGGACCTCACGACCGAAAGGCCCAGGAAGAGGCCAACAACAGCAAGCGTGACGCTCGCAACCACATAGAGAAGGGCTAACACGGCTTCGCCGCGCTCCCACAATAAGATTGTCTCAAGCGAGAACGCCGAAAATGTGGTGAACCCACCCAGCACGCCTGTCATCAGAAAGAGCCGCCAACTTTGCGTAGCTCCTTCCCCTGCCTTGAAAGCAAAAAAGCCCGCCAGCAAACCCATAGCCAAAGAGCCCGCCGCATTGATGAACAGCGTACCCCAAGGAAACCCCTCTTCAGCCACGCGCACAGCCGCCATGTTCACGCCATGGCGCAGAGCGCCACCAAGGCCAGCGCCAAGAAAGACAATAAGGAAGGACTGCATGGGACGTGTTGGGCTCGCAAACTTCCCCTCCCCCTTGTGGGGAGGGGTTAGGGGTGGGGGTCGTGCGATCTTTGCCATTGCCTGGTCAAAACAAGAGCAGGCGAGAAAGACGGCGCGACCCCCACCCGGACCGCTGCGCGGTCCACCCTCCCCACAAGGGGGAGGGTTGGTGCG
>CAINNX010000099.1 GCA_903851305.1 uncultured Hyphomicrobiales bacterium | reverse complement strand
GTCAAGACGGATGCGGGTATTTGCCGGCACCACGATCTCACGAGGCGAGACTTCGCCATCGCGGAATTCGATGCGGAAGGTCGGATCTTCCTGTGCAACAGCTGGCACACCCGCGCTCAGTGCAAGGGCAAAAAGCAGGGTTGCAAAAATCTGTCTCATCAATAAGCCCCCTTCTTTCCAGTTCCGGCATATGTGAATTCAAATTCTTCCGTAAAAGACTTGAACCATTCACTCACGCCGGTTTCTTTGTCGGTGTGACGGCCAAAATGCGCGTGCGGATTGCGATCGGGCGAAGCCACCGTCAGCTTGAGCTTGTATTTGCCGGGGCCCATCAGCTTCACATTGTCTCCGTAATGGGGGCCATCATTGGCAACCATCGGCATGAAATCGCCTTTGCGAACCTCGGCTGAGCCTTCTTTGGTGATCTCGTAAGTCACCGTGAGATAGGGGATCCAGTCGCCTTCCGCAAAGCCGTTCTTGTTATCAGCTGCGGCCTTGATGTCGGCTTCCATATGGACATCAGAATCGGCAGCCGCACGCATCATGCCCGCGGGCGCCATTTCAATCGGCTGCAAATAGACCGCGCCCACTTCCATGCCGGCGACGACCTTCGGTTTGCCAATCGGGATTTCCTTGGCGCTCGCCATAGAACCAAGCGCAAGCAGCACACAAGCAACCGACAGAATGCAACGCATCAGCCCAATTCCCTAGTTTAGAATGATTTGAAACTGCAATGTTTTCAGCAGCTTCGTGTCTTCTGGATGACAGTGGAGCGTCCTGCTGTCAACGTGCGCAATGCGCGCAGGTGCCAGAAAATACCCAGTTTAGAATCAGACTAATTCAAGGAACTCCTCTAGCTGGCTGGATAGGCTGGCAAATGGACAGATCAGGCCTTCCCCACAGCTCACAATAATTTCATGAGACCATCACTGTTTTACCCTCCGGGGTCATGCGGCCTTTGAACGTCACATAACCTCCGTCGATCAGAAGATCCGTTCCGGTGACAAAGCTGGCATCAGACGAGGCGAGAAAAGCCGCCCCGGCTGCGATCTCCTCAGGCTCGCCGGGACGGTTGAGCAGATGGCGCGGGCCGTTGAGGACGCGCGCCTTATCCTTGCCGCCCACACGCTTGCTGGAGCGCTCTGTCAGGATAAACCCGGGTGAAATGGAATTGGCGCGGATATTATCGGGCGCATGATCTTGCGCCAGAATCTTCGTGAAGAAGATCAAAGCGGCCTTGGTGGTGCAATAAGGTGCGCGATGCTGCACGCCCAAATGACCCAGTTGCGAGGCTATATTGATAATACTGCCACCGCCTGCTGCACGCATATGCGGCACGCCATATTTGCACATCAAAAAAGCACCGGTGAGATTGACACCAATGGCCCTGTTCCATTGATCGAGGGATAGCGTCTCAACGGTTCCATCAGGGATGACGGTTGCTGCCACATTGACCAGCGTTGTGAGCTTTTGAAAACTTTGCTTGGCAAAGGCAACAATGGCTTCGCAGGCCGCGGCATCTGACACATCGATTTGAGCCGCTGTCGCCCGACCGCCTTGCGCAATCACCTTGTCTGCTGTGGCCTGCGCCTTGGCCAATTCGAGGTCACCCACGACAATGGCCGAGCCCTCTGCCGCCAGCCGTAACGCTATGGCCGTGCCAATCTCGCCACCGCCACCCGTGATGAGGGCCACCTGACCTTCGAGCCTGTTTGCGAGATTCATGTGTCACCCTCCCTGAACGTCTTTTGCTCCTAGTCTAGGGGCAAGCAAGACGAGGAACCATCTCTTTCCAGCCGATTTCCGGAGACGCTGCGAGGTAGACGGGGGCCCTTTTGGAAAAGAAGTCCAGATCAGAAGCTTTCGGGGGGCCGGAGTGCCCTCACGGCCTTGCGCTTGGGCGCGGTATGCGGCACTTCTCAACCCCATCAACACGAGCGCCGGATTCATATGGCCATTTCCCTCACCCGCGTATTCGCCCATCGCAATTATGCGTGGTTCGTGGGAGGCGGTGGCCCCAATTACATCACCTCGTGGATGCAGCGGGTTGGTATCGGCTGGCTAGCCTGGGAGCTGTCCCATTCGCCCCTCTGGCTAGGCATTGTGGCGGCGGCCGATTTGGCTCCCATGCTGATCCTCTCGCCCTTTGCTGGCGCGCTGGCGGATCGCAAAACACCGCTCGACATCGTGCGCCGGACCGAGAGCCTCTTGTTCATTCAGAACACACTTCTGTTTGTGTTCATGCTGATGGGCTGGCTCAACATCACGTTGCTGGTCTTGCTGTCGCTCTGGTCAGGTTTGGTCTACCCGTTTCATCAGGCAGCCCGCCATTCGGTGGTGCCCGCCATTGTCCCGCGCGCTGATTTCCCGACCGCCATTGCGCTCGATTCCGCTTTGTTTCAGGTCTCGCGTTTCATCGGCCCGACCATCGCAGCGGTTATCATTCCGGTCTTTGGCGTCACCGGTTGTTTCTTTGCTCATGCGGTCGGCACGGCTTGGTATGTCTTTGCCCTGTGGAAGCTCGATGTGCCCCCGCCCGAGCGGGACAAAAAACCTGCCAATTCGATGTTGTCTGATGTGAAAGAAGGCATGGCCTTTGTCGCGCGTGATGTAGGCATCTGGCCGCTGTTTGCTTTGCTGGCTACAGCATCAATTTTATTGCGACCCATTCAAGACATGCTGCCGGGATTTTCGGGGCAAGTGTTTAATGCTGGCGCACAAGGGCTTGCCTGGATGACATCCAGCATGGGCATTGGCGCGGCCATCAGTGCGGTATGGATTGCTAGCCGCGGCAAGTTGAAAGGCCTGACCATTGTTGTCTATGCGGGGTTTTTCGGTCTGATTGCGTCAACCTTCGCTTTTTTGATTTCGCCCAGCGTTATGGTTGCAACTATTTTTACAGGCCTGACTGGCTTCACATTGAATACAATGTCGACATCCATTCAAGCTTTGGTGCAATCGTCCCTGCCCGATAATTATCGTGGCCGCGTCATGGCACTTTATGGAATGATCTGGCGTGGTGCGCCCGCGGTGGGGGCTTTTGTAGCTGGCATGGCCGCCGAGCATCTGGGCTTGCGCGCGACTTTTGAAATCGCCACCGGCATATGTTTGGTGATTTTGCTGGTGTCACTGCCACTGCGCGAAAAGATCGCCTTTGTGGCAGAGCGCGGGCGTGAGACGCCCGGCGCTCGCCGTTCTTAAAAGATCAGAGCTTGGCAGGCGTGCCATAGCTGCCTGCAAAAACGAACTGTGACAAATCCTTACGCGTGCGCGGCGCATGTTCACGCTCACGCAGATCATCCGGCAGCACTGTTTCTTCGGCTTGATAGCCAAGACCAAAAGCAACTGCGACTTCTGTATCGTCAGGGATGGCGTAAGTGGCGCGGATCTTGTCCTTGTCGATGCCGCCAGCCTGATGAACAACAAGACCAAGCGCCGTTGCCTGCAAGACAGCCTGCGCAACAGCCGCGCCCAGATCAAAGGCAGATCCGCCGTTGGGAGCACCTTCATCATTGACCTTGCGATAGAGCGCGGTGATCAGCACAGGTGCATTTTTCGCCCAGCGCTGGTTGCGCTCGTTGAAACCTGCCAGAGCCTTGGCGTGAGCCTCCGCGTCAGCGGAGGTCGCCACAATAAAACGCCACGGCTGCACATTGTTGGACGATGCTGCCCAGCGTGCGGCTTCAAGAACCGAAATCAAAGCATCTTGCGGGACGGGCTTGTTGGCATCAAAAGCCCGCGGGCTCCATCGGTCGCGAATAATGGGATGCAGGTCACGGGCGGCTTCGGCAGGCTTTTTCAACATCAGATAGGTTCCTGTATTCAAATGGCGAAATGGTTGCGCAGAATGGCGGCGCAGGGCCGCCATGGCAAGCCTCACATATATCTGAAAGCCTTAAGGCGAAATCAGCTTTTTGGCGCGTTCAACCACCGGCTTTGGTGTCGCATACATGGCCGAAACCAGCTTCTGCACGTCCTCGCCCGTTGTCGGTTCTACATCGGCCCGCATAATGGCCGCTTCTTTTAGAAATTCCGGATCTGTCATGGTCGCATCAAAGGCGCGGCGCAGATTGCGTGTCTTGGCTTCCGGCAAACCAGGTGGGGCTACAAAGGGACGTGCCATTGCAGTCGTGCCCAAGAGCAATGTCAGAAGCTGGCGATCCGCTTCGCTTTTGGCGAGATCCATCACGAGTGGCACATCGGGCAACTCCGGGCTTTTGGCCAGAGCCATTTGCACCAGCACATGAACGCGCTTGTCGCTCAACCAATCAGGCTTGGTGCTTTTGAGCGATGACAAGCTCCAGCCGCAACGACCATCCACCTCACCGCTTTCAATCGCCATGATGGTTTGCTGGCTGCCCAGATAGCCGGTGATGACTTTGAATTTGGAACCCAAAAGATCATTCAGCACGAGCGGAAAAGTGTCTGTCTCCGACCCTGCCCCCGTGCCCGCTACCGTCACTTGCTGTTGGGTCGCATCAATAAAATTTTTCACCGGACTTTCTTTGCGCACAATGCACAACGACACATCCTTGCTGATCGCGCCGATCCAAGTGAACTGGCTCATGTCATAGCCGGGATTGCGATCACCGATCAGCGGTTCAAGAATGGGGCCGCCTGCAAAAATCGCAATCGCTGTGCCATCGCGTGGCGCTTGCTGGGCAAGAAAATTCGCTGCACGAATGCCACCCGCACCCGGCATGACCTGCACCACGACATTGGGCTCACCTGCCACATGACGACCCATATGGCGCCCAAGCAACCGGCCAAATAAATCAACGCCGCCGCCTGCGGTTCCTGCCGCATAAAGATTGAGTGTGCCTGTAATGGCGCCGGCATCTTGCGCCAGAGCGGGCAGAACAAATGATGTAAAAACGGCAGCAGCCAATAGGCGCAGACGGCGGTGCGTCATAAATTCCTCCCTGTCCGGTTTTTGAGTGATCCGGTTCCAGTTTATTTAGCGCGAAAAGCCTCGGTTTTCCAGCAAGCTTTATTTCTTCCGCTTTTCGGAAATCACCAGATAAATCGAGCTGCAGACAATGAGTAACATGCCACCGATGCTCCACAGACCCGGCAATTCGGCAAAAATGAAATAGCCGATCACAGAAGAATAAATGATGCGCGTGTAATCAAGCGGAGCCAGCAAAGTCGTGTCGCCATAATGCACGCCGCGCGTGATCATACTCTGACCGACAATGCCGAGAAAGCCCATGAGAATAAGCAACGGCCATTCAGACCATGTCGGGCTCACCCAAACCAACCAGGCTGGCACAATGGCAAAGACCACATTGTAGAGCGAATAATAGAACATGATGATGCGGGTCGGCTCCGTGGCCGACAGACGCTTCACCGTGACAATCACCAGTGCCGCGCACAGCCCGCCAAAGGCGCCAACAACAGCATTGGGGTCAAAGCCGTCTGTGAAGGGCCGCGTATACATCCACACGCCCGCAAAGCCTACCAAGGCGACTATGATGCGGCGCATCGGCACGCTCTCAGGCAGAAAAAGCAAGGCAAGCGGGATTGTCCACAAGGGCCGTGAAAATTGCAGCGCCATGGCATCGGCAAGCAACATGTGGGTGATGGTCCAGAACATGGCGAAATTGCCAAGAGAACCCAGCATGCCGCGCAACAAATGCGTCAACGGCCGCTCGGTGCGGAAAGGCTCCAGCGGATCGCGCCAGAACAGGGGCAGCAGAATCACAAAACCAATCAGGGCCCGGAAATAGACAAGCTCAAAAGCCGGGATGCGGCCGCCCAGAAATTTGGACACAGCCGCCATGACAACCAGCATCATCGAGCCAGTGGACACCAAAAAGACGCCCCGCCCATTTGGCGAAAGCGCATCAAACCAGCGAGATGCGGGGGCAAAGGAGCGCAGCGCGCGCGATAGGTTTGAATTAGCCATTGGTCAGTTTTAGGCGCGCGGGCCAGAGCGGGCAAGGTTATGGACCATCCAGGGACTGGACTGAGCTCACGACATAAATAATTTCTATATCTTGGACTGCGCGCTTCTGTCCGACCTGACCAAGCCTGCCAGCTATGCTAGATACTGCCACGTTGGGCCTCTAGCCCGACAGATGAAAGGAAGCCCTGCATGTCGACGCCTATGGCTATCGTCGTCTTTTTGACGATGTGGTGGATCGTACTCTTTGCGATTCTGCCCTGGGGCGTGCGTTCCCAGCATGAATCGGGGCAATGGCAGGAAGGAACTGACCCTGGCGCCCCTGTGGCCCCCCGTCTGCTCCTGAAAGCCCTGATAACCACGGCCGTGACCGGTGTTCTTTTCGCTGCTTTCATGGCCTATGTTGAATATGCGTCTTGAATGCCTTGACCCTGTGCGCTCAGACGTTTAGGTGAGGCGCATGTAGCCGTTCGGCACGGATGATCCTGTAGCTCAGCTGGTAGAGCACTCGACTTTTAATCGAGTTGTCCTGGGTTCGAATCCCAGCGGGATCACCACTCCTCCTTTCCCCCGTCAGGCAGCGGTAGCCCTGCCCCGCCGCGCGCCCAAGACCAGCGCCATAACACCGACCACAAGCGCGGGGATGACCACGTAATTGACCGCATCCCAGCCACTGCGCACCAGCAATGTGCCTGAAGAAAAGGACGCGATGGCATTGATGCCAAAGACAAGAAAATCATTGAACGACTGAACGCGCGTGCGCTCTTCTGGTCGATGCGTTTCGACAACCAGAGATGAAGCGCCGACAAAGCCGAAATTCCAGCCCAATCCGAGAAGCACCAGACCAACCCAGAAATGCCCTGTGGTCTGGCCGGAGAGATTGACGCAAGCCGCCGCCGCGATCAGCGCGAAACCGGCAAAGACGATGCGCGAGGCGCCAAAGCGCTGCACCAGCGATCCTGTCCAGAAACTGGGAAGGAACATGGCGATCACATGCCATTGAATGCCCCAATTGGCATCTGACAAAGACAGACCGCACATTTTCATCGCGAGCGGTGCGGATGTCATCAGCAAATTCATCAAAGCATAAGAGACGATGCCGCTCAGGGCTGCTGCAACGAATTTCGGCTGCCGTGCAATTTCAAGCAGCGGACGGCCTTGGTCTGTTGGCCCATGTCCTGCAGCGGGCTTGGGCAGACGTGCACCAGACAAAACCAGCATACACACCAAGGCCACAACACCCTGCGCAGCAAAACTGGCCATGAACAAATAGGGTGACCACAGATCCATCGTCAGATTAACGAGCTGGGGACCAAGCACACCGGAAAAGACACCGCCCGCAATCACCCAAGACAAGGCTTTGGGACGAAAGGCAGCGCTTGCAGTGTCAGTCGCGGCAAAGCGCAGGCTTTGTGCAACAGCCTGATAGAAGCCCGCCAAAAACGTGCCCAGACAAAAGAGCGCAAAAGACCCGAGCCAAATAGCCAGCGATGCAATGGCCGCCACACATACGCCCGCCAAAGTTCCAAAGAAGAAGGCGCGATTGCGCCCGTATCGACGTGCAATCATGCCCGCAGGAATGGTGGAGAGCGCCGTGCCGACCACATAAACGGAGACCGGCACAGTGGCGTAAATGGGTGATGGCGCGAGAATAGAGCCGACAATCGCGCCCGTCGTCATGATGACAACCGAATTGGCGCCAGCCAGCGCTTGAGCAATGGCGAGGCGCAGCACATTGGAGCGCGCTGTGCGATCATCAATCAGAGTGCTTTGACCAGTCATCTGCACATCGTTCTTTTTTGTTTTATGGGTCGGACGTTTAGCGCGTTTTTCCGCTTAGACTTGTTCGAGCTCAACCAGCGTGCCGTTGAAATCTTTGGGATGAAGAAACAGCACCGGCTTGCCATGCGCGCCGATCTTTGGCTCACCATCCCCCAGCACGCGGGCACCTGTTGCTTTCAGCCGATCACGAGCCGCAATAATATCTTCGACCTCGTAGCAGAGATGATGCATGCCGCCGTCCGGATTCTTTTCCAGAAATTTGGCAATCGGCGAATTCTCGCCCAGTGGCTGCAGCAGTTCGATTTTGGTGTTGGGCAGTTCGATGAAGACGACCGTCACGCCATGGGCAGGTTCGGCCTGCGGGGCCGAGACTTTTGCACCCAATGTATCGCGATAGAGGCTGATGGACTTTTCAAGATCCTTCACCGCAATCGCGACATGGTTGAGACGACCGATCATCGCACCCCTCCTTGATTAGACTTCCACCACAAGCACATGAACGATGGGCCGCTTGCCCCAGACCTGACGCAAAGTGTTGCGGATCGCCTTTTCAACCGATTGAGCTGTGGCATCCGCATCCATGCGCCGCTTGCGCGGCAGATTGTCGAGTGTCGAGAAAATGGCTTCATCGACCACATCCCCCATATCGCGACCATCGCGCGTGCGCATTGGAACGCCCGTGAACATGACATCGGGATCGCCCGAAATATCACCGCTTTCCGACAGCGCAATCGCCACCGAAATGATACCTGCAAAGCTCAGCGACTGACGCGCCTTGATGGCCTCGTCATTGCACGAAATGAGAATATTGCCATCTTTCGCCAACGCGCCGTGACGCACTTCGTCAATCACGCCAGACTTGCCTGGACCCAGCAGCACCATGTCGCCATTGCGGGCAGGAATCACTTTGTCGACGCCCTGTGTGCGGGCGAAACGTGCGTGTTCGAACAAATGCAACGCCTCGCCATGCGCGGGCACTGCAATCTGCGGACGAGTCCATTCATACATGCGCTGCACTTCATTGCGGCGCGGATGACCCGACACATGCACAAGCCCGTGGCGATCCGTGATCACTTCGACACCCTGCGTAACCAGACCGTTGATAACCTCGGCCACGCCGCGCTCATTGCCGGGAATGGTGCGCGAGGAAAAGATCACGCGGTCGCCTGGTGCCAGTTTCACTTCAGGATGTTCATCAGCTGCAATGCGCGCCAAAGCTGCGCGAGACTCACCCTGCGAGCCGGTAGCCAAAATGACAATCTGCTCACGCGCCAGATAGCCGAAGCTCTCTGCTGACAGGAATGTCGGCACGCCTTCCAGATAGCCGCATTCACGCGCCACCTGCACAACGCGCTCCATCGCGCGGCCTACAACCACAACTGTGCGGCCGCAGGCTTTGGCCGCATCAGCGACTGCGCGCAGTCGCGACACATTGGAGGCAAACGTTGTCACCACGACACGACCCGGCGCATCCTGAATGAAAGCTTCAAGGCCCTTGGCAACATCCGTTTCAGACGCGCTCTGGCCCTCGCGCATGATGTTGGTGCTGTCGCTGACAAGTGCGAGCACGCCTTCATCACCAATTTCGCGCAGGCGTTTTTCGTCCGTTGCCCAGCCATCAAGCGGGGTCTCATCGATCTTCCAGTCGCCCGTATGCATGACAAGGCCAGCACCCGTGCGAATGGCAACGCCACAGCTTTCAGGAATGGAATGGGCCATCCGGACATATTCGAGATTGAACGGTCCCAAATCAAATTTGGCACCCGGCTCGACAATCTTCATCGGCACTTTAGGTGCACCAGGCTCGTTCAGTCGCTTGGTCTCAAGAAGCCCCGCGGCAAAGCGTGTTGCATAGACAGGGCATTTGATCTTCGGCCACATATCGGCAACCGCACCGATGTGATCTTCATGCGCATGGGTGATGATCAAGCCCAGCAGATCATCTTTCATTTTCTCAATAAAGGTGAGATCCGGCATGAGCAGATCAATGCCCGGCAAATCGGGACCTGCGAAGGAAAGGCCCAGATCGACGAGGATCCATTTGCGCTGCCGCTTCGTGCCGAAGCCATAGAGCATCGCATTCATGCCGATCTCGCCTAAGCCACCGAGCGGCACGAGAACCAAATCATCATCCATTGCCATCAATCACCTGATCTCTTGTCGATACTCCCGGCTTGGTTTGTGTGATGTGGAGAAAGACATCTCCTGCAGCCACCAACTCCCGGCCGGATTGTGTGTCCAAAATCATCTGTCCCGTAGCATCAATGCCACGGAAATATCCGTATTTGTCGTCACGGCCCGCGCTAACTCGAATGAGGCTGTCGAGACCCGCTGCATGTGCCAACCATGCTGCGCGGACGGATTGGAAATTATCGGCCCGCTGCCAGTGCGCGAGCCATGCCGACATATGAGCTGACAGACGCTCTAACACAAGCTCCGCGCTGACCGAAGCTCCTAGTGCTTGCAGAGAGGTCGCGGCATAGGGCAATCCATCAGGTGCTTGCACGATATTGAGGCCAAAACCGATGACACAGGCCAAACGTC
>CAINNX010000098.1 GCA_903851305.1 uncultured Hyphomicrobiales bacterium | reverse complement strand
CAGGTGGCAACAAGATCGGCATGCGGAAAGGGCTCAAGGATGGTCACCGCTTGACCCGGCATCCCCATGGTCAACCAGCCGGACAGCATGGCAGAACCCATCTTGCCTGCGCCCACCAGAGTGATCGACGCAGGGAGATTTGGAGTCGCATAGGACATCAGGCTTCGCCGACTGTCTCGAACATGGCCGCTTCGAGTGCCTCGCGGGCAGTCTTGCCCGCCCACATGACAAACTGGAAGGACTGATAATAGCGCTCACAAGCCGTGATGGCAGCCTTCAGGACGGCTTCACATTGCTGGGGCGTGGGCTCAGCACCACCTGAGAGAATGATGGCGTGACGGAAGATCACCACGTTTTCAGATTCCCACAGACCGAAATGGCCGACCCAAAGCTGCTCATTGATGAGCAACACAAGGGCATTGACCTCGGCGCGGCGGCGCTCAGCGATCTTCACATCAAAGGCGCAGGCCACGTGGAGCGATTCCACATCCGTCAGCCAAGTGAAGGCCACCTCATAATCGGTCCAGCCGCCGCCAACTGTAATAGAAATTTCGTCGTCGTCTTCTCGATCAAAGCGCCAGTCGTTGACTGAAGCAATTCGCTCGACCACATCGACCGGGTGCTCGGTGCGTTCGAGTTCGGCATGCATAAATGACATAGGCTGAAGCCTTGAAACCTGAATGGGCTGAACGCGGTTTTGGTAAGTGACTCGTGACAACGACGCAGCGCGCTACCCGTAAGCGGAAACTTTTGCGATTCACTGTTGGCACAACAGGCCAAAACATCAGCGAATCAGTCCGCATCAGGAATATACGCAACTGAGTCCGGTCGCCTAGAGTCGGCGTGCCCGTGTTTGTGCAAACTCGTGGATTCTGAGAGGCGCGTCTATGGCGCAAGTTGTTGTGTCCACAGACGTTACGACTCTGGCTGTGCTGTGAAAGCGATGCGCAAGACGCCTGTGGAATCTTTCTTAACGCGCTTGCATGAGCTGCGTTGGACTCGTTTTGGACTCTTGTTGTTCTCTTTTGTTCATTAACCCTTTGCGTCGAGCTTGGCTTCAAGTTCTGCCAGACGTGCTGCGAGCTTGTCATTTTCTTCGCGCGCCAGGATCGCCATCTCGCGTACAGCTTCAAATTCTTCGCGCGTCACCACATCCATCGTCGAGAGCAAACGCTCAATCTGAGTCTTGGCAAGGGTTTCGGCCTCGCGGCGCATGCCTTGGGCCATGCCAGCGGCATCGGTCATCAGGCGGGCCATGTCGTCGAGGATCGGGTTGCGGGTCTGGGGCATTGTTATGTCCTAGCAGGAAGTGTCGGGCGAGACGTGACACCTGTTTTCGCGCTTCGGGCCCAAAACTGCAAGAGGGCGGACAAGAGGGCGGACAAGAGGGCGGAGGGTCGAGCTTGACGGGTGCGGGCGGCTCGGCGCATCACCTGTGTCAACAGGAGCCATCATGCCATATTTCATCCTGCCTTTTCCGGTGATCGATCCGGTTCTCGTCAATCTTGGTCCTTTGCCGATCCGTTGGTATGCGCTTGCCTATATTGCCGGTCTGTTGATCGGCTGGTGGATGACGCAGCGACTGGCGGCGCGCGAGGCTTTCTGGGGTCGGCGTGTGCGCCCACCCATAGATCAGCTGGACGATCTTCTCGTCTATGCCGCGCTTGGTATCGTGCTGGGTGGGCGACTTGGCTATGTGCTCTTTTACAATCTCGATTATTTTCTGATCCATCCCGCCGCAATCCCGGCTGTGTGGGAAGGCGGTATGTCTTTCCACGGTGGACTTTTGGGTGCATCGCTGGGCATCTGGCTGTTTGCCCGGCGCGTGCGCGTGCCAGTTCTCGCCATTGCTGATATTTGCGCGGCAGTTGTGCCGGTTGGGATTTTCTTTGGTCGGTTGGCCAATTTCATCAAGCCTGAATTGTGGGGTCGCGTCAGCGATGTGGATTGGGCGATGGTCTTTCCCGATCCCGCTGCGGGACCTCTTTCGCGTCATCCCAGCCAATTGTATGAGGCAGCCAGCGAGGGTGTGCTTCTATTCATCTTGCTTCAGCTCGCTATCCGCATGGGTGCTTTGAAGCGACCGGGTCTTGTGACAGGACTGTTTGGCATTGGCTATGGCATAGCGCGCATCATCTGCGAGTTTTTCCGCGAGCCTGATCCCCAGCTAGGCTTTCTCTTCGGTAACGCGACCATGGGCATGTTGCTGTCGCTGCCGCTCATCTTGGCTGGTTTGCTGTTTGTGGCGCATGCAATGCGAGACAAGGGAACGCAAGCGTGAGCGAGCTGAAACGCATTCTGCAGGAATCCATCGCTCACGATGGCCCGATGGCGCTTGATACATTTATGGCTGTTTCTCTAAGCCACTCGCGCCACGGCTATTATATGACGCGCGATCCTTTTGGTGTGAAAGGCGACTTCGTCACGGCACCAGAGATCAGCCAAATGTTTGGTGAGCTGATTGGGCTGTGGGCCGCAGAAGTCTGGATGATGCTGGGCGCGCCGGACAAGGTGCATCTGGTCGAACTTGGGCCGGGGCGCGGCACATTGATGGCGGATGCCTTGCGTGCAGCACGCGTGTCAAATGAATTTTCTTCGGCCTTGCAGGTGCATCTGGTTGAGACCAGCCCGGTGCTGCAGCAGATGCAGAAAGACAAGCTCGCGCAAGCGCCCGTGCCCGTGACATGGCACACAAGTCTCGACACAGTCCCCGAAGGGCCGGCAATTTTCATTGCCAATGAATTCTTCGATTGTTTGCCTGTGCGCCATTATGTGAAGACACCTGAGGGTTGGCGCCAGCGCCTTGTGGGGCTCGATGCGCAAAGCGATCTGAGTTTTGGACTTGCTGCTGATCCCGAACCTTTGCTGACAATGGATGCACCGGACGGTGCTGTGCTTGAGCTCTCACCCGCCTCGCAATTGTTCATGGGGCAAGTGGCAGGGCGCGTTGCCAAAGGACAGGCGGCTGCGCTGATCATTGATTATGGCTATGCCGAAACCGGTTATGGCGAAACGCTGCAAGCGTTGCGTGCGCATCAATCTGTTTCGCCGCTTGCTTGTCCGGGGGAGGCCGATCTGACTGCCCATGTTGATTTTTCATCCCTCACGCGCGCAGCGCAGGTTGCGGGGGCAGATGTGTTTGGCCCGGTGTCGCAGGGCGAATGGCTGCTGCGCTTGGGCATTGCCCAGCGTGCGGATGCTTTGAAAAAGCGCGCCAGCGAAGAACAGTCACAGGCGATTGAGCTGGCGTTGGCACGTTTGGTCACTGAGCGCGTGGGCGACATGCCGGGCATGGGCCTTTTGTTCAAGGCGCTAGCGGTTCTGCCGCGCGGCGCTTCCGTGCCGCCGGGCTTTGCGCGTGAGAGCTGAGATGAGCGCTGCTTTCATCACCCATGATCTCTTGCGCGGCGATGGCGTTGCACATGGATTTTTTACCCGCCAAGGCGGTGTGTCGGGTGGCATTTATGCAAGCCTTAATGGCGGTCGTGGTTCACGCGACAATCCTGATCACGTGACGCAGAATTTGGCGCGCATGGCTGATGTGCTGGGTGTGCAGCCTGACAATTTCCTGCTGCCTTATCTGGTTCACTCACCAGATTGCTTGGTTGTTCAGGCCTCATTTGGCACTGAGCGCCCCAAATGCGATGCGCTTGTCACCTCTACGCGCGGTCTGGCTTTGGGTGTGACAGGCGCTGATTGCGGCGTGCTTTTGTTTGCGGACCATAAGGCCGGTGTGATTGGTGCAGCCCATGCCGGTTGGAAGGGTGCTTTCACAGGTGTGCTGGAATCGACTTTGCAGAGAATGGAAGAGGCTGGAGCCTCGCGCCCCTCCATTCATGTGGTCCTCGGGCCAACCATTGCGCAAAGCTCTTATGAAGTCGGGCCTGAGTTTCGTGCGCGCTTTGTGGAAGCTGGTTCCCACAATGTCTGCTTTTTTGGGGCGTCGATGCGCGCGGATCATTTCATGTTTGATTTGCCTGGCTATATCGGTGCGCGGCTCAAGGCCAATGGCGTCGGGCGCTTTGAAAATCTAGGCCTCGATACTTATGCCGATGAGGCGAGGTTTTATTCTTACCGGCGCTCGGTGCACAAAGGCGAAGATGATTATGGGCGGCTGGTAGCTGCCATTGCGCTGACCTGAACAGGCTCGCCCACAAACATCATGCGGGTTTGATTGTGCCCGATATTTTTGGACGCACGGCGTGCGCGAAAACCATGAGCCGCAAAGAGTGTTTCCATATCTTGCGGCGCATAGCGTGTGAGGCCGATCTGCTCGCGGAGTTTTCGATAATCCGAGAAGAAGGTCGAGGCGAGCCCCGCGAGTGCGGCCAGCAGAAAGCCGCCCACCCATGCAAAGGTCAGCAGAGCCTTGGCATCATCCACCGCATTGGCGCCAGCTGGAATCACATCAGCGATAATGAGGCGCCCGTTATCTTTCAATTTGCGTTTGGCCGTGTCGAGCAATGCCTCAAATTCAGCATAGCTCAGATATTGAATCATGGAATTGGCGATGAACAGATCTAGAGTTTGGTCTGGCAAAGCCTCCAGAGCGTCACTCGACAGCACAATAATTTTATTGTTGTGACCAAAGCGCTCGTGCAGGCGCTGCTGGACTGTCGTGGCCGCATCATAAAGATAAAGCATGCCGGTGCGCGCGGCGATCGTCTCGGAAGCCTCAGCGTCACCGCAGCCATAATCGAGTATGCAGGCGTCTTGCCCTGGTATGAGCGCCGCAATGTCTTTTGAAATGAGATCGTAATGGAGCGTGCGATGTCGCGCGTTCACATAGATTGAATGCGTACCGTTCCAAAATTCACGCCAAGACATCATTGGCCTCGCGAGCGTTTCCTCAATTTCATCCCTAGCATGGGAAAAGCTTGAAGTCGCTATGTGGCGAGATCATGGATGCGTGAACGGACCAGTTAGGCGCTAACCTTCGGCTGTGCTGGCATTTTTCCCTGCATCATCTCGACGAAACGGGCGAAGAGATAATGTGAGTCACGCGGGCCTGGCGAGGCTTCAGGGTGATGCTGAACCGAGAAAGCCGGGCGATCGGTCAGGGCAATGCCGCAGTTCGAGCCGTCAAACAGCGAGCGATGTGTTTCGACCGCATTGGCGGGCAATGTCTTGGGGTCCACGGCAAAGCCATGGTTCATCGAGACGATCTCGACCTTGTTGGTCGTGAAATCTTTCACCGGATGGTTCGCGCCATGGTGGCCCTGATGCATTTTGGTGGTCTTGGCGCCAACGGCGAGTGCGAGCATCTGGTGGCCTAAGCAAATGCCGAAAGTCGGCACTTTGGCTTCCAGAATAGCGCGGATCACAGGCACCGAATATTTTCCGGTCTCCGCCGGATCGCCGGGGCCGTTCGACAAGAACACGCCATCAGGCTTCATGCCCAGAATGTCGGCGGCGCTGGTGGTGGCAGGCACAACGGTGACATCGCAGCCAGCGTCGGCCAGCAGGCGCAGAATGTTGCGCTTCACACCATAATCGATGGCCACAACTTTGAACTTGGTGTTCTTCGCTTCGCCATACCCTTCGCCCAGCACCCAAGTGGTTTCATGCCACTTGTAGCTTTGCGCGGTGGTGACGCCGGGCACGAGATCCATGCCATCAATACCCGGCCATTCGGCGGCTTGTTTCTTCAGGGCGACCACATCGAATTTGCCATCGGGCGCGTGGGCGATGACGGCATTGGGCATGCCCTTGTCGCGAATGAGTGCGGTGAGCGCGCGCGTATCAATTCCGCAAAGGCCGATAATCTTGCGGGCCTTGAGCCACGCATCGAAATGGCGCGTCGCGCGATGATTGGCAGGCTCAGTGATCGGCGCCTGTACAATGACACCACGAATGCCGCTGTCGGCAGCCATGTTCACCGTTTCGACATCTTCCTCATTCGTGCCGACATTGCCGATATGGGGAAAGGTAAATGTAACGATCTGACCGGAATAGGATGGATCGGTCAGAATTTCTTCATAACCGGTTATGGCTGTGTTGAAACAGACTTCACCAACCGATGTGCCGGTGGCACCAAGGCCAAAGCCTTCGATCACTGTTCCATCCGCCAACAGCAGAAGCGCTGTCGGGGTAGGCTTTTGCCAGCCTGTGGCGGCTTTGTCTTGAACGGGCGTGGTCATGGCTCTACACCGTCTTTCGCGCGTTCGGGCGCGGCGCGAGAACTCGCTGGCACGACCGGACGGCTTATTTGAAGAATCTTAAGGGTCGCAGTCACCATAAAGGGCGCGACGATTGCGCGGAAGCTAGGTGAGGGGGGCTTTCGCGTCAACCCTGTGGGATAATCGGAACACCCATAATTTTCAGCTGTTTAGCTTAGGCACGCGAGAGCGTCGCCAGATCAGGAGAACAAGAATGTCGCTGCGTGAGCATTTCACCCAATCGATGAAGGATGCCATGAAGGCGGGCGACAAGACCCGTCTGGGAGCCATTCGCCTTATCCAGGCCACCCTCAAGGACCGCGATATTGAAGCCCGTGGCGCCGGAAAAGAAGTCTCCGACGATGATATTCTGGCCATGCTGCAGAAGATGATCAAAAGCCGCCAGGAATCCTTGGCCATGTATGAGCAGGCGGGCCGTGAGGATCTGGCTGCCCAAGAACGCGGTGAGATTGCCGTCATTCAGGACTTCTTGCCCGCGCAAATGTCGGATGAGGACGTCAAGGTCGCGATTGCTGCAGCCATTTCCGAGACAGGTGCCTCCGCCATGAAAGACATGGGCAAGGTCGTTGCTGCGCTCAAGGCCAAATTCACAGGCCAGATGGACTTCGCCAAGGCCAGCGCCCTGGTCAAAGCCGCCCTCAACGGCTGAGTTGGTCCACAACCTGTGGATAAAGTGAAAAAACGGGGGGTAGTGGCCCCCCGCTGTCCCTGTGCCGTTCCGCTCCTATATGAAGGGGGCTCAGGAGCTTGCCCGCAGCATGCGTTTCCCGCCGTCCTTTCTTGATGAGATCAAAGCCCGGCTTCCGGTTTCGGAAGTCGTGCGGCGGCGCGTCAAATTGCAGAAGTCGGGACGCGAGTGGAAAGGCCTGTCGCCGTTCAATCAGGAGAAGTCGCCGTCTTTCTTCGTCAATGATCAGAAGATGGCGTGGTTTGATTTTTCCTCCGGCCGCAATGGCAATGTCTTCGACTTTGTCATGGAGACGGAGGGCTTGAGTTTTCCAGAAGCGGTTGAGCGTCTGGCCTCCGAAGCAGGGCTTTCATTGCCCACCGTCACACCCGAAATGCAGGAGCGCGAACGCAAGCGCACGAGCCTGCAAGATGTGCTCGAACTGGCAGCCGCTTTCTTTGAAAGCCAATTGCAGGTGCAAGCAGGCGCGCGTGCGCGCGGCTATCTGGCGGACCGTGGTTTGGGGCCTGCCATTCAGAAGCAATTTCGTTTGGGCTATTCGCCCAACGAGAAATTCGCACTGCGCGATTATCTCGCGGGCAAAGGTGCCACGCTTGAGCAAATGATTGATTCGGGCCTCTTGATCCATGGCGAAGATATTGCTGTTCCCTATGATCGTTTTCGCGATCGTGTGATGTTTCCGATTTGTGATCGCGGCGGCAAAGTCATCGCTTTTGGTGGGCGTGCGCTCGATAAAGAGGCGCAAGCCAAATATCTCAATTCGCCTGAAACACCGCTCTTTCATAAAGGTGCGGTGGTCTACAATCACCACAATGCGCGCAAGGCCGCCCATGACATGGGCCAGGTGATTGCGGTGGAAGGCTATGTTGACGTCATCTCTATGAGCGTCGCAGGTTTTCCCAATGTCGTTGCGCCGCTTGGCACGGCTCTCACACCCGACCAATGCGAATTGTTGTGGCGCATGTCGGAAGAGCCCGTGCTCTGCTTTGACGGGGATCGCGCAGGCCGCAAGGCGGCCTATCGCGCCATTGATACGGCACTGCCGTTGATCGGCCCAGGCAAGAGCTTGCGCTTTGCTTTTCTGCCAGACGGACAAGATCCGGATGATCTCGCCCGCTCCGGTGGTCATGAGGCCATTGCAGAGGTCATCGGTGGCGCACGCCCACTGGTCGATGTGTTGTGGACGCGCGAGACTGAGGCAGGGCCGCTCGATACGCCTGAGCGCCGCGCGGCGCTGGAGCGGCGCTTGGGTGAGTTGATGAATGCCATCCGTGACGAGACCCTGCGCCGCTATTACCGCGATGACATCCGCGCCCGCCTAGATGCTCTGTCTGGTCGCACGCAGTCGGGAGCCTATCCACGCGCCGGCGGCAATCGGCGGGCCCCTGCCTCGGGCCGGGGCGGGGGGCGTGGTTTCTTGGGCTATGGCCAGCCCCCGGCCTATACGGCCTCGCCACCGCTGATCAGCGCTGCCCTGACCCGCAGCCGGGTTTTTTCGGGCTCGGGCGGGATTCCGCGCCGAGAATCAGAAATCCTGCTGAACCTCTTGAACCACCCGGGCCTGCTGGTCCGCCATGCTGAGGAGCTGTCTGAGCTTGAACTGGTTGGTCGCGAGACGGCCCGCCTGCGCGACGCCATGACGGCTCTGGCGGCGGAAACCTATGCAGATCATGTGGAATTACGCTTTGCCATCGACCGGATGGGGCTACAAAGCGAGCGCATGGCCATTGAGGCGGCTGCCCAGCCGATCGCCTGGCCGCTGAAGCCGGATGCGGCGGAAGTGGATGCCGGAGAGGTTTTGCGACAGGCCTTGGCCTTGCATCGGCGCGCCCGGGCACTACATAGGGAACTTAAATCCGCTGAAATCGCGCTGGGCGAGGACGCCAACGAGCAGAATCTTGCGCGGTTACGCGAGATACAGGCCGAGCTTTCCGGGATTGAGGGTCGCGAGGCCGCGGTCGAGGGGTTTGGCCTCTCCTCCGGGCGCGAAGGACAGGTTTTGTAAGGACGTGAGCGGGGAACCCTAGGGTTCGCCCGCTTATATTGTTGTTTAGGACCGGCTTAAGCCGGTCTGGCCTAAAGTTGGCCACGAGTGATTCGGGCCGGCAAGGCAGGATGGAGTTTGAGGATGGCCAAGAAGGACGAAGAGAAGCGCGAAGGCGAAACGGCCGCCCCAGAGACGTCCGACAGCCCGCTGCTCGACCTTTCGGATGCTGCCGTCAAGCGAATGATCAAGCTCGCCAAGAAGCGCGGCTATGTCACCCATGATGAATTGAATGCCGTTCTGCCATCGGAAGAAGTTTCCTCCGACCAGATCGAAGACGTCTATTCCATGCTCAATGAAATGGGCATCACCGTCTCTGAAGCCGAAGACAATGAAGACGGCGACGCGGAAGAGACGCCGGAGGAAGCGGCAGAAGAATCCGATTCGACCGATCTCGTGGATGTTGCGCGTCCCGCGCCCGTTGTGGCTACGCGCGCCGAGCCCACCGACCGCACGGATGATCCGGTGCGCATGTATCTGCGCGAAATGGGCTCGGTTGAGCTCTTGTCGCGTGAAGGCGAAATAGCCATTGCCAAGCGTATTGAGGCTGGCCGCGAAGCAATGATCGCTGGGCTGTGCGAAAGCCCGCTCACCTTCCAAGCCATTATCATTTGGCGCGACGAGCTGAACGACGGCAAGGTTTTGCTGCGCGACATTATCGATCTCGAAGCAACCTATGCAGGCCCTGACGGCAAGAACACGCCCAAGGTCGATATGACCTCACCTGAAATGGTGGCGCAGGCTGCCGCGGTCCCGCGCGGCCCGCTCCCCAATCTTGGTGCGCCCGATGCGCCGACAGATGAGAATTTCGACGATGAAGACGACATGGAAAATTCCGTGTCACTGTCGGCGATGGAAGCCGAGCTGAAGCCGAAAGTTTTGGAGACCTTTGATCGCATTGCGGACGCTTACAAGAAGCTGCGTCGCCTGCAGGATCAGAATGTCGAGAACAAGCTCAAGAACGAGACGCTGACGCCGGCCCAAGAGCGCAAATACAAGACGCTGAAGAAAGAGATCGTCACCGATGTGAAGTCTCTCTCGCTCAACCAGAATCGCATCGATGCACTGGTCGAGCAGCTCTACGACATCAATAAGCGACTGATTGGTCTTGAAACCAAGCTGATGCGCTTGGGTGAATCGCATGGCGTGGGTCGCGAAGACTTCCTGAAAAATTATCAGGGCTCCGAGCTTGATCCCAAATGGCTGTTGCGCGTCGGCAAGCTCGGCACGCGCGGCTGGAAAGATTTTATTGCCAAGGAGAAAGATCCGATCAAGGTTCTGCGCGGCGATATTCATTCGCTGGCCACAGAGACCGGTCTCGAGATTCAGGAATTCCGCAAGATTGTCCAGATGGTGCAGAAGGGCGAACGCGAAGCCCGCCAGGCCAAGAAGGAAATGGTCGAGGCAAACCTGCGTCTCGTGATTTCGATTGCTAAAAAATACACAAACCGCGGCCTGCAATTCCTCGATCTCATTCAGGAAGGCAATATCGGCCTGATGAAAGCGGTCGATAAGTTCGAATATCGCCGTGGTTATAAGTTCTCGACCTATGCAACCTGGTGGATCCGCCAGGCGATCACGCGCTCGATTGCCGATCAGGCGCGTACGATCCGTATCCCCGTGCATATGATCGAGACGATCAACAAGATCGTGCGCACGTCACGCCAGATGTTGCATGAGATTGGCCGCGAGCCGACGCCGGAGGAACTTGCTGAGAAGCTTGCGATGCCTTTGGAAAAAGT
>CAINNX010000097.1 GCA_903851305.1 uncultured Hyphomicrobiales bacterium | reverse complement strand
CATTGAAGCGATTTCGAAAATCGCCAAGCGTGCGCGTGTGCCACTCATCGTCGACAATACACTCGCTTCACCCTATCTCGTGCGCCCGTTTGAACATGGCGCCGACATCATCGTGCATTCGGCCACCAAATTTTTGGGCGGCCATGGCAATTCGATCGGTGGCTTGATCGTTGATGGCGGCACGTTCGACTGGATGGCTGACAAGCGCTATCCGATGCTCTCGGCACCGCGTCCGGAATATGGTGGCATGGTGCTGGGCGAGACGTTTGGCAATTTCGCTTTTGCGATTGCCTGCCGCGTGCTGGGCTTGCGCGATCTGGGGCCAGCACTCGCGCCCTTCAACGCCTTCATGTTGCTCACTGGCATTGAGACCTTGCCGCTGCGCATGCAACGGCATTCAGAAAACGCGCTTGCGGTGGCGGAATATCTGTCGAACCACAAGGCGGTGAAATGGGTCAGTTATCCGGGCCTGAAAGGCGACCGCTATTACAATCTCGCGCAAAAATATTGCCCGAAGGGTTGCGGCGCTGTTTTCACCTTTGGTCTGAAAGGTGGCTATGACGCAGGCGTTTCGCTGGTGGCCAATATGCAGCTCTTCTCGCATCTGGCCAATGTCGGTGACACGCGCTCGCTGGTCATTCACCCGGCATCCACCACGCATCGCCAGCTGACGGACGAACAGAAAGCTGTGTCGGGCGCTGGCCCCGATGTGGTGCGCCTGTCGGTGGGGCTGGAAGACAAGAAAGATATTATCGCCGATCTCGAACAAGCGCTGGCGGCGGGCTGATAGAGACCCACGCCGTCATTGCGAGGAGCGTAAGCGACGCGGCAATCCAGAGGCCCCACATGTGGCGTTCTGGATTGCTTTGCTTTACTCGCAATGACGAAGGCCTAAGCCTCCCACACCCGCCGTGCATGGACCACGCACATGGCGAGAACCACCATCGCAAAAGCCTGATGCAGAAGCGCTGCATGCAATTGAACCACGCTGAGCAGCGTCACAATACCGATGACTGCTTGCGTCAAGACCAAACCGGCAATGGCACGCGCACGTTTGGCGGCTGCTGTGCCCTTCGCATGGCGCATGACATCGACCACATGAAACAAAGCCAGCGCAAAGAGCGCGTAAGCTGTCATGCGATGGTTGAACTGAACGGTCGTTACATTGTCGAGCAGATTGGCCCACCAAGGCGACAGGCGCGCCAGATTTTCCATGGGCGGAATCAAATGCCCGTCCATCAACGGCCACGTGTTGTAGGTGTAGCCAGCCCGCAGGCCTGCCACCAAACCGCCTAAACCGATTTGCACCAGCGTCAACACAACCATCGCCACCGATGTGGCGCGAAGACGCGCTAATGCTGACCCAAAATGTTCAGCAGGCTTTGCTCGCAAACTGACGGCCAGCCACAGCAAAAATGTAAATGTGAGCGAGGCCAGCAGCAGATGCACGGCGAGACGCTCCTGCGCGACTTCGACGCGGCCTGTGAGGCCTGACTTCACCATCCACCAGCCAACGGCTCCTTGCAGTCCACCCAATGCCAGGAGGCCGAGGCATTTCCATTTCAGCGCGCCCTGCAAACGCCCTGTCATCCAGAAAAAAGCGAGCGGCAAGGCGAAAGCCAGACCGATGACACGCCCAAGCAAACGATGGCCCCATTCCCAGAAAAAGATGATCTTGAATTGAGCCACATCCATATTCGGGAACATCTGCGCATATTGCGGGATGGCTTTGTATTTCTCGAATTCTTCGAGCCATTGCGCATCACTGAGGGGCGGAATGACGCCCGTTACCACTTTCCATTCCGTAATCGACAGACCTGATTCCGTCAGACGCGTCGCCCCGCCGACAATCACCATCAGGAAGACAAGGCCCGCCACCGCAAAGAGCCACAGGCGCACAGGGCGCATGGGATCTGGGCCCATGTCAGCGGGAGACGAAAAATGGGCGGCAAAGGTCATCGGCTCTCTCAATGCAGGAACAAAAAACCCGCATTGATCTTCACGGGCTGCCGACACATATAGCGGGGAACAAGAGCATGACAACGCTTCCGCCTGTCGCACCCAAAGAGGACGCCACACCAAATGACGAGACGCACCCGCAAATTGATCGGCGCCTTTGTGATCGTCATTTTCGTCGTGGTTTATGCGCTGGTGGCCATGGCCATGGCTCAGGCCCGCTTTGTCCAAGAGGCCTCAGGACTCGTCCAGGGCTTGATCTATGCAGGACTGGGCTTGTGCTGGATTATTCCGATCATGCCGCTGATCGCCTGGATGGAACGCCCCAATCGAGATGAAGCTTAAGCCGCCAGCTCCTGCGCGCGGCTGGCCCCAATGCGCACAGCCAATACATCTTTGGCACCGGCTACTTTCAGCGCTTGGCTCCAGTCGATCATGTCGGGCGAACCCGTCTGCCCCGCACAACCGATGACCGCATGATTGGCGACAGGCGCCAGCGACAGCGCCAAAGCCTGCGCCGCGTCACGATCCTCATCAAGAACCGCCAGAACAACGAAATCATAGGTCTCGGCCAAAGCATCCATAGCATCTGAAAGGCCCGCCCCTGGCTCAACCCGTCCATGCCCCGGAGGCAGGATATGCAGACGCGAGCCTGACTCGCGATGGATGGCTTCCGAGAATGAGGCTGTGCCAGCCACCAGATCAGACAGGCCCAGACGGCGACCAGAACCAGCGCCGAAGATCACCAGAATGGCGCGCCCTTCAAAGGCCAGCGCGCGGGCAAATTGCGATGCAAAAGCGGCGCAGTCGAGCCCACCAAGCGGCGCCTCCGGGCAAGGCACATGTGTCACCAACACACGGCAGGCCTGAGCTGGACGGTCTGAGGCGGCGACATGAAGGACGAGACGTTCGATCTCATCGCCTTGGTTCTGCGGCGTGGCAGACATGGTCGGGGAGTGAGACGAAACATGCGCACTGATCAGCGGCGGTGAGCCAACAGGAAGGCGCGGCACTTCACCAATTGAAAGCGGCAATGCAAGATCCGATTGGTTCTGCAAGGGGGCTGAATTTCGAAACCTGCGGCCCATGTCGAACAGGCCGGACAGAAATGATCCGCGCTCACGGAATCCCTCCATGCGCGGCTCGGTGGCCCCAAATTCCATGGAATGTGACTGCCTTACACGGCTCATGGGCCAACTCCCGACTCGATAGAGTCAGTAGACGCCAACATAGTTAGGGGTCGGTTAACGCCGCGTGATGTGCACTCACGACCTGAACCATAAGAGGACCAAGATCGGATCATGAACTGATAGAAGTATGAACTGCAAAGTATTCAAAATAAGTATGTTTTTAGATTGCTGCCTGATGCACTCCCCCAGCGCGGCTGGCCCCCCTGCCTTGATAAAGGACCAAGGCGCCCGGATATCTCCTTGCCCGTCTGTTATAGACAAATTACCCCTCAGACACCTTGTAACCCTGGACACGCCATGCTCGCTTTTCTCAACATGACCAACTACATTCTGACGATACTGGCAGGCTTGCTGGGCGCCTGCGGGGTGACGGCTGCTGCTGTCGCAGCTCATGGTGGTTATGGTGAGAACCTGCGCACGGCGGCCATTTTCGCTCTTGTTCATGCAGCTCTGGTCATTGCTTTGACGCGCGGCACAGCCACACGGATGGGCACTTTGGCCGCGGCCATGACACTCACAGGTGCCCTGCTCTTTTGCGGTGACATCACCGTGCGCAGCCTCATTCAGCAGACCCTCTTTCCCATGGCTGCACCGGCTGGCGGCTTTCTCATGATTGGCGGCTGGCTCATGGCGAGCCTGGATGCTGCTGTCAGACTGAAGCCGTCACAGGGGTGAACAGGCATAGGCTCATTGCGAGATTACTCCTTTTGCATCGCACAAATGTCATGCTGTGGTGCAAAAAAGGTCCGCGTTTCAACATAGCGAGCGTCACACATTGAGGCGTGACACTGGCGCAGATTTGCGCACGTAATAGTCATTGAAAGTAGTCGACAGTCGCGCTTTTCTTAAATTTTAGACATGTTGATGGCTATCTCTACCAACCCTCTTGCCAAACGGCTGCCGCTTCGTGCCTTATGCGGCAACTTTCAAGACAAAAACAGCCGGATAGGCCGCGATCTGCCAATGATCCAAGGTTAAGACTAAAACCGGTTTGGGAGACGAAGATGAATTTAGTGAAAAGTCCGAAACTGATCTTGGCCGGCGCAGCCGGTCTGGGCGCGGTCGCGTGGATCTCTGCTTCTGTGCTCGCTCCCAGCGCAACCCCAGCCAGAGCTCAAGAACAGCAAAATGGCGGCGCCCAAAGTCGCCCACCCGTCAATGTCCGCGTTGGCAAAGCCGAGCGCGGCCCCATGCCATATCTGACGGAAGCGGTTGGCACTGTACAACCAATTGCCAGCGTTGCGATCCGTTCGCGCATTGATGCGCAAATCGATTCCATCCTGGTGGCTGATGGCGCGCCGGTGAAGGCGGGCGATGTGCTGGTCAAACTGGATTCCCGTCAGGTCGAAGCGCAAATCAAACAAGCGCAAGCCACATTGGCGAAGGATCGCGCTACGCTCGAACAGGCCGAGCGCGATGTCATCCGCTACAATGAACTTCTGGCGCGCCAGACAGGCACGCAAGTCGCCTACGACAATGCCAAGACAGCCGCCGCCTCGGCGCGTGCCGCCGTCATGGGCGATGAAGCGCAGATCGAAAATCTAAATGTCCAGTTGAGCTGGTACACGATCAAAGCGCCGATTTCGGGCCGCGTCAGCACATTCACGCAAAAGGCGGGCAATATCATCCGCTCAGGCGATTCCACAGCCACCGGCACTTTGACAACGATTGTCCAGACAACACCAATCTATGTGTCATTCTCGGTGCCGCAGCGCTTGCTATCAGATCTGCGCGAAGCTGCCACCCGTAGCGATTCTGAAATTATCGCCACCCCGCAGGGCTCGACAAAAAGCGTCACCGGCAAGATTGCCGTGATCGACAATACCATTGACCCGTCAACAGGCACAATCACGGTGCGTGCCGTGTTCGACAATCCGGATGAAGTTTTATGGTCGGGCCAACTCTGCTCGGTGCGCATGCAATTGCGTGTGGATGCCGATGTGGTGAGCGTGCCGCGCGAGGCTGTGCAATCGGGGCAGAACGGCAATTACGTCTATGTTGTGGAAGATGGCACCGCCCGCGTGAAGCCCATCGAGCTTGGTCGCTTTCAGGAAGGGCGCCAGATCATTCTGAAGGGAATTAACGGGGGCGAGACGGTTGTGATCGATGGCGCATTGGCGCTCACCAATGGCGGGCGCGTAGAAACGCGTGGCGCGGATACAAAGAAGGGCAATAGCTAATGTCACTTCCCGAACTTTGTATCCGCCGACCGGTCATGACGACACTGTTGATGGTGTCGTTCCTGGTGTTTGGTATTTTCGGCTACATGAAACTGCCGGTGGCGGCACTCCCGCGTGTCGACTTCCCGACCATCAATGTCACGGCACAATTGCCAGGCGCCAACCCTGAAACAATGGCGGCCTCGGTAGCCGCACCTCTTGAGCGCGCCTTTGCGACCATTCCGGGTGTGTCACTGATGACGTCGCGCTCGCAAACGGGCCAGACCAACATCACCATTCAGTTTGATCTTGATCGCGAGATCGATGGTGCAGCCCTGGATGTGCAATCGCAGATTACCGCCACATTGCGCCGCCTGCCCCCAGAACTGCCCGCTCCGCCTTCCTTCCGCAAAGTGAACCCAGCGGATTCGCCGATCCTCTTTCTGGGTCTGGCCTCACCGACTTTGCCTTTGTCGACCACCAATGATTACGCCGAGCAAGTCTTTGCGCAGCAGATTTCACAAATCCCCGGTGTGGCGCAGGTTGTTATTTTTGGTCAGCAGAAATTTGCCGTGCGCATTGAAGCAGACCCCGATGCAGCAGCCGCACGCGGTTTGACGCTGCAGGATATTCGCTCTGCCGTGTCAGCTGCCAATAGCACCACACCAGTTGGCACTTTGCAGGGCCCCGGCCAAAACGTCACACTGACTGCATCTGGCCAGATCGAACATGCCGAAGGCTATCGCGATATTGTCATCGCTTGGCGCAATGGCGCTCCTGTGCGCTTGGGCGAAATCGCCAAAGTTTATGATGGCGTCGAAAACGACCAGATCGCCGCTTGGCAAAACAAAGACCGCACCATTCTGCTCGCCATCTTCCGCCAGTCGGATGCCAATACCGTGCAGGTTGTCGATGCCATCAAGGCGAAACTGCCCGGCTATCAGGCGCAATTGCCGCCTTCCGTCCAGGCCTTCGTGCTGAATGATCGCTCCCGCTCCATTCGTGAATCGGTTGAAGACGTCGAATTCACGCTGATGATGTCGATTGCGCTCGTCGTGCTTGTCATCTTCCTGTTCCTGAAGACGATTGCGGCCACCATCATTCCGACACTGGCTTTGCCCGTGTCGCTGATTGGCACCTGCGCATTTATGTATATTTTTGGCTATTCCATCGACAATATTTCGCTGCTGGCAATCACGCTGGCCGTGGGCTTTGTGGTCGATGACGCTATCGTCATGCTTGAAAATATCGTGCGCCATATTGAAGAGGGCATGAAGCCATTTGAAGCCGCCCTGAAAGGTGCCAGCGAAATCGGCTTTACCATCTTGTCGATCACCCTCTCGCTGGTCGCGGTCTTCATTCCCGTGTTGCTCATGGGCGGCGTGGTGGGGCGCGTGTTCCGCGAATTTGCGGTGGTCATTTCTTGCGCCATTCTCGTCTCGGGCTTTGTCTCGTTGACACTGACGCCGATGCTCTGCGCGCGTATTCTCAAACCCATTGATCACCATGCCAAGAAGCGCCGCTTCGATGTCGCTGTGGACTATGTGATTGATGGCGTGGCTGATGCCTATCGCCGCTCGCTCGATGTTGTGTTGCGCCATCGCCTGATTATGCTAGGCGTCACCTTTGGCACATTCGCCCTCAGTGCGGTTGTCTTCGCTTGGATGCCGAAGGGCTTCTTTCCGATCGAGGATACGGGGTTTCTGTCCGGCTCGGCGGAAGCTGCGCCCGATATTGGCTTTCCGGCCATGGCCGAGAAACAGCGCCAGCTCGTCGATATCCTGCTGGAAGATCCAGCCATTGATTACGTCACCTCCAATGTCGGTTCTGGCGGCTCGAACCAGGGCCAGTTGTTTGTCGCCTTGAAGCCCAAAAAAGAACGCGGCGATATTCAGAAGGTCATCGCACGTCTGCGCCAGAAGACATCGGCTGTTCCCGGCCTGACCTCCGTGTTCAATCCGGTGCAGAATCTCAACCTGAATGGCGGGCGCCAATCGCGTGCGGCCTATCAATATACGTTGCAGTCGGGTGATCTCCCCTCGCTCTATGGCAAATCGCCGGAAATGCTCGAGCGCATGCGCCGTATTCCTGTGCTGCGCGATGTCACCACAGATTTGCAAATCCGAAATCCGCAATTGTCGATCGACATTGATCGTGAAAAAGCGGCAGCTTTCGGTCTGACCACTGACCAGATCAAGCAAGCGCTCTACAACACCTATGGCAATCGTCAGATCTCGACGATCTTCACGCAAGCGGCTGACTATCAGGTGCTGCTCGAAGCCAAGGGCAATTTCCGTGATGACCCCTCCGCTGTCGGGCGCATTTTTATTCGCGCACAATCTGGGTCAGGCGGCACAACGGCCTCTGCCGCTAATACACAAGGGGCTGGCGGTGCTGCAAACTCCAGCGGTGGCTCGGGCGGTGTCTCGTCCGCGCCCATCGTGCCGCTGGATCAGGTGGCTACCATCCGCTCCTCTGTTGGCCCGCTCACCGTCAATCGTCAATCACAACAACCCTCGGTCACGCTATCGTTTAATACGGCACCAGGCGTGTCGATTGGCGAGGCCGTGGAGGCCATTCGTCGTGCCGAGCGCGAGGTCAATCTGCCCGCCACCATCACCACCAATTTCTCGGGCACAGCCGCGCTCTTCCAGGATGCGCAACGCGGACAAGTGCCGCTCATCCTAGCCGCCGTGCTGACGATCTATATTGTGCTGGGCGTACTCTATGAGAGCTTCATCCATCCGATCACCATTCTCTCCGGCCTGCCGTCGGCGGGCTTGGGCGCGCTTCTGGCGTTGTGGGTGTTCAACATGGATCTCTCGGTGATCGCGATCATCGGCATTTTGCTGCTCGTGGGCATTGTGAAGAAAAACGCGATTATGATGATCGACTTTGCCATTGAGCGGAAAAAGGATGGGCTGGACTCCCTGCCCGCTATTCGTGAAGCGGCGATCATTCGTTTCCGCCCAATCATCATGACAACGCTCGCTGCCATTCTGGGCGCTGTGCCGATTGCACTGGGTGCGGGCGCTGGTGCGGAATTGCGCCAGCCACTCGGCATTGCCATTGTGGGTGGCCTGTGTGTCTCGCAATTGCTGACGCTCTACATCACACCGGTCGTCTATTATTATCTCGACAAGATCGACAGCTATCTGGCGGGCCAGATGCGCAAGACAGAGGAAGCGGCGGGCTCCGGCTCGCTGAAACCGGCAGAATAAAAAGGGGCCCCTTGCGGGCCCCTTTTTCATGTCAGGCTGCTTTGACGCTGGTCACCTTAAATGTATGCGTCTGACCATCGCTATCGCGGATGGAGGCGTAGCTGCCAGCGACAAAACTATGCGTCTCGAAACGAAAGCCAGCCTCTTCGTCGCCCTGACCAGGCTCGTAATCAAAGACCCAAGTGCCGCCACCTGTCCCGCCCGCGCGATGCACCAGCAAACCATGCTGGAGCGCGCCGCTCTTGTCCTTGCGATGGACAAAGCACAAAGCGCGTTGCTGTTTCCAGCACTCCAGATCGATCTGGCCGCGCGCATTGAGCGGGGCGACAAAATCATAAGCCGCATCGGGCGTTGGCTCTTTCGGACCGGGAGCTGGTTCGAGACTGATCTTGGACAGGTGAATTTCTGACACGTGAGATACCCTCCAGAGGTTGCTTCAATCACCATTTCACAGGCAAAGGGTGGATGGCGCTATGATACAGGTCAAGAGTGAATAAGCCCGCCTTGCTTCGGCCCTCTTCCTGGTGAAAATGGCGCATGTTCCGATTGGCTGCAGGGTTTCATGAAGTTTCGTCCCAAATGGCTATTGGCTCCGCTTGCACTGGCGCTGGCTGGCCTGGCGAGTGCGCATTGGACGCTCTCGGGCGACGCTTTGCGTGAAGAGTTAGCTGACCAAGTCATGCAGACTGGGGGCCTGCGCGCCAATGCGCAAGGCAGAGCTTCTTTTGCCGTTTTGCCGCGCCCACGTATCAAAATTGAAAATGTGCTTATTTCCGACGACAAAGGCGCCCTGGTCATTCACGCGGACGTGCTGCGCGGCAATTTGCGCCTGTGGCCTCTGCTCTCGGGACGGATGGAATTATCTTCCGTGCAGCTCGACCAACCGGACGTGTCTTACGATTATGAGGAGCGCCCCTTCACGCGCTTAGGTGCCATTGCACGCGCCGCACAATCGACACCTGCGTCCGACGAGGCCAAAGCCGCCGACCGTACGCGAGTTGGCACAATCGCCTTGGTGGATGGCACAGCGCGGATTCGACAACTTGGCGCGACACACAATGTCACGCTCAACAAAATTAATGTGACGCTCGATTGGCCACAGCTCTCAGATCCGGTCTCCTTAAACGGCACATTCCACTGGCAAGACGAGACGCATGAATTGGCGGCTTGGCTTGGCAAGCCCACAGACTTGTTGCGCGGCGGCGAGAGCCCGGCAAGTTTGAAACTCGACAGCAACACATTGCAACTGGCAGCCAACGGCACGCTGACGGGTGGTGCATCCATGCAATTTGATGGGCGCATGAACGCCTCCAGCAAAGCCTTGCGCATGGTGACACAAGCACTCGGTTTGAAAACACCGCTGTTGGGCATCAACCAGATCGCACTCTCGGGACTGGCGCGCATAGGTCTCGCCTCGCTCTCACTTTCTGGTTTGAAGATCACGATCGACGGCAATCCTTTTGAAGGCACGCTGGCTCTGCAAACTGAAAATGGTCGGGCGATACTGTCAGGCACGCTGGCTGCAGAAACAATTGTGCTGGCACCCATAATGGCTGATCTACCAGTATTGACGGGAGAGAGTGGTGCTTGGAGTGAAGACAATCTGCCGCTCGCGAGTCTCGATGATGCAGACATGGATCTGCGCGTCTCGGCCAGCAAAGCGCGGCTCGGCCGCGCGACTTTTGAAGATATTGGCGCTTCACTTCAGCTCAACAATGGGCGACTTGATGTCGCTATCGGCCAGGCAAAAATCTATGGTGGCCAGATCAAAGGCCGGATGACAGCCAATCCCGGCACACATGGTCTTGAATTGCGCGCCAACGGCGCATTTGCAGATTTAGATGCCGACGCCATGTCGAAAGACACATTCCGTGTCTTTCGCATCAGCGGCACAACGAGTGGTCAATTTGAATTTGCCGGACATGGCGAGACCATGGCCACGCTCGTGCGTTCACTTGATGGCACGATGGAGACGCGCTTTCGCAATGGTGATTTGCATGGCATCGATCTAGAACGCGCGCTGCGCAGTCTTGAGCGTCGTCCCTTGTCGATCCTCACAGACGCGCGCAATGGTCGCACAGGTTTTGAAACGGCGATTTTTACTGCACGCCTCACCAATGGCACGATTGATTTGACCCAAGCGCTGATTTCAGGGCTTGGCGTACAAGTCGCCATGACCGGCACAGCAACAACGGCCGATCGCAAACTCAACCTACGCGCCGTCGCGCGCCAAAGCGGGCCTGGCACAAGCGTGCGAGAAAACGGACCTCAGCTCATGCTCGATATTCGTGGACCTTGGGATGAGCCACAGATTATCTTCGACAAAGAGAGCCTGATGCGTCGCTCGGATGCGGCAGCACCGCTCTTGCGTGCACTAGAGAAAAATCCAGCCGTCAGCGCGCCTGTGACGGCGCCTTGAGCCGATTGACGGTGCTGGCCACAAGCAAAGCGCAGCCCACAAAGCCAATCAGTAATGTCGAAACGGCGTTGATCTCGGGCGTCAGCCCCAAGCGCACCTGGCTATAGATGCGCATTGGCAAAGTGGTTGAACCCGGGCCGGATGTAAAACTGGCAATCACAAAATCATCCAACGACAATGTGAAAGCCAAAAGAAAACCAGCCAGCATGGCGGGCAGGATCAATGGCAGCGTGATGCTACGAAAAACCCGCGCCGGACTTGCCCCAAGATCTTGCGCCGCTTCTTCGAGCGAGCGATCAAATCCTGACAAGCGCGCCTGCACCACAACAGCGACAAAACAAAGACCCAGAGTCGCGTGACCTGCAACAATCGTCCAAAAACCGCGATCAATACCAAGCCCGACGAACAGCAAAAGCAAGGAGAGACCTATGATCACTTCCGGCATGACGAGTGGCGCATAAACAAGGCCTGCAAACAGACTGCGTGCAGGAAATCGACCAAAGCGCTGCAATGCGAAGGCGGCACAGGTGCCAAGTACGGTAGAGAGCGCGCCTGCCGCTACAGCAACACGCAGACTGACACTGGCTGCTTGCAACAAAGCCTCATTGGCAAACAATGATACATACCATTGTGTCGAGAACCCACCCCACACAGTCACTAGGCGTGACGCATTGAAGGAATAGAAAACGACAAGAGCAATTGGCACATAGAGAAAGCCAAAGCCCAAAGCCAGAATGCTGAGATGGAAAGGGGTGAGACCGCGCTTCATGGCTTGGCCTCCCTCACCTGCTGACGCTCATAGACCATCAGCGGCACGATGAGCAATGCCAGCAAAAGAATAGCAACTGCACTTGCCGTTGGCCAATCACGATTATCAAAAAACTCGCTCCACAAGGAACGACCAATCATCAATGTATCAGAGCCGCCGAGCAAATCAGGGATGACAAATTCGCCCACCGCCGGAATAAATACAAGCAATAGTCCCGCCAGAATGCCGGGGCGCGCAAGAGGCACGGTGATGCGCCAGAAAGCACTGAATGGAGTGGCGCCCAGATCACTGGCTGCTTCGAGCAATGCCGGATCTTGTCGCTCCAGCGCATTGTAGAGTGGCAAAATCATGAAGGGGAGATAGGAATAGACAATGCCAACCAGCACTGCTGACTCAGTCGCAAACATCGACAGCGGTGCATGGATAAGACCCAGTGACAAAAGTGCTTTGTTGATCAGACCTTCGTCTTTCAGCAGCATGATCCAGGCATATATGCGGATCAGAAAGGATGTCCAGAAAGGTGCAATGGCTAACATGACCAGAGCCGCACGCCATTTTTTGGGCGCGCGCGTCATCGCATAGGCGAGTGGAAATGCGACCAGCAAGGTCAGCCATGTAGCAATTGCGGCCAACCTCAAGGATGACAGATAGGCGGCAAAATAAAGGTCATCCGTCATGACAATTTCAAATGTGTCGAAGGAGAGTGCAGCGATTTTCTCGATCATCACGGCCCAGCTGTCAGCCAAAAGCAGAACGGGCTCATAGGGCGGCTGCGCAACGGCAGGTTTTGAAAGTGCAATCTTCAACACCCAGAGAAAAGGTGCCAGAAAGAAAATGACAAGCCAAAGCGCAGGTACTGCCAGCACCCAGCGGCGCAAAGCGGAGAGGCGCAATCGCACGCTCATACGAGCAAGGCCCGCGCGCGTTCAGGCGCAAAAGACACAAAGACACGCGCACCACGCACCCAATCCTGCACACCCTCCCCCTGGCCTTGGCGCACGTGCACAACATCGCCGCCCTCCAATCGGACGCGGACCGACGACAGGCCCTCGCGAAACACATGATCGATAATCTCGCCAATGCCGCCATTGTTTGAAAACACACCCGGTGAAGACAAACGTAGATTTTCAGGACGGACCGAAATCGTCACACGCGCACCTATAGCCGGATGGTGGCGACACAAAGCCTCCAAGCGCAGCCCCTTTGTCGTCTCGATCTCGACACCGCCCGGCATATATTGAACCACGCGCCCGTCAAAAAAATTGGTCTCGCCGACAAAGCCCGCCACATGATGCGTTTGTGGCTCTTCATAGACCTCGCGCGGGCTGCCGATCTGGTCGATGGCTCCGGCCCGCATCACCGCCATTCGATGCGCCATAACCATGGCTTCATCCTGATCATGGGTGACGACCATAAAGCTTGTGCCCGTCTCGCGCTGCACTTGTATCAGCTCGAACTGCGTCTCATGGCGCAGCTTACGATCAAGGGCGGCCAGCGGCTCGTCGAGCAATAAAAGCTTGGGCCGTTTGATCAAAGCGCGCGCAAGTGCCACGCGCTGACGTTGCCCACCGGACAACTGATCAGGACGGCGCTTGCCAAGATCAGTCATTTGCACAAGTCGCAACATATCTGCGACGCGTGCGGCAATTTCTGTGCGCGCGCAGCCTTCCTGCTTGAGGCCGAAGGCAATGTTTTGCTCAACACTCATATGCGGAAACAATGCATAAGACTGAAACATCATATTCACAGGCCGCAAATGCGGCGGCAGATGCGTGATATCGATCCCTTCCAGAAGAATGCGCCCTGTATCGGGTGTTTCAAATCCGGCGATCAACCGCATCAAGGTGGTCTTGCCACAACCCGATGGCCCCAACAGGGCAAAAAATTCATTTGTCGGAATATCGAGCGAAATATCCTGAACGGCGGGCGTGCCGCCGTAGCTCTTTGTGATGCGCTCAAGGCGCAGGAGAGATGCGCCGGACAAGATTGCGTCAGCCCTTGGAACGACGCGCGGCGGTCAACGTGTTGGACATCAACATGCAGATTGTCATCGGGCCAACGCCACCGGGCACCGGCGTGATCGCAGCGGCATGTTTCTCCGCGCCTGCAAAATCGACATCGCCGACCAATTTGGTTTTGGGCTCGCCCTTGGCATTGAGCCCCTCACCTGCCACGCGATTGATGCCGACATCAATGACAACAGCGCCAGGCTTGATCCAGTCGCCTTTGATCATTTCAGGAATGCCAACAGCCGCCACCACAATATCGGCGCGCTTCACCACGCTGGCCAGATCTTGGGTGCGGGAATGGGCGATGGTAACCGTAGCGCTTTCGGCCAGCAGCAATTGTGCCATCGGCTTGCCAACAATGTTGGAGCGCCCCACGACAACCGCATCACAGCCTGCAATCGGGCGGCCCAAAGCTTCCATGGCTTTTTGCAACAGGATCAAAGAGCCGGCCGGTGTGCAAGGCACGAGCGCGCGCTTGCGGTCGCCAATGGCAAGCAGTCCGGCATTGACCGGATGGAACCCGTCAACATCCTTGGCTGGCGCAATCGTCTCCAGCACGAGCTGGCTGTCGATATGTTTAGGCAACGGCAATTGCACGAGAATACCGTGAATGGCAGGATCAGCGTTCAGTTTCTGCACAAGCGCGATGAGATCGGCTTGTGATGTCTCGACAGGCAATGTGTGCTGAACGGAATGGAAACCACAGGTCTCTGCCGCTTTGCCTTTCGACTTCACATAGACCTGACTGGCGGGATCTTCCCCCACCAAAACAACAGCCAGACCCGGACGAATACCGGATGTGATCAGCTCGGCTGCGCCTTTGGCTACTTCATCGAGCACTGCGGCTGAAGCCGCCTTCCCATCAATGATCAGTGCTCCGCTTTCCGATGTCACCAATATGTCAGCCATGGACCCAAAACTCCCCGCGCGCATCCTTGCCTTTTAGGCGCTGGCCATGTCCCTGCCAAGCGGCTCCCATGAGTAGCGCACATGATGGGTGCGGCTGGCCCCAGATGCGAGATGAATCATCGACGGTCGCTCAAAAATTGAGCCCTCAAAGCCCTCCAGATCGCCCATCCCCGTCCAGCTTTCGATGGCCAGAAATGGGGCCGCATCCTTGTTCCAGAGCACGAGATGGGGGAAGTCTGGCGCGGCAATGGCCAGACGGCTATCTGGTCCCTCCAGCACAAACGAGCGGCTTTGGGTGTCGAGAAAACACAGCGCCTCTGCTTCGAACAATGCGGGGGTGAGATCAATCACACGCGCCTTGAGCGGCACGGGTCGCTTGCGCGCAGAAAACAACCCGCCCGGTGCGATGACGGGCACCTCAGCCAGCTCAGGCTTTTCAAAGACAAGGTGATGTGCCCCAGCCTGCCAGTCCAGAGCAAAGCCGGGATGCAGGCCAATGGCATAAGGCATGATCTGCATGTCGTGATTTTCAATCTCGCAAGCCACCGACAAAGCGTTTTCTTGCAGCGTGTAAGTGATCGACAACGCAAAGCTGAAAGGCCAAAGCTGGCGCGTGTTGTTGCTATCGCGCGAGGTGAATCGCAAGACGCTCTCGGAAAGCTGCGTCACATCAAAATAAGAAAGTGATGCAAAACCATGCACTGGCATGGGATAGGTCTGTTGCCCGATGCGGATATGACCTCCACGTGACCAACCGCAGGTGGGAAACAAAACGGGGGCGACAGATGACCAAATGGCGTCATCTCCGGGCCAAAGTATCTCGCGTGTGCCCAAGCGCCAGCCCAGACATTGCGCGCCTTGCGCTGAGAAACGCGCGCAAGCCTGACCCGCGCGCAAAAGATGAGAATCGACCATGTGTTCGAGCTTAGCAGAGAGCGACAAAGCTTGCTGAAAGACAGTCCAAGAGTCTAATCTGCTCGCAGAACAATATGAGGGAGGACCAGATGACACGCGCGCTTGAGCGATTCCGCGACCAAAGCCGAAGCATTCTGAAAACAGAAAAGCTCGATGTGGCGCTGGAGAAGATCAGTGCAGGCTTGGCCATGCTGATCAGCGATCCCGACTTCGTGGCGCATGCGTTTCGCGAAGACGACCCGCCGGGCAAACAGTTTCTGACACATGATCCCGAAACTGGATTTTATCTCTTCGCCCATGTCCAGAAGGGCGGCAAAACTGGCAAGCCGCACAGCCATGGAGACAGCTGGGCGATCTATGCCAATATCCGCAATCATACCGACATGATCGAATATGAACGGGTCAACGACGCATCTGAAGAACGTGTCGTGCTGCGCCCCACAGAGCGATACGCGATTGACCCAGGACAGACGCGCGCCTATGGCCCGGGCATGATCCATTCCACAGCGCACCCTGAAAGTGCCTGGGTGGTGCGCATGACGGGATGCGACCTCGACACGATCCCGCGCTATCATTTTTCATCCAAGCGCGATGAGATCGTCGACTAGTTCCCGCTTCATCTGGATTGCTTCGCTACGCTCGCAATGATGGCAAGGCTCTGCTAAACAACCGCATCTTGAATCAAAACAGGTGGACGAAAATGTTCGCAACGACCCGGGATGGCATTCGCATTGGCTATACGATCTTCGGCAATGCCGATGCGCCAAAGAAAGTGGCTCTCATCCATTCGCTTGCCATGGATCGCACCTTCTGGCAGCCGGTGGCGGAAGATCTCGCCAAGGATGCCGCCGTTCTGGTTATCGATTGTCGCGGACACGGACAGTCCGACAAAGCCAAAGGCCCTTATACGGTCGAACAATTTGCCGATGACCTTGCCGACGTGCTCGATCATCTGGGTTGGACGAGCGTCACTGTGGCCGGCGCCTCCATGGGCGGCTGCATATCGCTTGCCTTCACCATTCGCCATGCCGCACGCGTGACAGGCCTCGGCCTCTTCGACACGACGGCCTATTACGGCGACCCGAAGGCGTGGACCGAGCGTGGCGACAAGGGTGTCAGCGACGGACTTGTCTCGCTCATTCCCTTTCAGAAGACCCGTTGGTTTTCTGACAAATTCAATGCCGATCATGCCGATGTCGTACAAAAATGCATAGATGTCTTCGTTGCCAATGAGACCGCCGCCTATCGGGAAACCTGCCTCATGCTGGGGGCTGCCGATTTGCGTGATGGATTGAGCAGCATCAAAGTACCGACATGCATTCTCGTGGGCGAAGAAGATTACGCGACCCCGATCCCCATGGCCGAATATCTACACGCCCATATTAAGGGCTCGACCCTGACCATTGCCAAGGGCGCACGGCATTTGTCGCCGCTGGAAATTCCGGGCCAGATCGCAGCCAAACTGCGCGAGATTATCTAGAGGTACGTCTTTTCCTTCTCCCGCTTTGCGGGAGAAGGTGGCATGTGAAGCATAACGGATGAGGGCGCCTCAACGGCACTCACCCCCACCCGGCTGGCTTTGCCAGCCACTCTCTCCCGCAAGAGGGAGAGGGTGGGACGAAATTTACTTCGAACGTGCCAGCGCTTCTTTCACGCGTGCGATGACAGCGGGCTGCGTGGCATAGAGCGCCTCGACGATTTTCGTGACCGCCTCACCATTGCTTGGCACAACGTCAATCGTCATCTTCTCGGCTTCCGCCAGAAGCTCGGCATCCTTCATCGTCTCATCAAATGATTTGCGCAGCAGCGCCACGCGGTCAGCTGCCACATTCGGCGGCAGGATGAAGGGGCGCGCAATCGCATTCTGGCCATAGAACATCTGCATGGCCGCACGCTCATCTGCGTTGCGGGCCAAGTCGATCATCAGCGGCACGCCAGCCTTGTTCAGCACGGGATGCCCAGCCATGTCTTCCTGCGCAAAGATGCGCGCGAAGGGGTTATTCGCGATGTCAGGATATTGAACCTTCACGGTTGAATAGCCCAGACCGCAAATGCCCTGCACTTCGCCACTCTCAATGCCCAGCGTCACTTCGCGCGAGCCTTTGTAGCCGGTGACAAGCTTCATCTTGGTGTCGAGCACGCCATTGGCAATTTTCGGAAAGTCGGCAGTCGTCGATCCTGGCGCTGTTGCACCGATAATGACTTCCTTAGTGCGCAGATCTTCGAGTTTCTGCACGGGCGCATCCTTGCGCAGCACGCAGACGAGCACTTCGGAATGGGCATTGCCTACATAATTAAATTTGGTCGCGTCATACTCGCGCTTCACGCCTTCGGTCAGCAACGGATCGACAATGACGCTCGGGAATGTCACGCCCATGACGGTGCCGTCTTTGGGTGCGATATTATAAAGGTTTTGCGCAACAATATTGCCGCCAGCACCCGGCATATTTTGCACGACAATATTCGGGCGACCTGGAATATGATTG
>CAINNX010000096.1 GCA_903851305.1 uncultured Hyphomicrobiales bacterium | reverse complement strand
TCCAATGGACATGCTTGATGCGACAGCTTTAGTGCGCGTCCAGATTTTCATAATCTGAATTCGTCCGATCACCAGAGCATATTTGATATATTCACTCGCAAAAAGACGAAGTGTGTGTGGTGACTGCCACCAGTTTTCATCCCGCATCCGCGGGCTGATCACTGAATAGGGAATGAGTTCATGGCCTGGTAGCACACTATGCAATTCTGCAAGCGCGCGTGGCATATGATAATTGGATGTTACAATGATGATTGTATGAAAAATGTTGTTTCGCTCAGCCCAACGGCGTGCCTCTTTTGCATTTCCAAATGTATTCACAGCTTCATAACCAAGATCAATACAGCAATCTATAAGGTCGCGATATTTTGGATTGAGGCGGCCAATTTCAGCGCGAGTTATGCCAGGGTTGACACCGGTGATCAGCATGCGATCAGCGTGTCCTTGCGAGAACAGGCTAATCGCATCAGCAACGCGCTCAGCACCGCCTGTCAGGACGATCATGCCATCCGCATGTTGGTTGAGCACAGTTTCTTGACGCTCAACCTGAAAGCTAAAAGCTATGAACCCTGCTAGACCAAGGGCAACAGCCGATAAAATGGCCCTAAAAGTAGCGCGGACAAATCGCGCGTTCATTCAAGGCCCCGAAGGTGTCGGAAAACCACGGAGCGTGATGTTAGCCCTGTGAGGAGCGAAACAGAAAGACCTATGACGAGGATGGCTGTATAGCCAGCTAGACCCAAGGAAAATGTTCCAAACAAAGCTTCTAGCTGATCACCACCAGATCCGCTGACGATGCGGCTTGAGGCAAGACTGCCAATCAGAAATGCAGCAATAGCTACGCTTCCTCCAATGAGGCCGCCGCGCAGACCAAGCCAAACAAAATGGCGCTGGAATTCGCGTGCAATATAGGAATCTTTCGCGCCGACAAAATGCAGGACATTAACGACTTCGCGGCTGCCCGCCATGGCGCCGCGTGTTGCAAAAGCCACGGCTAAAGCCATGGCAATTAAAACAAGACAGAATATGACGGCCGCTAATATCACTGTGGTGCGTGACATGGCAGCCAATCGGTCAACCCAGAGTTGGTGATCATCGAGATTGGCGCCAGGCACATTTTGTAACAGTGCAGCGCGGAGTTTTTCACGATCGAGTTTTTTTTGATCAGACAGTCGCAGTACGGTCATTCGAGGAACAGGCAGTTCTTTTAAATTAAGACCAGCGCCAAGCCATGGCTCCAACAGCTTGTCAGATTCTGCGCGCGACAGTGCCTTGACGTCCTCAATTCCGGGTGTTGTGCGTGCAATCTCCTCAACTTTACGTATATCAAGGTCGATGTTTCGGCCCGCAATGGGCTTAAGCTGGATGGTCATCTCTTGGGCAATATCCTGCCGCCAATTGCGCGAGGCATCATTGACCATAATTGCCGCTCCCGCCGTCAGAGAGGCTAGAAAGGTCATAATGGCAATGACGGTGACAAGCGCTCGTGTGGCAATGGCATCAGGTGGAACGATCGCAACATTTCGCCGACCGAAAAGATCAATCGTGGATATATTATCCTGCGGCGCGTTGGGTGCGGCGTCCATTTGTCCTGTCTCAATCATAAATGTGGAGGCGGCCATCGCCCAAAACAAGTCGGCGCGCGCCATCAAATTGGTCCATCAGGCCAAGATCATGTGTGGCAATCACGACAGATGTTCCTGACCGATGGAGCTCAAGAAACAAGCGTAAGAGCCGTCGTGCGAGACTTGGATCAACATTGCCTGTTGGTTCATCGGCTAGCAGAAGCTCAGGCCGCACAATCAGGGCGCGCGCGATCGCCGCCCGTTGTTTTTCGCCACCAGAGAGAACGGCTGGCAGGACATGCATCCGATCACCCAATCCGACCCAGCCGAGCAATTCGACGACTTCTGCGCGATAGCTGGATTCATCACGACCTTGGACGCGCAAGGGCAGGGCGACATTTTCATAGGTGGTCAAGTGATCAAGCAGACGAAAGTCCTGAAAGACGACACCAATTCGACGGCGCAGCGCCGTGATCTGGTCTTGGTCCAGCGCCGCGGCATCCTGTCCGAAGAGTGAAATAAAGCCGCGTGTGGGTTGTAAGGACAGGAGAATGAGGCGCAGCAAAGTGGTTTTGCCCGCGCCCGAGGGGCCGGTCAGAAATTGAAAAGATTGAGGTTCAATCGTGAAGGTGAGATCCCGAAGCACTTCGGACCCCATGCCATATCTCAGGCCAACATTATTGAACCGGACCAGTCCTGTGTCCTCGAGCATGCCCTTCCTTATGACAGCCAGCCTTGTTGCGCAAAGGCTCGATTTGGGGAACCGAATCGAATAGCTCACCCTAGCAGTTTGGCCCCTTTTGCTCGACACCATGCACCAGCTGGTCTAGTGGCAGTTCATATGATGATTTTGGCAGGTTGATGATGAGTGAAAGACGAGACGTGCGGGTTTTGTATGACGAGGCGGAGATTGCCGACCGCGTGGAAGCCATGGCTGAGGCCCTAGCCAAGACCGACTTTCATAATCTTCTGGTCGTGGCCGTCCTGAAGGGCTCGTTTATGTTTGCCGCTGACTTTTTGAGGGCCATGCATCGCCATGGCATGCAGCCCCAAGTCGAATTCGTCCACCTTTCAAGCTATCTGGAGGGTACCGTGTCACAGGGTCACGTGAGGATCCTGAAGGACATCGAATCTGGTGTCTCGGGACGCGATGTTTTATTGGTCGACGACATTTTGGAATCAGGCCGGACGCTGGCTTTTGCCAAGGATCTTTTGATGGCGCGTGGTGCCCGCAGCGTTGCTCTCAGCGTCATGCTGGAGAAGCCTCACAAGCGGGTCGTCCAAATTGAAGCCGACTATGTTGGTTTCAAATGCCCTGATGAATTTGTTGTTGGCTATGGGATGGATGTAGCCCATCAATACCGCGAATTGCCTTTCATTGGCGTTGTTTGCTGAGGTTCAGTTTCCCTCTTCAAGCAAACGGCGCGCAATGACTTGTGCTTGAATCTCGGCTGCACCTTCAAAAATATTCAGAATGCGTGCGTCACACAGAACACGTGATATCGCATATTCGAGGGCAAACCCATTTCCACCATGGATTTGTAAAGCATTGTCTGCTGCTGCCCAGGCAATGCGTGCCCCTAGCAATTTTGCCATGCCCGCTTCCACATCACAGCGCTTGTCAGCATCTTTGGCGCGTGCCGAAAAGTAAGTCAGCTGGCGTGCGATATGGATTTCAACTGCCATAATAGCAATCTTGTCAGCCACACGTGGAAATTTAAGTAATGGCTTGCAAAATTGAATCCGTTCGTTGGCATAGCGTAGACCGAGTTCCAAGGCGCATTGGGCCACACCAACAGCGCGTGCCGCTGTTTGGATGCGAGCAGATTCAAATGTTTGCATCAATTGTTTGAAGCCTTGGCCTTCAGCACCACCTAGCAGATTGGTAGCTGGTACATCAAAGCCATCAAAGGCGATTTCATATTCTTTCATGCCGCGGTAGCCGAGCACTTCGATTTCACCTCCAGACATGCCTTGTGCAGGAAAGGGATTTTCGTCTGAACCGCGCGGCTTGCGAGCAAGGAACATAGAGAGCCCTTTATAACCAGGCTCATTTGGATTGGTGCGGGCCAAGATGGTCATAAGATCAGCGCGAACCGGATGCGTGATCCACGTCTTGTTACCAATAATTTTGTAACTGTCGCCATCCTTGACCGCACGCGTGCGCAATGAGGCAAGATCAGACCCTGTATTCGGTTCGGTAAACACAGCGGTCGGTAGAATTTCACCCGAAGCAATTTTGGGAAGAAATTCTTGTTTCTGTTCGTCTGTACCGCCACACAGAATCAGCTCGGCAGCAATTTCGGATCGCGTACCCAGTGATCCAACGCCAATATAAGTGCGTGATAATTCTTCCGTCACCACGCACATGGCAATTTTGTCAAGGCCCATGCCGCCATATTCTTCGGGGATTGTCAGACCAAAGACGCCTAGCGCCGAGAGCCCTTCAATAATTTCAATCGGAATATAAGCATTGGCGAGATGCCATTCATGTGCGTAGGGCGCGACTTCACCATCGCTGAATTTCCGCATTTCATCCCGGATAGATTCCATCGTGTCATCAAGGCCTGGGTCGCCAATCATGGCTGCTGAATCTTGGTTCGCTATCAGGCTGACAAGACGTGCGCGATTGTCGGATGTATTGCCCATTGCAATCATCTGAGTGACGGCATCTGCGCGTAGTGCAGCGACGGCTTGCGCGGAAAGTCCAAAATCCTCAGGGCGCACAAATTCACCCTGATTCATCGGAATGCCACCAAAGATTTGTGACAAATATTCGCCGATGCCGATCCGTGTCAGGAGGTCTTCGGTTTCGCCATAGCGTCCCTCGGCCTGCAATCGCTCTGCATAAGCGATCATTTCGCGAATGGATTCCACATAAGTGGCAAGCCAAGCGAGCCCGTGTGCTTCGTGCTGGGCGGCCTCAAACAAAGCCGACGAAATTTTGCCGTCGCATGAAACCTTGGCTCGCACAAGTTTGCGAATTTCTGCATAGAGCTTTTCGACCGCCGAAAAGGCTGCACGCGCGGGCTCCAGAACGTCATTCTTTGTGGCCGCTTTGGCCAATGCTGCAACCTCGACATTCATCCGGCCGTCTCCCGGGTTCGGAATTATGCTGCATCGCACCATGGTTAGGGCTTTTGGGCAATCCTTCTTTTGGATTGTCTATTCTTTGAGGGAGCGGCGGACTGCCAAGGCCACACCGACGCAGGTGAGCGCCATCCCGGCTATCTGCAGGGCAATCAGGGTTTCATTGAAGAAGAAAAAGGCCTGAAGGGCAGCGACAGGGGGCACCAGATAGATGAGTTGGGCCGACCTTGCGACCTCCCCCCGGCGGATCAGGAACAGCAGCAGGGCGATAGAGACAATCGACAGGGGAACCACGGACCAGGCGAGACTTAAGAGAGTGCTTAGCGATGTGCCGATCCGCAATGTCTCGAATATAAGTGCGGCCGGCAGGGTTACAAATGCAGCTCCCATAAACTGTACCGCAGTGACACTGCGCAGATCGCCGCTATGCAGGAACCGTTTCTGGTAAAATGTGCCCAGCGTCAGCGAGATCATGCCTGCTGTGTTGATCAGCAGAAGCCATGTCATGCTCATCATCTGGCCCGGATCAACAGAGGCGAGCTTTGGCGTGAGCACCATGACAATGCCAGCAAATCCGAGAGCGATGCCCGCCCATTGAAGGGTGCCGACCTTTTCGCCGGCAAGGCGTGGCGCGAGAATAGCGGTAAAGATAGGCTGCAAAGCAGCAAGCAATGCCGAGATGGACGCTGGAATCCCATGGCCAACCGCCCACCAGACCCCTGCCAGATAAAAGCCATGAATCAGAACACCTGAAACAAGTGCATGGCCCCAATCGGCTCGGGTCTTGGGCCATTGAGCACGAGAGGCAAAAGCAAATAGAGCTAGCAAAGTGCTGGCACAGAGGTAACGCAAGACGAGCATGGTCAGCACGTCTGAATCTTCAGAGATAAAGCGCGCGACGATCCAACCCGTCGACCAGATCAGGACGAAGAGCGTTGGGATGATGAAAGTCGTCAAAAAACGATTGTCGTGTTTGCCAGAAGCCATGTTGAAAAATCATTAGGCTCGGCAGATCCAGAAGTCGAGCCACTGGCACGTCGTGCCCGTGGCTCTTGTGCTTATCTCGCGCCGGCTTCGATCACATCATCGAGGGTTTTCAAGCCCGGACGGGGTGAGTTGACCAGCACAGCCATATTGCCGGGTGCGTGCTGGTTTTTCCACATTTTTGTGTGCGCCGCAGGGATTTTCTCCCAAGGGAAGATTTCACCCAAGCATGGATCGATACGCCGATCGACAACAAACTGGTTGGCTGCTGCAGCTTGTTTCAAATGTGCAAAATGAGAGCCTTGAATACGTTTCTGACGCATCCAGACGAAACGCGCATCGAATGTCAGATTGAAACCAGTCGTGCCAGCGCAGAACACAACCATGCCACCTCGCTTTACAACGAAGCAAGAAGTCGGAAAGGTTTGTTCGCCCGGATGTTCAAAAACAATATCGACGTCCTTGCGTCCGGTGATATTCCAGATGGCTTTGCCGAATTTGCGCGCCTCCGCCATATAGGCGTTGTATTCAGCTGAATTCACTGTGGGCAATTGGCCCCAACAATTGAAATCCTTGCGGTTGAGAACGCCGCGTGCGCCAAGGGACATGACAAAATCACGCTTGGTTTCATCGGATATGACACCAATGGCATTTGCACCCGCCGCAGCGCATAACTGCACAGCAAAGACGCCAAGTCCGCCAGATGCGCCCCAGACGAGCACATTGTCGCCGGGCTTCAGACGATGCGGTTCATGTCCAAAGAGCATGCGGTATGCTGTGGCAAGCGTCAGAGTATAAGACGCACTTTCTTCCCAGCTCAAATGTTTGGGCCGCGTCATCAATTGACGATCTTGCACCCGACAGAATTGAGCAAATGATCCATCGGGCGTCTCATAGCCCCAGATGCGCTGGCTTGATGAGAACATCGGATCGCCGCCGTTGCATTCTTCATCATCGCCATCATCCTGATTGCAATGGACGACCACTTCATCGCCGACTTTCCAGCGGGTGACTTTTGAGCCAATCGCCCACACGATGCCGGAGGCATCTGAGCCTGCGATGTGGAATGGATGTTTATGGCCATCGAGTGGTGAAATGGGTTCACCAAGTGCGGCCCAAACACCATTGTAGTTCACGCCAGCTGCCATCACGAGAACAAGCACGTCATGACTATCCAGTTCCCAGGTCGGGACGACTTCCAGCTGCATGGAATCTTCAGGTGGTCCATGGCGGTCTTTCCGGATAGCCCAAGCATGCATCCGGGCCGGGACATGGCCTAGGGGCGGGATCTCGCCGATGTCGTAAAGATCTTTCAATGGCGCAGCCGCTGCGCCCTCATGTTCTGAACCAGCCATGTGCCGTCTCCTCCGAGCCAAGGCACCCAAATGTTAACGCGTATGCTGCGCTGCACCATACTACTAAGGTTTCGGAGGCCGGGAAGGCCGTTGTGAATGACTTTCTCGCGAGAACAGGGCTAGATTGATCTTGCTGCTCTGCAGCATGCCCGATTTTTCCAGGACCAGATGAGCCGCCGATGACCACCGGAGCCCCAAAGCCTGACAAACCCTGGATTTTCCGGACCTATGCCGGTCATTCTACGGCCGCGGACTCAAACCGGCTCTATAGGTCCAATCTGGCCAAGGGCCAGACGGGCTTGTCGGTCGCCTTCGATTTGCCCACCCAGACCGGATACGATTCCGATCACATTCTGGCGCGCGGCGAGGTCGGCAAGGTCGGGGTCCCGATCTGTCATCTGGGTGATATGCGCACTTTGTTCGATGGCATTCCAATTGCCGAGATGAACACGTCGATGACCATCAACGCCACAGCACCCTGGCTGATGGCCCTCTATATTGCCGCGGCTGACGAGCAGGGCGCACCGCGCATCGCGCTCCAGGGGACAACGCAAAACGATATCATCAAGGAATATTTGTCGCGCGGCACGTATGTCTTTCCGCCCGCACCATCGATGCGGCTGACTCGCGACATGATTCTTTTTACCACAAAAAATGTTCCCAAATGGAACCCAATGAATGTCTGCTCTTATCATTTGCAGGAAGCAGGCGCGACGCCGGTTCAGGAGCTCAGCTATGCTTTGGCCACCGCCATCGCAGTTCTCGACTCGGTGAAAGCTTCAGGCGATCTCGACGCGCATGATATGGCTGAAATCGTTGGGCGCATTTCCTTCTTCGTCAATGCGGGCATGCGTTTCGTCACAGAGCTCTGCAAGATGAGAGCTTTTACGGAATTGTGGGACGAAATCACGCGCGAGCGCTATGGCATTACGGAAGAAAAATATAGGCGGTTCCGGTATGGCGTGCAGGTTAATTCACTTGGGTTAACCGAGCAGCAGCCAGAAAATAATGTTTATCGCATTCTCATCGAAATGTTGGCTGTGGTTTTATCCAAAAATGCACGTGCACGTGCTGTGCAGCTGCCAGCTTGGAATGAAGCGCTTGGACTACCGCGTCCTTTTGACCAGCAATGGTCACTGCGTATCCAGCAGATCATGGCCTATGAAAGCGATCTTCTGGAATATGGAGATCTTTTTGATGGCAGTCACGAGATAACCCGCAAGGTAGACGAGCTGAAAGCCCAAGCGCGCGAAGAGCTTGCAAATATTGAAAAACTCGGCGGTGCGATTGCAGCTGTTGAGAGTGGTTATATGAAATCCCGCCTCGTCGAGGCCAACACCAAACGACTGGAATCAATTGAGCGTGGCGAGCAGGTTGTTGTGGGGGTGAATCGCTTTCTCGAAAGTGAGACGTCGCCTCTCACGTCAGGAAACAGTTCCATTATGGTCGTGCCCGATCACGTCGAGGCTGAACAGGTCTCACGGCTTCAGGTCTGGCGTGAGCAGCGCAATGCAAAAGTAGTTTTGCAAGCGCTAGATGATTTGCGCCGCGCTGCAACCGAGGGTCGCAATATTATGGAGCCCTCCATTGCCGCCGCCAAAGCGGGGGTCACGACCGGTGAATGGGGTGCTGTCTTGCGCGAATCATTTGGCGAATATCGTGCCCCGACAGGCATTGGCGCAAGTGCACGCCAAGTTGGCGGTGAGCTGGATGCAATTCGCTCTGAAGTTGAGCGTATTTCGCACAAGCTTGGGCGTCGTTTGAAATTCCTCGTTGGTAAGCCGGGGCTTGATGGCCATTCAAATGGCGCGGAACAAATTGCTGTGCGTGCACGCGATGCCGGCATGGATGTGGTGTATGAGGGCATACGCCTTACGCCTGCAGAAATTGTCGAGGCGGCGCATAAAGGCGATGTTCATTGTATCGGCCTGTCGATTCTTTCTGGCTCACATGTGCAATTGGTGCGTGATGTGGCCAAGCGAATGAAAGATGAAGGGCTCTCCCATATCCCACTTGTTGTGGGTGGCATTATTCCAGCCGAAGATGAAGCCGTTCTCCTGAGCGAGGGCGTCGCAGCTGTCTTCACCCCCAAAAATTACGAGCTCAATGCGATCATGCGCGATCTCGTGCACATTGTTGACGAGCGCTTTTAAAAAGGGCGGGGATAAACCCCGCCCTTTTGTGTCAGTTCAGCTTGTCTTTCGGAAGGGCCAGCACACTGCCATCTGCGCTCGTTTCAGGCCTGCATGCTGAACTTTCAACAAGAATGCCATTGATCAGCAAACCTGATGCACTGCCTGTGACATGAACGGCATCACCATCCTTGATGGCGCCCCCCAGAATGCGTTCAGCCAACGGATCTTGAACCGCTTTCTGGATCACGCGCTTCAAGGGACGTGCACCATAGGCCGGATCATAGCCACGCTCTGCCAGCCATTCACGACCTGACTCATCCAGTTCAATGTCAATCTTGCGCTCCTCCAGAAGCCGCGAGAGACGCGCCATCTGGATATCAACAATGGCGCCCATATCGACACGCTGCAGGCGATGGAAGAGAACAATCTCGTCAATGCGGTTGAGAAACTCGGGACGGAAGTGGCCACGTACAACCGTCATGACGTCATCCTGAACAGCGCTTGAATCTTCGCCTTCTGGCTGGTTCACCAAATATTCTGAACCCAGATTTGACGTCATGATGATCAACACGTTGCGAAAGTCGACCGTGCGTCCCTGACCATCGGTCAGGCGTCCGTCATCAAGCACCTGCAAGAGAATGTTGAAGACATCAGGATGTGCCTTTTCAATTTCGTCGAACAGGACAACCTGATAAGGCCGCCGCCGCACAGCTTCTGTCAGCGCGCCACCTTCCTCATAGCCAACATAACCAGGAGGTGCGCCGATCAACCGCGAGACAGAATGCTTTTCCATATATTCAGACATGTCGAGACGAACCATGGCTGTTTCGTCATCGAACAGGAAAGATGCCAGAGCCTTTGTCAGCTCCGTTTTGCCCACACCCGTGGGGCCTAAGAACATGAAAGAACCAATCGGTCGATTGGGATCTTGCAGACCCGCACGCCCACGCCGCACAGCGGTTGAAACGGAATGAACCGCTTCACCCTGTCCAACCACACGCTTGGCCAGGCTTTCCTCCATTTTAAGAAGCTTATCGCGCTCGCCCTCAAGCATTTTGTCGACAGGCACACCGGTCCAGCGCGAGACCACCTGTGCGATGTGATCTGCTGAGACTTCTTCCTCGAGAAGCGCAGGGCCGGAATTGGCTTCTCTTTCGCCGAGCTTTTTCTCAAGCTCGGGAATGACGCCATAGGTCAATTCACCCGCACGCTGATATTCACCCCGCCGTTGGGCCTGGGCAAGCTCTGTGCGTGCAGATTCAAGCTGCTCTTTCAGCTTTTGCGCGTCACCGAGTTTGTCCTTTTCCGCTCTCCAGCGTGTGGTCAGGGCCGCTGACTTCTCTTCGACATCAGCCAATTCCATTTCAAGCTTGGCCAACCGGTCTCGTGATGCAGCGTCGGTCTCTTTCCGTAGGGCTTCCTGCTCGATACGAAGTTGGATGATACGACGATCCAATTCGTCCAGTTCTTCAGGCTTGGAATCAACCTGCATGCGCAAGCGAGATGAGGCTTCATCAACAAGATCGATCGCCTTATCTGGTAGAAAACGGTCTGCAATATAACGGTTTGAAAGAGTGGCGGCCGCTACAATGGCTGAATCGGTGATGCGCACACCATGATGCAGCTCATACTTTTCTTTCAAGCCGCGCAGGATCGAGATTGTGTCTTCGACTGAAGGTTCGCTCACGAAAACAGGCTGGAAGCGCCGGGCCAGAGCTGCATCTTTTTCGACATGCTTTCTATATTCATCAAGCGTTGTGGCGCCCACACAATGCAATTCACCACGGGCCAGGGCAGGCTTCAAAAGGTTAGAAGCATCCATCGCCCCATCGGATTTGCCTGCGCCGACCAGCGTGTGCATTTCATCGATGAAGAGAATAATGCCGCCTGCTGCAGCAGTTACTTCATTCAGAACAGCCTTAAGGCGCTCTTCGAACTCACCACGATATTTGGCGCCCGCAATCAGCGAGCCCATGTCGAGGGCGAGTAGTTTTTTCTCTTTCAGGCTCTCTGGCACGTCACCATTGATGATTCGCAAGGCTAGCCCTTCAACAATGGCTGTCTTGCCAACGCCAGGCTCACCAATGAGCACAGGATTGTTTTTGGTGCGGCGGGAGAGAACCTGAATGGTTCTGCGTATTTCCTCATCGCGACCAATGACCGGATCAAGCTTGCCATTG
>CAINNX010000095.1 GCA_903851305.1 uncultured Hyphomicrobiales bacterium | reverse complement strand
CCTGCCGAAGTTTGGCGACAATCTCTTCCGCCTTGTGCCTTTTCCTACCCATGCGTATTCCTCCTCAAGGCTTATAAGCCATACATCAGGGAGGACCACTTTTCAGGGGGCAGACCAATACTCTAACAAGCTATTGATTTTAATAGATTTTGTATAAAATCAGCGATCTCAGCCAGAGTTTATGCCACAGTTCCTGTCAAGCGTGTGCCGCCTTGTCTTTCGCCACGGGCCGCATCCGGGCTTATGCCGCAGCGCAGCCCATCAGCATGCCCGGCCGAAATAGTCGACACTGAGATTTCCCACACAAAGTTTGGGATTTGTGATGTGCAGCCTCTGAAACATTCAGCCGGCGGCCAGAAACTGCGGCTCACCCGAATCACCCCAAAACCGACACGGCACCATGCCAGCCATGGGGTTTGGGCAATATCGCAGGGCTGCGCGCTCTGCAGCTCAGACAGACCTTGTCGCGGCGCGGGCTTGGACCCGCAGGCAATATGAAAAAAGGGCGGCCCGAGAGCCGCCCTTTTCCAAATCTGCTGCTGATGAAGAAAATTCAGCGCGAATAGAATTCGATCACCAGGTTCGGTTCCATGACGACCGGATACGGCACGTCGGAGGGAAGCGGGATGCGGGTCATTTTAGCCGTCATCCTGGAATGATCGACTTCGTAATAATCAGGCACATCGCGCTCGGGCAGGCCAACGGCTTCGAGCAAGACGAGCATCTGCTTGGACGAGTCCTTCACTTCGATCAGATCACCGATGCGAACCTGATAGGAAGAGATGTTGACGCGACGGCCATTCACCTTGACGTGGCCATGGTTCACGAACTGACGGGCCGCAAACGGTGTCGGCGCGAACTTGGCGCGGTACACAACCGCGTCGAGACGACGCTCGAGCAGACCGATCAGGTTGTCGCCGGCATCGCCCTTCATGCGGATGGCTTCCTGATAATAACCACGGAACTGCTTTTCCGAAATGTTGGCGTAATAGCCCTTGAGCTTCTGCTTGGCGCGCAGCTGCGTGCCGAAGTCAGACATTTTGCCCTTGCGGCGCTGACCGTGCTGGCCCGGACCGTATTCACGACGGTTCACAGGGCTTTTCGGACGGCCCCAGATGTTCTGGCCCATACGACGGTCAATTTTATACTTGGATTCTGCGCGCTTTGTCATCGCGGTTCCCCTTGGTTCACATGGAACGGCCAAAAGGAAACGGCGGACGCGCGTGACAGGCCGCTGGGCCTTACGCCGTCCAATCCGCGCCCCTCGAGCCATGCGCCGGACATCCGGCGGCTGAGGAACGCGCCCTCCTCTGCCCCGAGGGGCCGACAGGTCTCTCTACCCAAGCTATGGGAGAGGCCACGGGTGCGTATATCAACTAGCCCGAGGGCCAATCGACAGGCGGTTTCTATTGACTGGGGCGAGGCCTGTCAATGTTTCAGGCAGCCTCGATCACCACACAGACCTGATGGGCGGTCGGCACAAAGCCCTCATAGCGGTAACCGAGCCCCGTTCTAGCGATAAACTCCTGAAAAGCCTTGTATTCATGCTGCCGCCAGCCGGGGTAATTCCAATATTCATCAAACAGGACGATGGTGCCGGGCACAATGCGGCCCTCCAGCGCCTTGAAGACATAATCGGCCGAGGAATAAAGGTCGCTATCGACATGCAGAAAGGCCACGGGGCCGGGGTTTTGCGCCAAGAAGCCGGACAGCGTGTCCGAAAACCAGCCCTTGATCAGGCTGACGTGGGCTGGAACCTTGGGCAGATCCTGCGCAAAGAAGCCCTTGCGCAGATAGCCAAACCAATCCTCCGGCAGGCCTTCAAAGGAATCGAAGCCGTAGATGGGGCCCGAGCGTTCGTCCGCGATCTGGCGGATGGACTCACCCCCCGCCACGCCGAATTCCAGCACCAGCCCCTCTTTGGGGGCCAGCGAGAGGGAATGGCTTAGCAACGCGCTGCGATTGGCAAATTGCAGGGTGGTCAGCAGGCGCTCTTCAAAATAGCGGGCGCTCTGAATGGCGGCCCGCCATTTGGCGACCTCATAAACATTATAGCTGTCATTGGCCTTGAGCAGCAGCGGATGGGGGGCAGCCGGGCGCACCCATTGGCGCAGCAGGTTCAGAAAAGATGACAGCATGGGAGATCCTCATATTCTGGACCCATCCATCTGGCCCACACCTGCGCTTGACACAAAATGGCGAGGCTGTAACCCCAAAGACCGATGAGCGATCTGCACAGCCCCCCAAAACCTCGCCGGTTCGATTTCGCCGGGTTTGAAACCCGTGATGAAGCGGGCGAGGTCGACCTTCTATACGCTTATGAGGGCGGTCCGGATTTTCGCGAGACCATCGCCTTCAATGCGCCCCTGCCCGCCATTGGCTCTGCGCTTCGCCCCGGTTTCGAGGCAGCGCTTGACGCGCTGAGCCTGGTCGCCGGTGTCTCCTATTACAAAGCCTTCCTCCCGCCAGCCATGGGCTATCAGAGCATCAGCCCCGATGCAGACCAGCGCCGCTTCTTTGAAAATCTCTATGTCGATGGTCTTGGCGAATTCGGCGTGCGCAACAATGTGGCGATTGCCGGCCATGTGAATTTCAATGTGGCTGGCGCAAATGGCGTGAGGCCACACGCCGCGCATGCTCCCCTCGCGCGCCGCTCGGCAGTGCTGATTGGTGGCGGCAAGGATTCACTCGTCTCACTCGAAATTCTCAAAAACGCACGCGAGCCGATGGTGCTGTTTACGGTCAATCCCAAAAAGCCGATTCTGGATTGCGCCACCGCCTCCGGACTGCCGTTCATCCGTGTTGAACGACATCTCGATGAAAAGCTCTTCGCACTGAACGAGCAAGGCGCGCTTAATGGCCATGTGCCGATCACCGCCATTGTGTCTTTCATCGCTCTCGCCTCTGCCTTTGTGCATGGCTTTGATGCGGTGATCTTGTCGAATGAGCGCTCCGCCGACCAAGGCAATCTGTCGCGCGATGGGCGCGTGATCAATCACCAGTTTTCCAAGACCAGCGGCATGGAAGTGGCGCTGTCGGATTATGTCGCGCGCTACATTGATGAGAAGCTGTCTTACTTCTCGCTGCTGCGCCCGCTGTCCGAAGCCCATATTGCAAGCCTGATGGCGCGCACGAGCCTTTATGATGGTGCGTTCACCAGCTGCAACCGCGCCTTTCAATTGCGCCCCAAAGAAGAGCCCAAACGCTGGTGCCGCGATTGCCCCAAATGCCGCTTCACGTTTTTGATGCTCGCCAATCACATGCCGCGCGCGCGGCTTGAATGCATTTTTGACGGCAATCTGCTCGAAGATGAAAGCCAGCTCGCAGGCTTTGAAGAATTGATGGGCCTGTCAGGCCACAAGCCGTGGGAATGTGTCGGCGAACTGGCCGAATCTGGCGCGGCTTTGCTGATGCTGGCCGACAAGCCTGAATGGCGGGATGTGAAACTTGTGCGCGCATTGGCGTCGCGTTTGCACATGCTCATGCCCGAGCCTCAAAAAATCTGGGCCGAGCTGATGACGCCTTCGCCGCATCACTATCTACCCAAACGCTATGAGGAGATGCTGCATGTCTTCCTCTGAAGCAGCGATCTGGGGATATGGACGCGAAGGACAAGCAGCGCTTGCGCACCTTCGAGAGACGCGCCCTGATCTGACGCTTGTCATTTTGAATGACACGCCGGTCAGCGATGCACCTTCAGGCGTAGAGGTTCTGGTCGCAGACGCTGCAAAAGAAGCGCTCATCAGCGGGCGTTTTGCGCTGGTTGTGAAAAGCCCCGGCATTTCTCTCTATCGCCCCGAGATTGCGCAAGCCAAAGTCAAAGGCACGCGTTTCACATCCGGCACAAACCTGTGGTTTGAAGCGCACCCCAATGCGCGCACGATTGCGATCACCGGCACCAAGGGCAAGAGCACGGTGTCGCGGCTCATTCATCATCTGCTGATCAAAGGCGGCTTTGATGCGAAGCTGCTTGGCAATGTCGGTGTTGCGGCACTCAACGAGACGCCTGCGCGTGACTGGACCGTGTTTGAGCTTTCCTCCTATCAGCTGGCTGATTTCGATCATGCCGCCGACATCGGTGTGCTGACCAATCTCTATCCCGAACATGCGCCTTGGCATGGGGGTGTTGAGACCTATTATCGCGACAAGCTGACTGTCTTTCACGACCACAAGACGCTCGCCATTGCCAATCGCGCGCATGACGAAGTTTTCACGCGCGTCAAAGATCGTGGTAACCTTGTCTGGTTCAATGATGCGAGCGGCTTCCACGAGACAGGTGGCAAACTGTTCTTCGGCACCCACGAAGTGCCCGTCACACACTTTGCCCTGCGCGGTGCGCATAATATCGCCAATCTCGCTGCCGCTTGCACCGCTGCCGAACAGGCCGGCGTAACAGGCTTGCGCGAGCGCGTGGATATGACGGACTTTGAACAGCTCGCCCACAGGCTTGAAGAATTTGTCGCGCATGAGATCACCTGCGTGGATGATTCCATTTCCACTGTGCCGCAGGCCATGCTTGCGGCGCTCGCCGCTTATGCGGATCGCCCGCTGGTGCTGATCGCGGGTGGATCTGATCGTGGACAGGACTATGAAGAACTGGCTGAGGCATTGATGCGCGCAAACATTGCTGCGCTGATATTGTTGCCTTTGACAGGCGCACGTCTGCGTGCAGCGCTTGAAAAACGTGGGGTGGCTTTTCCGATTGTCGATGCCGGGAAACTTGCTGAGGCTGTGGCACAGGCTTTTGTGCATGTGCCCAAAGACGGCGTCGTGCTGCTCTCACCTGCTGCGCCAAGTTTTGAAGAATTTGCAAATTTCGAAGAACGGGGACGAGCTTTTAAAGCGGCTTGCGCGTAGCTCTCCCCTCTCCCGCATGCGGGAGAAGGAGGGCACGCGCCCTATTCTTCCACATTCTTGCCAGTCCCCTTCGGCGTCTGCTTTGGCCCGAGCCTTTTGCGTGTTTGCACTTTGGTGCGTGGGCCTTCCACGAGACGCACGACAACACCCCAAAGCGTGCGCACATCTTGCTGCGTCAATTGCATGCGGTGGAACATGTTGCGCAGATTGATCTGCATGAGCGGCTTCTTGCCCAAGGGGCGAAAGAAGCCACGCTCTTCGAGCGCTGTTTCGAGGAAGTCGAAAAAGGACACCAACATTTTGCGGTCAGCGGGCGGTGAATGATCGGGCGTGGCGAAGGGCAAAGTGTCACCTTGGCTCGCGCGAAAATATTCATAGCCGGTCAGCAAGACAGCTTGCGCCAGATTGAGCGAGGCATAGGCCGGGTTCACCGGAAAGGTGATGATTGCATCAGCCAGCGCAATGTCATCATTGGCCAGACCCGTGCGCTCAGGCCCAAAAATAATGCCGTGTTTTTCACCCGCCTTGATCGCGGTAGCAGATTGGCTCATGGCAAATACCGGCGGCTCGACACGCTTGCCCTGACCGCGCTCACGCGCGGTCGTGGCCCAGACGAAATTGAGATCGGCAATCGCCTCTTCCACGCTGTCGAACACACGTGCACGCTCCAGCAGATGCACGGCGCCAGCGGCTGCTGCATAAGCGCCCTTACGGCGCGCATCAGTGCGCGGCCAGCCTTCGCGTGGTGTGACAAGACGCAAATCATCCAGCCCGAAATTGGCCATGGCGCGTGCACACATGCCAATATTCACTGCCAATTGCGGGCGCACCAGAATGATCGCTGGTCCGCCGGCAATGCCGGGTTGTGTCTTGTTGGTTCCTGCACCTGTCATGCGCGCTATGTGCCTTTGGTTGTTCTCAAACGCAAGCCATCAGGCGAAAGCATAGGCCGCGTAACACAGCCCACCACCGCTGATCAGAAAGATCACTGGGTGGATTTTGGGCTTCCACACATTGAGCGCGCAGACGACAGCGATAATAGCAATGGGCAGAAATCCATCAGAGGCGAGTTTGGCAAGTGTCACCACACCGGAAAAGAGCAGGCCAGCCCCTAACGGATTGAGCCCGCGCTCCAAAGCATTGTGCCAGCGCTTGCCGCGATGACGCGACCAGACATGGCCCACGCCATAGACGACAATCGATGAGGGCAGATAGATCGCAATGGAGGCAACCACAGCACCTGCCAAGCCTGCCACCTGCCAACCGACCAGCGTGCAAAACAAAGAGCCCGGCCCCGGCATGGCACGTGAAATGGCGAAGAGATCGAGAAACTCGCGCGCCGTGATCCAATGTTCGATATCGACCACTTCATGCTGCATGGGCGCATAGATGGAACTCGCGCCACCAAAAGAAGCGAGCGACAAAGGCGCGATGATGGTGAAAATGCGGATAAGTGTATCGGCGTTCATGCCTCGACCTCCGCTTTCGCTTTGGGCCATGCGAGTGCGACGCTAAGCGGCCCCATGACGCAGATGACAGGCACAAGCGGAAAGCGAAACACACCCACCGCCAGAAAGCTCGCAACCATGATGGCCATGGCCGAGATGTCGCGCAATTGAGGGCGCGCGGCTTCAACGCCCGTGCGCAACAACATACCAATGGCGGCCGCTGCCACGCCGACCATGGTTTCCTGAAAGCCCGGAATATGGAGCAAAGATTTATAAGCCCAAGCGGCAGCGAGCGAGATGACAAAGGGCGCGCTCAGCATGGCGGTGATGGCGGTGAGCGCGCCGAGCCAGCCACGCAAAATCTGGCCGACATAAATGGCGCAATTGGTGGAGGACACGCCGGGCATGACCTGCGCCAGCGCAACGCCGGGCAGAAAATCCTCACGGCTCATCCATTTGCGGACATCCACCGTGTCCCGATAAATCCAGGAGACGAGGCCGCCGCCGAAGGAAAACAGACCGATGACGAAAAAAGTTTTGTAAATCTCGCTAAGCGGCACACGCCGGGTCTGGTCCAAGGCTTTCCCCCTTTTTTATCGTTTTGCCTCGCCGTCATTGTGAGCGGAGCGAAGCAATCCAGAAGCCTCACGTGGGGCCTTATGGATTGCCACGTCGGCCCTTATGGGCCTCCTCTCAATGACGGGCGAGCCATTATGCCTCCCCAGACCAGCCCCGTCACCCACACCCTTTCCCCATATGGCCCAAAAGGTGTGCTTTGCCGCCCTCACGGGGGGTGCTATAGGGGCCACGAACCGCCCAAAAGGCTGAAGACAACGAGTTCAAGGGGAATATGCGATGAGCAAGATCAAGGTCGCCAATCCGGTCGTCGAAATGGACGGCGATGAAATGACCCGCATCATCTGGCAGCTCATCAAAGACAAGCTGATCATTCCCTATCTCGACATTGACCTGAAATATTATGATCTCTCGGTTGAGCATCGCGATGCCACCAATGACCAGGTGACGATCGATTCCGCTGAAGCCACCAAGAAGTATGGCGTCGCTGTGAAATGCGCGACCATCACGCCCGACGAACAGCGCGTGAAAGAATTCAATTTGAAGGAAATGTGGAAGTCGCCCAACGGCACGATCCGCAACATTCTGGGCGGCGTGATTTTCCGTGAGCCGATCATCTGCAAGAACGTGCCGCGTCTCGTGCCCGGCTGGACACAGCCTTTCGTGATCGGCCGCCATGCTTATGGTGACCAGTATCGCGCGACCGATTTCAAAGTGCCGGGCAAAGGCCGCCTGACGATCAAGTTCGAAGGTGACGATGGCACAGTGATCGAGAAGGAAGTCTTCAAGTTCCCGGCCGCCGGTGTCGCCATGTCGATGTACAACCTCGACGAGTCGATCCGCGATTTCGCTCGTGCCTCGATGAACTATGGCCTTGCGCGCAAATATCCGGTCTATCTGTCGACCAAGAACACCATCCTGAAGGCCTATGACGGCCGCTTCAAGGATCTGTTCCAGGAAGT
>CAINNX010000094.1 GCA_903851305.1 uncultured Hyphomicrobiales bacterium | reverse complement strand
GGCCAATTTACATTGGGAAAGCGATTCCCGCTGGCGGTCGAGTTGGGATAAAAAGCAAAAAACCGAGCAAGACACCGCTATTCGACAGACTCGACGAACACGCAGAAACAATCCGGCTGGCAGAGAATCTAAACGTTGAGGACTTTCTGTGTCGCTACCTAACGATTGAAGACATTTGGATTCCACTTGCAGAAACGCTTTTAATCACGAGCTTCAAACCACTCTGGAATGTCGAACTTGCAGGCTTCGGAAATCACGATCCAGGCAAAGGCCGTTACGACGGGATGCGACCGCTGTGGGATGTTCTTCACCCTGGCCGAGCATGGGCTTTAAAGTGTCAAGAACGCAATGAAACGCCCGCGGAATTGTCCGATATGGCACGTGAGTTTTTAAAAACTACTGAACCGCCTCTCGACCCACGACTAAAATTCACAGCCGATGGCGGGTTCGAGGACGGCCTAGCGTGATCATTCGTCATCTGATTTTTCGGCGCGTAAATTAAATCATTTCGCTTGAATTTGGCACTAATGAACTTTTTGACAAACCTTCATCAGCCCCACAACTGAGAGGCGAAAATTGTGCTATTTCCAGAACGGCCAGCGGTTCAGTTCGGCTGTGGCTCGTCAAATCGGGAACTCGGCCAAGAGCACTTCTGGCTGCCGATCAAACAGTTTCAAAACATCTCCCAGATTGCCTGACGCACGAGGACCAGCAATTATCCTACGAGGCTCTAGCCCAGGCGGAAGCGCTTCCGCTATCGCGATGTAACTCCGACCGTTATCCATTTTTTGGACCGGCTTGCGAACCAATCCCTTATCCGTGCGTGCGGATGGGTCGTACTTTGCGGGAATCGCGATTATCCGCGCCTCGCGTTCGTCCTCGAAGAACGGGTCTTTGTGCCGCGCGACGTAATGCATCATGCGCGCTGCAAACACGTTGAAATTCCATCGCTTTGCGTAATCGGGTTTGAAAGGCAGCAGCGGCATTGCAGCGCGCAATTCATCGAGGAGCAGCTCGCTCATTTGCCACATGATTTCCCGATACTCTTCCGACTGTTCGTCAATGCCATATTGAACTTCATCGAGGCCTAGGAGCGGATAGTCATATTTCGCCACCTCTCGATCCAAAGCGCGATTTACCTCACCGGAGTCGTATTGTAGGCAGTAGCCCCTGAGCTGCGTGTACCGATCCCAAAGCGTGAGAATACCGCGCTTCTCCTGATCTTCCGTCTTAGCAATTGCGAACGAAGTGAAGTACAACGGCTCGCTGGCCTTTGGTCCAACAAACGTCTCGCGGAAATGTGCTAGCAGCCTGCGCTCCGCTTCTGCGTAGTCGATGGGTTTTCCGGGATTCAATCTTTTAAAAACAGTGTCTAGTTTCGCGAATGTTGCAGCGATTGATCGCTTGGTTATTTCAATATGCCCGTACTCAACTTCTCGCTTGTCGTTGAGCTCAGAGAACTTGGTAGCCCAAATGGACTTGTCTCGGGCAATACCCTCCAACCCCTTCCGGCTAGTGTAGTGAGACAAAAGCATCAAGCAAATCCAACCGAAAACCCGACAGGCCAGAATTGGCGCTAAGATTATCTGTATTGAAGCTTGGTAGGGATTTGTTGCAAGCTGCTAGTGGGTAAAACGGGTAACAAATATGGACGAATATCGCTGGGAGTATTCGCCGCTTGCGAGGTTGGGCAATCTGACATGGGTCTACTGTATCAATCGGCCCCTGATGTTTTTTGCCGAACAAGATTTGGATATGTTGAGGCGCACCCGCGGCGTCATTCAAATTGCGATCTTGGTAGCCATTGTGCTTCTGCCCTTGAGCTATTTCTACAGTCCAGCTCACTTGATAACGGCCTCCGGCCTCCTCTTCGACATTGCGGGCGCCCTCCGCCTCTTTTTGCTTGAGGAGGTCACTGAGATAATGGCCGGAGCTGAGGAGAACGCGGCTGGCAACCTTCCCTCCGTTTATATGCGGGAGTTCGTCATGCCGGAGGGATCGGGTCCATACGACGCGCAATCGCCGCACATGAGCTTCTTCTACTACAAGAAGAGAGGTGTGTTCTTTTTGATTATCGGCTTCGTGCTCCAGTTCGTTGGCGACATTATTGGGTAGCGAAATGGGGTGGCTTGATCGGTTGAAAAGCAAGCCTAAGTCTTACGATCGGCCAACTCTGCCGACCGTCAAAGGGCATCCGGATTTATTGATGACGCCGCCAGCACTACCGAAAATGGGTACGAAATCCTCAGAGGAGTTCGCTTCCGACCTGAGCGCCTATATCGCCTCTATGCGGTCATTCTTCGCTCACAACGCTGCAATCCGTCGCAAGGAAGCACTGGCCATCGGAATTGAAGAGTACAGATGGGTAATGAGCGCTCCCGACGTCCCGTGCTCAGTCGCGTTAAAAAACGACGGAAAAATCTTCCGCTACGACGCCTCGCCCCCGGAAGGTCATCCGCAAGAAGGCAAATGCGATGCCGACTGGTGCAGATGCTTCCCCAAGGCGATCGTGAAGGGATTCAGTTGATTACATGTCCAACTTC
>CAINNX010000093.1 GCA_903851305.1 uncultured Hyphomicrobiales bacterium | reverse complement strand
ATTCACATATTCAAAATTGCGCGCACGCAAAAATTCAGCCCGCACCACGGGCACCAAAGACACCCAAGAGAAGAGCAGCAAAATGCCAAGCAGAACAAAAAACCCCGGTGTGATGATCGAAGAGACAATGATCAACAGATAGAGATGGGGAAGAGACGACCAGATCTCGATGAAGCGCTGTGAGACAAGGTCCGTTAATCCGCCGAAATAGCCCTGCACAGCACCTGCGGCAATGCCAATGGCCGATGAAATCCCTGCCAAGATCAGGCCAAAGAGAATGGAAATACGAAAGCCATAGATCAACCGCGCGACAACATCGCGGCCCTGATCATCCGTGCCAAGCCAGTTCCATTCAATCGCGCGACAGCTATCGGCTACGCTTTTACATTGCGCATCGGTCAGCCACCAAGTCGGGGGCGAGGGTGCAGGTGTCGGCAAATCGCGCTGGTGTGTCCGGTAAGAAAAGCGGATGGGCGGCCACAGCATCCAGCCGTGCGCTTCGATCTCACGGGCGATTTCAGGATCTCGATAATCGGTCTCGGCCAAAAAACCACCGAATTTCTCTTCCGGATAGGTCTGCACAACAGGAAACAGAATCTCGCCCTTGTAGGACGCCATGATCGGCCGATCATTGGCAATCAATTCGGCGCAAAGCGATAGAATAAACAGTGTGATGAAAATCCAGAAGGACCAAAAGCCGCGCTGATTGCGTTTGAAATTGTCAAAGCGCCTGCGGTTGATGGGCGACAGTTTCAGAAAACCCTTCTGTTCCAGAGCAGGTGCCAGGGGTGCCGATGAGGTGCTGGTCAATTCTGGGGAGAGAGCGCTGTTCATCTCATACCTCCCGCGTTTCAAAATCGATGCGCGGATCAATCCATGTGTAGGTGAGGTCGGATAGGAGATTCACCACAAGGCCGAGCAGCGCAAAAATATAGAGATTGGCAAAGACCACCGGATAGTCGCGGTTGATGATCGATTCATACGAGAGCAAACCCAAACCATCGAGGGAGAAAATACTCTCGATCAGCAATGAGCCGGTAAAGAACGCATGCACGAAAGCCGCCGGAAAGCCCGAGATGACGATCAGCATGGCATTGCGAAAGACATGTCCGTAGAGCACTTGGCGCTCGGTCAATCCTTTCATGCGCGCTGTCTGCACATATTGCTTGCGGATTTCTTCGAGGAACGAATTTTTGGTCAGGAAGGTCGAGGTCGCAAAAGCACCAATCGCCATGGCAGTGACGGGCAGGGCAATGTGCCAGAGGTAATCCAGAATCTTTTCGGGCCAAGACAGGTCAGCAATATTTTCAGACCATAAACCGCGCAGCGGAAAAATTTGCCAGAAAGAGCCACCCGCAAAGAGCACGATCAGCAGAATGGCAAAGAGAAAACTCGGGATCGCGTAACCTACAATCACAACAGCACTTGTCCAGGTGTCGAAACGCGAGCCATCTTTGACCGCTTTGCGAATGCCGAGTGGAATCGAAATCGCATAGGAGAGCAGCGTCATCCAGAGACCCAGTGAGATGGAGACGGGCAGTTTTTCCTTGATGAGTTGCAGCACGGGCGTGTCGCGAAAATACGAGCGACCGAAATCAAATACTGCGTAATGCTTCAACATGATGAAGAAGCGCTCATGGGCGGGTTTGTCGAAGCCGAATTGTTTTTCGAGTTCCTCGATGAATTTCGGGTCCAGACCCTGCGCGCCGCGATAGCGTGAATCCACACCCGCCGATTGCGCATTGGCGCCCAAGTCTCCTGCGCCGCCGCCAAAGCGCGATGTGGCGCCAGAATCCATGCCTTGCAATTGCGCCAGCACGCGCTCGACCGGTCCGCCTGGTGCAAATTGCACGATGACGAATGAGATGAGCAGGATGCCGAAAATCGTCGGCACCATCAAAGCAAGGCGGCGGGCAATATAGGCGAGCATGCTGTTCCTTCTTCCGAGGGCGTGTCGCCTCAGCCCCTATAGTCGATGCGTTTGGCCTTGTCGGCGTCCCACCACCATGTGCCGGGCGCGCCCGTCGAATAGCGGGGCGTTTTTTCCGGACGCGAGAAGACATCCCAATAAGCAATCAGGCTCTTGTCCTTATACCACATCGGAATCCAATAGCGGCCAGCGCGCAGCACGCGGTCGAGCGCTTTGGCCGCGGCATTGAGTTCGTCGCGACTCTGCGCCCGCGAGATCGTGTCGATGAGAAAATCAACGGCCTTGTTCTCAACGCCCGCCACATTGCGCGTGCCCGGCGTCTTGGCCGCGTCCGACGACCAGGTGAGGCGTAGTCCGTCACCCGGCGTGAATGATCCGCCGAGCGCCATGGTGATGATGTCAAAATCAAAATTGTCGAGACGGCGTTTGTATTGTGCGGCATCCACCGTGCGGAGCGTCGAGACAATGCCAAGCTTGCGCAGATTGGCCTGCAACGGCTCTGTGTGCGGTTTGAGTGCGCCTGAAGAATCGAGAAATTCCACTTCGAATGGCGTGCCGTCTGGCAACAACAGGCGATTGTTGTCGCGTTTGCATCCGGCCGCGCGCAAAAGCTCGTCGGCGCGGCGCAGCAGATTGCGATCAGAGCCCGAGCCATCAGAGGTCGGCGGAACATAAGGCTCGCCAAAAATCTCGGCCGGAAGCTCGGCGCGGAATTGCTCGAGCAGCGCCAATTCCGCCGCAGACGGAAGACCGGTCGCCTTCATGTCTGAATTTTCAAAGAAGGAGGCCATCCGCTTGTAGGCGGAATACATGATGTTGCGATTGGTCCATTCGAAATCAAACGCCAGACCAAAAGCCTCGCGCACACGCGCATCTTTGAATTTTCCGCGCCGCGTATTGAAATACCAGCCTTGGCTGGGTGTTGGGGCGCCATTGGGCAGTTCATCGCGCTTCACGCGGCCATCACGCACGGCTGGAAAATCATAAGCGGTGGCCCACAGGCGCGCTGTATATTCCTCGTTGAAATTGATCTGGCCGGATTTGAACCCTTCAAAGGCAACCTGGCGTTCGCGATAATATTCATAGCGAATGCGGTCGAAATTATTCTGGCCAATGTTGACGGGCAGTTTGTCCGCCCAATAGTTACGCACACGTTCAAATTCGATATAACGTCCCTGCTCAAGGCGCGAGACCTTATAAGGGCCAGAGCCTAACGGGGCTTCGAGTGTCGAGGCTTCGAACTCGCGACCCTTCCAGTATGTTTCTGAAAAGATCGGCAGGCCAGCAATCACCAGATGCAAATCGCGCGAGCGATTTTTGGAAAAGCGCACAATGAGCGTGTCATCACTGTCAGCTTCAGCGCCCAAAAATTCGCTGAGAATGCTGCGATAGACCGGATGGCCTTTTTCTTTGAGAAGGTTGAACGAGAAAGCCGCATCGCGCGCGGTGAGTTTTGAGCCGTCATGGAAACGGGCCTGCGAGCGAATGTGAAAGCGGTAGGTCAGCTTGTCAGGTGCAATGCGCACTTTGTCAGCGACCAGTCCATACATGGATCCCGGCTCATCACCGGAGCTTGACATGAGCGTGTCGAATGTCATGTCCATGCCAGCTGCGCCATCGCCTTTGAAGACGAAAATATTCAGCGTGTCGAAAGTTTCGAAATTCTGGTTGCCGCTCGTGTTCTTGATCTGGATCGACAAAGTGCCACCGCGCGGGGCTTGCGGATTCACATAAACAAAATGCGTAAAATTTTCTGGCAGTGCCAATTCACCAAAAGTGGACAGGCCATGTGTTTCAATGTCGTCGGCGGCCAGCGCCGGGCCAAATCCGCGCGGCAGCGCAGCCGTTGCTGCAGCACTTGCGGCAAGTGTCAGCGATGTGCGGCGGGTGAAGGTCATGGCTTTCCTCTGATGCGACGGGGCACCGATGATTCGGGCCGATTATGTCGCTTTTTCGAGTGTGTGCCAGCGCGACGAGTGAGGCTGATAAACCCTCCCCCTTGTGGGGAGGGTGGACCAACGCAGTTGGGCCGGGTGGGGATCGTGAGATTTGATGGCGCGGATCAGAAAAAAAAGGCCGGGACATGCCCGGCCTTTTGAATGAAGCGTGATGCTCAGGCTTACTTGCCCGGCAGCGGGGCCGGTGCGTCGGCCATTGAGCGCAGATATGCGATGATGTCGGCGCGCTTGGCGGCATCCTTCTCGCCGCCGTATGCCATTTTGGTGCCCGAGGCGAAGCCCTTCGGGTTGGTGATGAAATGATCGAGATTGTCGTAGGACCAATTGCCGCCCTTGCCCTTGATGGCATCGGAATAGGCAAAGCCTGCGACCGAGCCGATGGGGCGGTTGACGACATTGTAGAGGGCCGGACCAACTTTGTTGGCGCCGCCCTTTTCAGCGACATGGCAAGCCGTGCAGGGCTTGAACAGGCCTTCGCCCTTTTTGGCGTCTGCCTTGACGAGGAGATCAGCGAGCGGAACTGAGCTGGCAGCGGCAGCTGTGGCGCCGCCTGCAGCGGCTTCTTCAGCCGCGGGCAGTGCATAGGCTGACTGCTTGGGCACGCCGCCCTTGAAAACTGCATCGGAAATGATGCCGAGACCCATGATGAACAGAAGCGTGCCGAGCACGGCTCCGGCGATTTTGTTGAATTCAAAGGAATCCATGTCTTTGGGGCTCCGCATTGTCTTAAATTTATGGGCCGACCATCGGGGTGGCCATAGGCGCTTGCGCGCGGGCCTGATTACCCGCTTTGCCGCCGTCTTGGCAACAGAGTATAAGGTGTCGCGCACTGATACCTTTTGACGCTTGCTGCGCGGCAGCAGACCAGCTCTGCCAAATGAATGTTAAATATCTGAAATATAAGCAGAAAATCATGTCAGACCCGATTGTCCTCGTCCCGGCCCGCTTGGGCTCCACCCGCCTGCCGGGCAAGCCGCTTGCCGAGATCCATGGCGAGCCGATGATTGTCCACGTCTGGCGCCGCGCCGTTGAGGCAGGCATCGGACCGGTTCTGGTGGCGGGCGATGCGCCCGAGATCGTGGCAGCGGTCAAAAAAGCGGGCGGCGAGGCGGTGCTGACGCGCGCCGACCATGAATCAGGATCTGACCGCATCTGGGAGGCGGTCGAGTTGTTTGACCCTTCAGGCCGACATGATGTCATCGTCAATGTGCAGGGCGATCTGCCGACCATCGAACCTTACGCGATCCAGGCCTCGCTGCTGCCGCTCGCCGATCCCTCAGTTGATATTGCAACGCTCGCGGTCGAGATCACGCGCGAAGCTGAGCGGCATGATCCCAATGTGGTGAAGATTGTGGCCTCGCCCATTTCAGCGGGCCGCATGCGCGCCTTGTATTTCTCGCGCGCCACCGTGCCCTACAATGACGGCCCGCATTATCATCACATCGGGCTTTACGCTTATCGCCGCAAGGCGCTGCAGCGCTTTGTGCAATTGCCGCCCTCAACGCTTGAAAAGCGTGAGAAGCTTGAACAATTGCGCGCGCTCGAGGCTGGTATGCGCATTGATGTGTCGCTGGTGGATGCCGTGCCGTTGGGCGTGGACACGCCACATGATCT
>CAINNX010000092.1 GCA_903851305.1 uncultured Hyphomicrobiales bacterium | reverse complement strand
CGCTCTGAAAGTACCTGTGGCAGTATCGTACTCCCGTTCTGGACCGAGCGCATTTCCTGATCTGTTACGCTCGGCGCTGCCTGCCGCTTGGCTGCGTCGTACGTTCTGGACCGAGCGCATTTCCTGATCTGTTACGCTCCGACCAGTCGCAAATTAATGTTTTTAAAAGATTTATCTGATTTTTTTGTTCAAAAACCGGCAGAAAAGCATGCTAAAACATTACGTATTGGCAGGGTTTTTGAGGTGATTCAACCCGTTTCCTATCGTCAAAACGGACGATTCCCTGATACTGCTTGTCCGTAAAGTAGAGGCAATAAACCTTCCCCCCATCCGGCAACTCTGACCGGATGCGCCTTATTCGGGTTTCCGCCTGCTCACGGCCTTCACAAAACCGTACATAGACAGAGTATTGGCAGCGTTCAAACCCGAAATTAAGCAACTCATGGCGAAAATCATTCGCCGCCTTTCGGTTCTCTGCCGTATCCACCGGCAAGTCAAACATTACCATTAACCACATGAGGCGGTACCCGCAAAGTGGGGGGTAGTCTTTAGTCGTCGCCCTCTTCTTTGATGGCGTCCTCGCCCGACTTGTCGTCATCCCACAGTGCTCCGAGAATTCCCTTGCTCGTATGCGGCAGCTCCAACTTTGTCTCACCGTCCACACAGTACTGAGCAAGAGAAATACACAGCCGTTGAATCACCAGGGACACTGGACTAACCCCTGAGTCCAACACCAAATTCTGCGCCAGTAACACAGCAAGAACCCGTTTGCTATTGGCGTCCACATCATTGATGCCCCGTTCGTGCATACGCCACACAACGCAATCAACGATTGGCCTAAATGGCTCCATTACATCGTCGACTAGCCGCATTGGGTTTCCATCGTTCGAATGGTGCAACGGAATACCGGGATGAAGACCAGCCGCCATTAAATGCCTTGCGACCGCCGACCGAATGATCGCGTAACCGTAATTCAATAATCCGTTAACTCCGTCACTGTCTGGATCACGCCTAAACTCGCGACCAAAGATAGTCACCCAGTAGGCACGAGCCGCCTGGCCCTCTACGTTACTAGCGTCGGCAGCTCTAACCTTGCGCACCATGGCTTTAATATGAGCATTACGCTTACCGCACAAAGCGAGCGCAGCGGCCTGCATCGAAATTTTGGATTTGACCAAGTCCTTCCATAACCGCCCCCTCGCCGGCTTCGACATTGCAATCTGGCCATCTAGGCGCGCAGATTGCAGATGATGCGTTTGCGTAGGCCAAATTATTGCCGCGGGCATAAAATTAGCGCCGCAAAGCACTATCGGACATCCGCGCTGGCTTAACGCCATGATCAGATTGTTGCTATAGGTTGCCCCATGAGCGGTACAGATTAACCCCGAAATATCGTCCAAAGCGACCCGACCGACTTCCTCATCGCGGTGCTTCACCACCATGAATCCCCGGTCGACAGACAAATAACGAGACTCGCCTGATATTTCTACGATCCTGCCAATCACGTCAGTTCTTGAACCCCGGGTCGTTAACGTAACCGAGCACATCGCAACCGACGATTCTTGCCCGTAGCGCGCGCAAGGGCCCTGGTGCCTTAAAAAGATATTTCAGACCTGATGCCTTATCTCGAGTGCGCGCATCTACATTGGCTTCATGGGGCGCCACCAGCGCGATCATGCCGTCCGAAAACTTTGCCACCCGCATCACACGCCGAACGCCATTTTCTTCGATTACCACTAGGTCATCTTTGCGAATCCGCATCACCAGCGGCTTCCTACAGGTCGCTATCGTTGGCGACTCAATCCAACCCCGCTGATTCGCAGAGAAGTTGTTAATGACTTCGCCTGCCCACTTCCCTGGGCTGTCTACATAAATTTCGTAACAATAATTACCATCGCCTTTAACATAGCGATACGGCTCACCCGTGCGCCGGTCATTGATTGGAATAACTGACAGACGTTCCTCAATGATGACCCGCCGAATGCCGGTCTTCTCGGTGAAAGCAGCCAATGCAGCTTTGATGTCCTTGGGCGACGTGGCGCCACCTAATGCCTCACGCAAACGAGTGCGCAATCCGTCGCCGGCAATTCGATCAATATCCTTCAGTTGGATGCCCTCGAGCGGCACCCGGTGACCGACGGAGGTCGTGCCTGACGCGTCAGGCGCCCCTCGAAATCCGTAGTTCGTGTCGTTATGTAACCGGGCTTGCCGACCGTGATCTGGCTTAAAAGACACGACGATCTTGGCGAGCGCCGCCTCCAACTGCTCACGATAAGACGGCCACGGCAACTCAAGACTCTCCAATAATCGATTGCTTCCGTGGGACTCGGCCCTAGCCGCGGCCGTCGAGATGCGCTGGATTAGCCCCCGACTGCACAATCCAATGACCGCTGCATCAAGAGCATGATGCCGGTGATCGCTCCGATTCTTGCTGCGGTCCGCAGATAAGAGTTCATTGAGCGCAAATTTCCCACGAAGCATGGACGTCAGTTTTCCCGTCGATACCCAAACGTAATCTTTGTGACAAACGTAGCTGAGATACTGCCTAGCCACCTTCGACAAGTAGGCCGTGTCGTTTAGATGTCGGTCTAAGAAATCTTTCCCATCGAGGAAGTCGAGTAGAGCATCCTCACTGAAATGCCCAGCCTTCCCGCGTGACAGGGTCGCCGCACGATCGAGTATGGACTGCCAGTCGTACACCCCAGGAGAATGCCCGAAGGCCTCGTACGGTGTCCGGTTCCCTTTATCTCGATTGGCCTGCCGGGTGCAAAGCACCTTGTTGCCATTTCCATCGTGCAATGACTTAGAGAACGGCAAGATATGGTCGATCTCTACCTCATCGCTGAATAGCATCGCGACACTTAGATTTGCACCACTGTAAATACACCTGCGGTCTAAGGCATTCGCTTGACCCAACTCATCCCAAAGCTGAAGCTTTTGCCTATTGATCCTGGACAGCCTGACCCCTAGCTCTAAAAGGCGCTCGTCATCTCTCTGATTTCGGTCCTGGTTATCTTTTTGCGACTTCTGTAGCTCGTGGCGCCTTTCCGCGCCCATCCCGAACTCTCGCGCCAATTCCACTACGACTTCAGTGGGGTGCCCGTATCGCTTGATCAGGGCATTGACGACCTGCCGGAGCTGATTCAGTCCGATATGAACAGTCGGATTCGAAACCTTTCCATGTCGCTTCTCGTTGGGATCCGTCGCTTTAACTGCCGGTGAGGTGTAGCCGACGAGGACTTCACCGTAATAAGGCAGACTCTTGAAGAACTCCCCCGTATGCAACTGGGAGTGATGCTGATATCCGGCCCGCTGCACTGCAACATCGTAAGTCACGACCTCGCGTTGCAACTCGGGCACGATCTTCTTTAACGCCTTGAGGCTTAGGCTACCGAAGTCATCCGGCAAGTTGCATCGAGCAAGCGCGGCTGCAACTGATGCCGGAAAGAACCAAGCAGTTCCCTTAAGGATTCTTTCGAGTTCCTCTGCATCGTCAACCGTTGCGACTAGATTGGCTAGGCTCTCTTGACGGTCACGATCGAAAGTCCACCAGCTGTCGCCTAAACATTCCGGTTTCGAAAACTGGACTCCTACCAGGTCGCCCTTAATGTCCTTGCGATTTTCGCTCTCAAGATTAAATCGAACGCCGCTGTTTCGGCGCACCCCTAGCAGAGCTCTCAGCGAAGCAAAGGTTGCCTTTACCTGAGTCCGAAGGTGACTGAGAAGCAAGTCCCGCTCCTCGAGCGTCAGCGACTTGGACTCAACACCATCGATCAAGCGTAGGTTATTGAGCTCTTGGAGGATGCGAAACTCTTGCTGGAAGGGCGAGCTTAAGCGGGCTCTTGGCTCGTCAATTTCAAAGAGGCACCGACCGGGCTCGACCGGAACTAGCTTTCGCTGAAATAGCAACGAGTCGCGCAGGTAGTGTCGGGCTTCCTCAATCAGAACCTCGGGGTGGAATTGCCGCTGAGCCTCCCAAAGGGCGTCGAATTCGGCCGCAACCATGTCCCGTTGCAGATAGAGCACATAAGCCCCATCGGATCGCCGGCGCGCCCGTACTGGGCGTCCTTCAGCACGTTCCTTTGCTAGGTACTCACCGACGGTTCGACTATTGGTAGCCGCGATTCGCTCGCGCAGCACGGCAATCGCGGCCTTGACCTTGCCAGTTTCCTTCTCCTGAGCCGTCTGATCCTTTCGACTGCTCTTGAATCCCCGCTTCCGGCATAGGTGGAACAGCGCGCGTCCTAGCTGGTGTGGCGTGAGCGGCTTGTCGAGTCCGGTGGCCCGAAGTTCGAATGGATCCTCAACCTGGAGTTCCTTACGTAGCTCGGCCGTGGCCGGCATTAGGCCGAATCGGATTAATCCTTCCATGATGCGTTTCCGACGCTTTAGCATACGGTCGCGCCGCCTCCGGGCCTGCCGGGCAAGACGACGGTCCGCCGCCCTCGATGCCAAACTCTTGGGATCCCGTCCGTCAGAGAATATGCGGGACCCGGCACGGACAATGTCTATGGGTTCATTGCCCTCGCCGAGACGGTAAACGCACCATCCGAGCGAGTTAGCTCCAAGATCTAAGCCAAGCCTATATCTGATTTTCATGCCCAAACCCCTATTGACGCCTGGTTCCGTATCCCGATAGTATTATTACGCTAGCAGATCAGGAAATGCGCTCTTTCCAATAACAAGCTGAAAGATGCACCAAATCAGGAGGCCACCGAAAGGTGGCCTTCGTCATTTCTGGGTTACGAAATGACGAGAATCAGCGCTTCTTAGGCTCGTAAGATCAACTAATGATCCACCGTTGCAAGGCGCCATCGTTAGGGCCATGCTTGAGGTGGCGCCAAGTCAACGCCCACCTATGGACCGCTTTTATGCGAAAGATCAATGTGCTTTTGCTGCCTGCAATTCCCGCCGTCGGATGTACTGGCATTACCAACGAGGCGGTGCAAACCGGTCCCGGCGCTTTTTTAATCGCAAATCACCGAACGATGGGGTAGTCCTCCCCCGGAGCGAAGAAGGCGAAAACGCTCCAAGACGCAGCCGCCTTCTGCGCGAAGCAAAGAAAAAACTTCGAAACGGTAAGCGACCGAGAAACCGATAGCGGGTTTGGGCGGATAGCATCCGCCGAAATTGAGTTCCGATTCAACCTACACGCGACAGAGAAATAAATGAATAAGTCCATTCTTGCATTGCTGCTGCCAGTTTTCGCGGCCGCATGCGTGACAACCTCACCTGTCGTTCCAATGGGCAAGGACAGTTACATGATTACCGGCAGTAATGCTGGTGGCCTAAATAGGGGTAAGGGCAAGTGACCTGGCGGTTCAGCAAGCGAATGCTCACTGTGCGAGTTTAAGAAAATTCCTAGTGGTTCGACGCTTCGACAGTGAAGCGGGTGTCTTTGACGGAACACAATCAACAACTTTAGTTTTTAGTTGCGTTGCTGAAGACGATCCCGAGTACACGCGCCCGAACCTGACCAAAGATCCAAGTGTCGTGATTGAAGATCAGCGCAAATGAGCCAGCAATTTTTTCGGTTGATTGGAGGCTGCGTAACGAGTGCATTCGCGTTGGCTGGTTGTACCGCGAATTCTGGTGTCGTCCCGAGTGGGAGCGGCACTTATATTGTGTCCCGACAGGCTGCAACCGGTTTTTCAGGGCTTGGAACTCTCAAGGACGACGCGCTCCGTGAGGCAGACGCTTACTGCAACTACCAACGGCGAATGATGGTGGTGCTGGAGGCTACACAAAGCCAGCCTCCGTATGTCTTAGGCAACTACCCTCGCGCCGAGGTTCATTTTAGGTGTGACACTTCCAGTCCCTGATGCTTTATGGGTAATTGAAACAAAATATTAAGTGACTAGATCGACTAGAGAAGATTTGCAAAACGCTGGTTAACGGGGGGCGAGAACGAAAAACCCGTGGAGGCGCGAAGTCGGGTTAAAAATGTTTCGCGGGTTCGCATTTTTCTTGAGTTT
>CAINNX010000091.1 GCA_903851305.1 uncultured Hyphomicrobiales bacterium | reverse complement strand
GCGGGGTTGCGGCCCATGCGGGCGGCGCGCTTGCGAACCTGCAGGATGCCGAGGCCGCCGATGCGGATGCGGTTGCCCTTCTTGAGGTTCTTGGTGATGATTTCGACCATGTCGACGATCATCGTTTCAGCAGTGCGCTTCGGCACTTCATGCGTTTCAGCAAGAAGAGCAGCGATCTGCTTGACAGTGATGGTGGCAGCCTTGGCTGTGGTGGAAGCAGCAGCCTTCTTAGGCGCGGCTTTCTTCGGTGCAGCCTTCTTGGCGGCAGCCTTCGGAGCAGCCTTCGGAGCGGCCTTCGGTGCGGCTTTGGCAGCTTTTGCCATGAAATAAACTCCCCTTCGCGAATCAACGAGCAATGTGCCCGCTGCGAGGGACTATAATGCGATGGCGCATTGTAAAGAGCCGATCAGCCCCATTTTCCGCAGGTTTTTCACCGCTAAAGCAGTAGTTTCCAGCGAAAAATGCGCTTTTCTGACGCTGCGTCTGCCCCCAAAGGTCAAAGACCCCCATTTCACGGGGCTTTTTGGACCCTGCGTCGAATCGCAATCAGCGCATCACAGCGCCGCCATCGACGACCATGCATTGGCCTGTCATGAAGCCGCAATCCTCGCTGGCCAGAAAGACCAGTGCGCCAAGCAAATCCTGTGGCTCCTGTTCACGCTGAAGCGCACGGCTCATCACAGTGGGCTGAGACGCCTTGCCACTCCACATCGGATTTTCGGCAACGGCCTCACTCATGGTGAGGCCCGGAGCAATCGCATTTACAATGATATTGTGCGCACCCAATTCGCGCGCCAGTGAGCGTGTCATGGCAACGACCCCGCCCTTCGATGTCACATAATGCAGGAAGCCCACTTGGCCCTTGAAGACCGTGCCGGAGGCAATGTTGATGATGCGTCCACTTTTGCGCGCGATCATATGCGGGGCCACGGCCTTCACACATTCAAATGGTCCACGCAGATTGACCGCCATCAGGCGATCCCATTCGTCACTCGAAATATCAAGAAAACCTTTTTTCTCGAGGCTCGCAAAGATCGCGGCATTGTTCACGAGAATATCGATTTGACCGAAGGCCGTCAGCGCAACCTGAGCCATGGCGTTGACCGAAGCAGCATCCGACACATCGACCTTGCAGAATTTTGCCTTGCCGCCGGCGGCTTCAATCGCCTCAACGGTGCGCGCGCCATCAAGCACATCGGCCACCAGCACCTTCGCACCTTCCGCTGCCAGCGCTTGCGAAAAAGCCGCGCCAATGCCGCGTGCGCCCCCGGTCACGATGGCTGTTTGTCCCGCCAATCTCATTTTGTCTCCCCCCAGTTTTGACAGTCTCTTGCCTTGGTTCTATCCGTTTCAAAACGACCAAGACAAGCGCCGCGATAAATCCGGCCCCAATGAGGAGACATGCCCGTGCTGACCGATCAGGAAAACGATCTGCTCTGCCGCGTGGAGGGCGTTGCGCCCATGGGCCAGATGATGCGCCGCTACTGGCTGCCCGCCTGCCTCTCCGAAGAAGTGCCCGAGCCAGATTGCGACCCCGTGCGCGTGCGCATTCTGGGCGAAGACCTTGTCGCTTTCCGCGATACGGATGGGCGCGTGGGAGTGATGGATGAGCTCTGCCCGCATCGGCGTGCCTCGCTCTTCTACGGCCGCAATGAAGAATGCGGTCTGCGCTGCCTCTACCACGGCTGGAAAATGGACGTGGAAGGCAATGTGCTGGAAATGGCCTCCGAGCCACCGGGCTCGACGCTGACAGAAAAGGTCAAGCACAAGGCCTATCCGGTGCGCGAAGCTGGCGGTTTTGTCTGGATCTATATGGGCCCGGCTGAGACCATGCCCGACTTCGAGCCACCGATTTTTGCCCCCAGTGACAAGGCGCGCGTGGCCGCGTTCAAAGTGCATGTCAGTGCAAACTGGGCGCAATGTCTGGAAGGCGCCATCGACAGCGCGCATTCCTCAAGCCTGCATTCAACCGATATGCCGCCAGCGCGTGTCAATGGTTCCACCGCCACAGGCACCAGCTGGCAGCGCCCGACGACCGACAAGTCGCCGCGTCTGCAAGCAGAAGAGACCGATTTCGGTTTCCACTATGTCGCCATCCGCAAGCCCATCGCCAATGCGCAGACGCATGATTATCTGCGCATCACTCTATTTGTCGCACCGATGTATGTGCTGATCCCGCCCAACAATGTTTACAACGTTGCGCAGATGAACGTGCCTGTCGATGATGAGAATTCCATTCTCTATCTGATGGCCTGGACGCCGGGTGACGGGCAACAGGAAGGCACGGACACCGAAAGCTGGCGCAAATTCACGGGCCAGCAGCTCGGGATTGATCTCGACAAAACCTACCACAAGATCCAAGGCCGCGAGCAAAATTACGGTCAGGATCGCAAGGCGCAAAAGCTGGGTGATTTTACCGGCATTCGCGGCTTCCCCAATCAGGACATTGCCATGTGGGAGACCATGGGCGACATTGCCAATCGCAGTGATGAGCGGCTGGGAGCGAGTGATCTGGCGATTGTCCAGTTCCGCCGCACCATGGTGGATGCCGTGCAGCGTTTCATGAAGGGGGAGCCTGCTATCGGGGCCGATCTCCATGGCGAGCGCCGTGCCAAACTGGCCTCTTACGAAGGCGTCATGCCCAAAGAAACCGACTGGCGAAGCCTGTCTGGGGCGAAATGAACCCACTGGCCTTTTGGCCCGTAATGATCACAATGAGCCTATGAGGCCGCTCGAAAACGCGGCCCGGAACGGGAGTGAAACCATGGTGAGCAAATTCGGTCGCGCAATGGCGGCAACCGGCGCGCTTCTCGTCGGCCTTCAAATGGCCGGTGCCGCATTGGCGCAAGACAAACTCAAAGTGGCTGCTGGCCAGCGCGGCAATTGGGATTCCGCCGTGCCGGAAATCATGCAGCGCTCGGGCATTGCCAAGAAATACAATCTCGATCTCGAAATTCTCTACACGCAGGGCTCGGGCGAAACGCAGCAAGCGGTCATCTCGAGCGCCGTTGATGTGGGTGTCGCCATCGGCACGCTGGGCGCGATTGGCGCCTATTCCAAAGGTGCACCGATCCGCATCATTGGCGCGCAATCAACCGGTGCTGGTGATCTCTACTGGTATGCCAAAGCCGACAGCGGCATCACCGCCATTGCTGGCAATGCCGGCAAGACGATTGCTTATTCCACCAATGGCTCGTCCACGCAGACGGTTGTGAAGGCTTTCACCGAAGAACTCGGCACCAAGGCCACACCCACTGCCACCGGCAGCCCGACCGCAACACTGACGCAGGTGATGTCTGGCCAGGTTGACATCGGCTGGTCTGCGCCCCCGCACGGTCTGGAAATGCTCGACCAAGGCAAGATCAAAAAATTGGCGACTGGCAATGACACATCGCTGAAGGATCAGACCGTGCGCATCACGGCCACTTCGGTCGACGTGCTGACCAAGAAGCGCGACCAGATCAACCGCTTCATGCAGGCCTATCGCGACACGGTGGACTATATGTACACCAGCCCCGAAGTCATGAAAGTCTATTCCGACTGGCTGCAGATCTCGCCAGCACTCGCGCTGCGTACACGCGATGATTTCTTTCTGCGACCCTCGATCGAACCCGACAATATGAAGGGCCTCGACAAGATCGTGCAGGATGCGGTCGCGTTCAAATTCGCAACAGCCGTTCTGACAAAAGAACAGCTCGCGGATCTCATCCAGATTCCGGCACCGATCAAGAAGTAACGCCCAACGCAAACGGGCTAGGCTCAGCCTAGCCCGTCATTGCGAGGAGCAAAGCGACGAAGCAATCCACGGCGTCGCCTTTGACGAGCCTAGCCGGGCACTTTGATCCCGTCATAAATCCAATCAAGACAGGACCACACGTCCTCCCGCGTGCGCGCGCGTTCGCGCGCGTTGCGCACCTGCGCATCAATGCCGCTCAGATGGTAGTAATGCGACCAGAGTGTGCGGGACTCGAGCTGGATACGCGCTGTGCGCAACAGGCGTTCGCTTTCAAATGATTTGAAAGCGCTCTCATAATCACCCTTGCAGCCATCAATGAGCGCCGCCAGGACAACGGCATCTTCAATCGCCATGCCAGCCCCCTGCGCATAGGATTGCAGCGTGGCATGCGCGGCATCGCCCATCAGCACCACGCGGCCCTTGGACCAGCCGCGCTGAGGTTTGCGATCGCCAATCGGCCAGCGGCGCTCCAGATCGAGCAGCTTTACCATTTCGCGCATGGCCGGATGCGAGTGCATATAGGTGCGCTCGAGCTCGGCGCGATAGGCTTCCGTTTCCATCTTTTCGGCAAAAGTCTGCGTCTCGAACACAGCGACAATGTTGAAGATGGTTTTGTTGCGCAGCGGATAATGGACGATGTGAAACCCTTCACCACCCCACAGCACGACATCATCAGTGGAAACACCCTTGGGTACCTGATCAATCGGCACAATCGTGCGATGCGCGACATAGCCCGTTTGCGCGGGCTCGCTGTCGCCCATGATGCTTTTGCGCAAATGCGAGCGGATGCCATCGGCACCAATCACCAGCGCGCCTTCAAAGCGGCGGCCATCTGCGCTGATCACCACGACATGATCGCCATGATCTTCATGGCCTGTCACGGCCGCATCTTCATCAAGATGAATTTCTGGATAAGTCCGGCAAGCCGCCACCAGAATATTGTGCAGATCCACACGATGAATGACCATGTAGGGGTCGTCGTGATAGCGCGCGCGAAAGTCTGCGCCCGCATCAACGACCGTCACGGGCCGACCATCAAAAGCATCGATCATCATGACATTGTTGGGCAGAAAGCTGGCGGCAATCACTTCATCGCGCAGGCCCAGATGCGCCATCATCGGCGGCACATTGGGACCGAGCTGAATGCCATAGCCAATCGCGCCAAATTGCGGCGCCTGTTCGAGCACACGCACCTGCCAGCCCTTGCGCGCCAGAGCAATGGCCGCACAAAGCCCGCCAATGCCGCCGCCCACAATGATGATGGTCTTGTCGCGCATGGAAACGTCCTGCCCTGCTGTCTTGTTTTTCTGGGTCCAAAACTACGGTACGCGCGCGGACGCCGCAAGCATGGCGCTCTTCCCTGATCGCGCAAAAACCGCTAAGGCCTCCACTCCCTCACGCAACCCGGTTTGTCCATGCCCGCCTGCGGCCTTGATTTCGGCACGTCCAACACGACCCTTGGCACAATGGTCGCTGGCGCACCGCGCCTTGCACCGCTCGAGGGCGATCATCTGACCGTGCCCAGCGCAATCTTCTTCGGCTGGTCGGGCGAGCCGGTCATCGGACGCGCCGCGATGGAGGCCTATGCGGAGGGCACATCAGGGCGTCTGATGCGCTCGCTCAAAAGCGTGCTCGGCACAAGTCTGGCGGAATAGGCCACGCAACTGGGTCGCCGCCGCCTGCGCTTTCACGAAGTGATCTCGCTGTTTGTGAAACAGGTGAAGGCGCGTGGCGAGGCCGCCCATGGCGTGACCTTTGATGCAGTCGTGCATGGCCGCCCCGTGCATTTCGTCGACAATAATCCAGAAGGCGATCGCAAGGCTGAAGACATGCTGCGCGTGATTGCGCGCGAAGCCGGCTTTCGCGAGATCTCCTTCCAATATGAGCCGATTGCCGCAGCGCTTGATTATGAGCGCACATTGAAGCGCGAAGAGATTGCGCTGATTGCCGATATCGGCGGCGGCACGTCGGATTTTTCCATCGTGCGCCTCTCGCCCAAGCGCCACAAAAAGACCGAACGCGCGGATGATATTCTCGCCAATGACGGCATTCGCGTTGGCGGTGTTGATTTCGATCGCATTTTGTCGCTGTCGCGCATCATGCCGCTATTGGGCTTTGGCTCCCCCACCACGCGCGCGGGGCGCGATGTGCCGGGCGGGCATTATCATGACCTTGCCACATGGACGAATATCAATCGGCTCTACAATGACAAGACGCGCCGGGAACTGCGCGACATCCACCGCGATGCTTTGCAGCCCGAACTGATCGACCGTATGGCGCATGTGCTGGACCGAGAACTCGGGCACACGCTGGCAATGCTGATCGAAGAGGCCAAGATTGATCTGTCGCAACAAGACCAGGTGCGCATTGATCTCGCCATGGTGGAAGCTGATCTTGTCAGCGCTTTCTCACAGGTGGATTTTGCACACGACACTGAGCGCCCCGCTTTGCGTATCGGCGAACGCATCGGCAAATGCCTGAGCATGGCAGGACTGAAAGAGGCGAATATTTCGTCGCTCTTCCTCACCGGCGGCACCACGCGCATCGCCCATGTGCGCCACGAAATCACACGCCATCTGCCCGATGCGCGCATTGTGGAAGGCGATACATTTGGGGCTGTTGGGGCTGGGCTGACGATTGAAGCCGCAAGACGATATGGCTGAATGATAGCGTCATGGCGAGGAGCCAAAGGCGACGCGGCAATCCAGAAGTGACACGAGGGGCCGGTGGATTGCTTCGCTTCGCTCGCAATGACGAAGAGAAAATGGTCGGAGTGGCGGGATTCGAACCCACGACCCCTTGTCCCCCAGACAAGTGCGCTAACCGGGCTGCGCTACACTCCGACGAAACGGCTTATAGAGATCGAGACGGGCTCCCGCAACCGCTGAACGGCCTTTGTGCCAGAATATTCAGGTCCGTGCGGCAGCCAGCAGGCGCTGGCATTCGGCAATCTCTGCCAAGACGCCTTGCAGGTCTGCAATGTCGGCACTGGAGAGGCCAGCCTCCACGGATTGCGGGCGCACTGGCGCCTCGTCATAGGCCTCTGCGTAGTCGCCCGCATCTTCATCAGACAGGGTCGGCTCGATGCGCGTCTGCGGCTGGGCCGCTGCTGGTCCAACAGGGCGGATCGCGCCTTCGCGCACCAGCGCAATAATGGCCTTGGCGCCTTGCTCTTTCAAAATGCGCTGCACGCCGCGGATCGTATAACCCTCGCCATAGAGCAAATGGCGAATGGCGCGCAGAAGCTCGACATCATCGGGGCGGTAATAGCGACGACCACCGCCACGCTTCATCGGCTTGATCTGGGAGAAACGCGTCTCCCAGAAGCGCAGGACGTGTTGGGGAAGATCGAGATCATCGGCGACTTCGCTGATCGTCTTGAAGGCATCAGCGGGTCGATCCATGGCTCAAACTCTCCGTTTATTCGAGGACGTCAACAGCAGTCCCGTCATTGATTCGCGACTTCATGATATTCGAAGGTTTGAAGACCATCACCCTGCGCGGTGTGATTGGCACTTCAATTCCTGTTTTCGGGTTGCGGCCCACCCGCTCGCCCTTCTCACGGACCATGAAGGAGCCGAAGGACGAGAGCTTCACCACCTCGCCCCGGATGATCGCATCCGAGATCTCGCCCAGCACAACCTCGACCATTTCCGCAGAGTCAGACCGTGACAGGCCAACCCGGCCATAAACCGCTTCCGCAAGGTCAGCGCGGGTTACAGTACTGGTGGTTTTTGAATCGAAATGAGTACGGGTCATTGCAAAATCCATAATGAAAAACAAGGCTATCGTAACTGATAGCGATACGTTTGCAATAGGAATCTGCACTTTCAGGCCGATCAAGCCCTGACAAAAAGAAAGAACAGCATGGCATTTTCCCGCATAAATCCCGAGAAACGGGATTTACCAGCGGATCAGCGCCGAGCCCCAGGTGAAGCCACCGCCCATCGCCTCGATCATGACGAGCTGGCCGGGCTTGATTCGTCCATCCGCGACTGCAGTGGCGAGCGCCAGCGGGATGGAAGCCGCCGACGTGTTGCCGTGCTGGTCGACGGTGACGACAATTTTTTCGGGCGCAATGCCGAGTTTTTCGGCCGAGGCATCGATGATGCGGCGATTGGCCTGATGAGGCACAAACCAATCAAGATCTGCGGCGGTTGTGTTGGTTGCCGCAAAGGCATCAACCATGACGTCGGTGACCATGCTGACCGCATGGCGAAACACGTCTTTGCCCTGCATGCGCAAATGACCAACCGTCTTGGTCGAGGATGGTCCACCATCGACATAAAGCTTTTCACGATGACGCCCATCGGAACGCAGATGTGTGGTCAGCACGCCGCGATCCTGCACGCTACCGGTGCCCTGTTGCGCTTCCAGCACAACAGCGCCCGCACCATCACCAAATAGCACGCAGGTCGTGCGATCATTCCAGTCGAGCAAACGCGAGAATGTTTCGGCACCAATCACCAGAGCACGCTTGTGCGAGCCGGAGATGAGAAACTTGTCCGCCACTGTAATCGCATAGACAAAGCCCGAGCAGACCGCTTGCAGATCAAAAGCCGCGCCATGGTGCATGCCAATGGCGGCCTGCACCTGTGTGGCGGTCGAGGGAAACGTGTAATCGGGTGACGAGGTCGCCACGATCACAAGATCAATGTCTTGTGCAGTGAGGCCTGCATTGGCCAAAGCAGCATTGGCGGCGTGTGTTGCCAGCATCGAGGTGGTTTCACCCTCGGCAGCAATATGGCGATTGCGAATACCGGTGCGTTGCACGATCCAGTCATCACTTGTATCGACCATCTTTTCGAGATCGGCATTGGAGACTTTATTCACTGGCAGGTAAGAACCAATGCCACGAATGACAGAGCGCAGTTTGGTCTGGCCTAGGGTCAATGTATTTGTCCGTTTCGCTGCGCTACGCGTGTCATGCGCCTGCATCCATCTCGTCTGTTATGGTGATCCGCCGATCATCAGCCACTGCGAGAGAGTGGCGAATCTTGTCCATCAATTGATGGCGGGCCATGTCGTAGCCTATGCCAACAGCATTGGAATATCCGCGAATATCCGTGCCACCATGGCTTTTGATCACAATGCCATCAAGTCCCAAGAACACGCCGCCGTTGACATGGCTTGGGTCCATCTTGCTTTTCAAATTCTGGAATGCACTGCGCGCCAGCAGATAGCCAAGCTTGGTGAGCAGATTGGCCTGCATGCCTTCTTTCAGAATGGTCGCCAATTGTTTGGCTGTGCCCTCTGCCGTCTTGAGCGCGATATTGCCGGTAAACCCTTCGGTCACCACAACATCAACCGTGCCTTTGCCGATGTCATCGCCTTCGACAAAACCTTGGTAGCGCAAGGAAGGAATCTTGCCCTCACGCAAAATACGCGACGCAGCTTTGACTTCTTCAATGCCTTTGATTTCTTCCACACCAACATTAAGGAGGCCAACACTGGGCGTCTCGATATTGAGCACAATGCGCGCCATGGCTGAACCCATGATCGCCAGATCAACCAGATGCTGAGCATCGGCACCAATCGTGGCACCCACATCGAGCACAATGGCGCGTCCGTGAATGGTGGGCCACATGCAGGCAATGGCCGGGCGTTCAATGCCAGCCATCGTGCGCAAGCACACAGTCGACATGGCCATCAATGCGCCGGTGTTGCCAGCCGAGACGGTGACATCTGCCTCGCCATTTTTCACAGCTTCAATGGCCATCCACATGGAGGAAGCTTTGCGCGTGCGACGCAAAGCCTGGCTCGGCTTGTCGTCCATTGCTACAGCCACATCGGTGTGAATGACTTTTGAACGTGCCATAAGTGCAGGATGCTGCGCGAGATAAGGCGCAAGCTTGGCCTCATCACCGAAGAGCAAGAACTGGATATCGGGCCGGCTACTCAAAGCATGAGCAGCGCCGGGGATCACAACCGAGGGGCCATGATCGCCGCCCATGGCGTCGAGCGCGATCCTGACGGATTTGGACATGTAACCGGGGCTCCCTTGAGCAATCGGCCGGGGTCGGAAAGGTGGCGGACAATAGCCGCTTCAGACCAGAAGGGAAACTATCATCCGCACACTGGTCACAGGCTCAAGCGGCCCCATCCGGGCCACCCTGCCCCTTGAGGCGCGCAAGCACGGCAAAGGGAGATTCATCGGGCCCAGCAGAAAGATCTTCTGGGCTGGCAAATTCGGCCCCCGGTTTTTTGGGGTAAGGGTCGAGCGCCAAAGCCAGGCTTTCGGCCAGCAAAGCCCCCAAATCGATCTTGCCACCCTCCAGAAAGGGGTCTGGCGGGTCTGAGGGGGGCTCTTGTGAGCCAGCGGCTTCCAGCCGAGACAGCTCTTCCCACGCGGCCAGAACATAGGCTTCAGGCGCATAATCGCGCTCGATCTTGTCCTTGATCGCCACTTCAAAGGGCTCCAACGTCACAACACATGTCTGGGTGACACGTGCCGTCAATGTACCTGTGACCCGCACCACCGGTCCACGTTTGGCCGCCGAGAGTGTCCCGCTCAGCGCTGCGACATCGGACAGGCCATAGGCTTGCGCCAAAGCTGCACATTCCGTGGGTGTGGCTTCAATCACGATGCGGGTCTTGCCATCATCGCGCAGATCATCCGCCTGAAATGGGCGCGGCATGACATCAAGTCCCGCAGGGGGTGGCAGCACAGCACGGGCGCGTGACAATTCAGGCTCATCGCCCTTGCGTGCCTTGGTGTTGACCTTACCACCCTTGCGGGCCGGTTTTTCGGGGGGAATGCGGGCCATTACGTTCAGGCTCCCATATCAGCGGGATCAGGATAGCCGACCTTGCCGCTCATAAAATGATCAAGATCATAAGTCGCAAGACGAGCATCTATGGCCAAAGCATAGGCCGCCAGCCGCCCGTTTTCTGAAGAGGCGGCGCGCGCCTCATCGCCATAAACATTGCGCGCCAAAGCCAGTCGCAGTGCCTTCTCATCTTGTTTTTGAAGTGCTGAAAAATAGGAAAACGCACGCCCAGCATAGCTTTCTGCGTGTTTCTTCATCTTTTTTGGCACCGTGACATCGCCCACACCCATTTCACGCAATGTTGCATCGAGGGCGCGGAAAATACCATCAGTCAGATCCTGGGCCAGATCTGGCCCCGGAGCTGGCAGGAGCTCAATGCGGCGTGTCGTCAGCGCCCCATGCAGAACAAGCATTTCAAAGCGCCCCTCAAACGTGTCAGACACGCCATAGCTCAGATAAAGAGCTGGATTGAGAACACCTGCCATGATCTCGCCGTGAAGCTTGTCGATGAAAGGCTTGTTACTCTTGCGGCTAAAAAGGCCGAACATGATTGTGAGCTCCGACAGGTTGCAGGCTGAGCCAAGGCGTTGGTGCCCGACTTTACTTGCTTTTCCTCAAGACGGGGGTTAGGCATCGGACGATGCGGATGCAAGGAAAATTCCCGGAGCAATGGGTCTGATGAACGCTGTTTCCAACTTTGCTTGCGCCAAGCGGCGCATCTCGACCTCGATCCGCCTCGCGGGCGCTCTGGCGCTGGCGCTCGGCCTCGGTGGCTGCCTTGGTTATGATGGCACGGTCCAGCATGGCTATATGTTCGATTCCAGGACGCTGGAGCAGGTCAAGGTCGGCGCGTCAGCCGAACAGGTTTTGGCTACTTTGGGCACGCCCTCCACAACCTCCACGATCGGCGCTGAAGCTTGGTACTACATCACCCAGAAGACAGAACGCACGGTTCAGTTCATGGAACCCAAAATTGTCGACCAGCGCGTGGTGGCGGTCTATTTCAACAAGGGCAAGCGCGTTGAGCGCGTCGCCAATTACGGGTTGGAAGACGGCCAGGTGATTGATTTCATCAGCCGCACGACCCCGACAGGCGGCACGGAATCGAGCTTCGTTCAGAATGCTCTGAAGGGGCTGCTGCGCTTCTGATGCGCCACACGCCACACCGTTTCAAAAAGCCGATCCGTGAGGGTCGGCTTTTTTGTTTGGTTCCCTGCCTCGTCATTGCGAGCGAAGCAAAGCAATCCATAAGCCCCACGTGCGGCCCTGCTTCTCCCATAAGGGAGAAGCTGACTGATGAGTGGAGCAATCTCAATAAGGGGATAACCCCTCAGCCGTCGCGCTCCGCGCGCCACCTTCTCCCTTAGGGAGAGGGAAAAAAAGGGCGGGGTTTCCCCCGCCCTTCTCTGAAAGTCTCGTCAATCGAGCTTAATGCGCCAGAACGGCCAGCAGCAGCAGGGCGACGATGTTGGTGATCTTGATCGCCGGATTGACAGCGGGGCCCGCCGTGTCCTTGTAGGGGTCGCCGACGGTATCACCCGTCACCGATGCCTTATG
>CAINNX010000090.1 GCA_903851305.1 uncultured Hyphomicrobiales bacterium | reverse complement strand
GGAAAGATCTGGAAAAGTGAGGCCGGAGCGTAAGCTCCGGCCTTTCTTGTATTGGCAAAGCCGGAGCTTGAGTGTAACCTATTTTGAAATGTTAATATTAATTCAGGGAATACAACTGTTTGGTTGTGCTTCCGCTGTTTTTGACCGGTCATTATTTTATGGATTTTTCGCGCATGACAGGGCGGGCAATGTCTGCGGCTTTGGCCGATCATGTTCTGAATTTGCGGCATGATCGCCAATTCGAGCAGCTGCAGGAGCATTTGAGCTCGCGGATCCATTATCAGCTGTCAGGCGACCGGCGGCTCATGCCCTATGCCGGCACTTTCCGTGGACGCACCGACACCTGCGTGGCCTTTCAGGCGCTCGACGTCGAGTTTGAGCTGCGCCACCTTGAAATTGGTCAGGTCCTTTCCGAACAGGCGGCGGCGGCTGTGCGCTGGAATGCGCGCTGGATCAATCGCGGCACGCGCGACGCCGCCCTCATCCAGGGTTTCAGCCATTTCCGCTTTGCCGATGGACTGGTGATCGAATGGGCCGATTTCATCGACACCGCGACCGCGTCCTATCTCGCGGGCTGGATGCCTGACATGCCGGCTTTTGCCATGGCGGGCCCGGCGTCCGAGGCGTGAGGGTTCTTTCTTTCTAGATCACGCTCGCCTAATTTGGTGCGCAGGGAGACCCCATGGCGCGCCGTTTTTCTACGCTGGATGTTTTTACCCACACGCCATTAGCGGGAAACCCGTTGGCGGCGGTGCACGATTGCGGTGGGCTGGATGGGGCTGCCATGCAGGCTATCGCGCGTGAGTTCAATCTGTCCGAAACCGTCTTCATTCTGCCGCCCGAGGATCCGGTGAATACGGCGCGGCTGCGCATTTTTACACACACGCGTGAATTGCCTTTTGCGGGACATCCCACGATTGGGGCGGCTGTGCTGATTGGGCTTGTCGAGGCGCACGGCCTGATCAGCAAGCAGGATATTCTCATCGCACTCGAAGAAGAGGTCGGTCTGATCGCCTGCACGGTGGGCATGGATGCCAAGGGCATTGCGCGCGCGCGTTTCACTTTGCCGAAATTGCCAGAGCCTGCGGGGGTCGCTGGAGAAAGTCTGGCAATTGCCGCAGCGCTCGGTCTTGATGAAAATGACATTGGCTTTGATGATCACGTGCCGACGATTTTCTCAGCCGGAAATCCATTCTGCTTTGTGCCGGTGGCCACGCGTGCCGCACTCTCTCGCGCGCGGCCTGATCTCGCCGCTTGGCCGCAGGCTTTTGGCCATATGCAGCGCGGTGCGTGTTATCTCTACACGCGCCAATGTGCCGACACGGCCCATGACTTTCACGCACGCATGTTTGCGCCGGGTCTTGGCATTGTGGAAGATCCAGCAACCGGGTCAGCTGTTGCGGCATTTGCAGGTGTGCTGATGCAAGCGGAACAAGTGCCAGATGGATCGCATGTGGTGAGCATCGAGCAGGGCTATGACATGGGCCGCCCGAGCCTGATCACGCTGGGGCTTGATGTGCTGGATGGCCAACTGATGGAAGCCTCCATTGGTGGCAGCGCAGTGCTTGTGCAGGAAGGGACATTGTATCTGTGATAAGCACTCCGTCATTGCGAGCGCAGCGAAGCAATCCAGAAGCCACACCTGTTGCCTCTGGATTGCTTCGTCGCTTCGCTCCTCGCAATGACGGCGAATAGGGCCAGCACCTGTGAAGCGCGCTGATATCTTTCCCGTCACCTCGATCAACATCCGCGTCGCGCCTTACGATTGGCCGTTTCTCCAAAAGGCGCGTTGTGAGATTGATGATTTTTGGCGTGAGCTGAGCGCGCGCAAACCGCAGGTCTATGACGGGCGTGTTCTTCTGCTGCATGCGCATGTCTGGCGGGATGGACATCTCGAAGGATGCGCGTTTGAGACGGCCTATAGCGCCTTCATGACCTGGAAGAGCCTGGGGTTTCCAGGTGATGACGTGTGCAATTTCTTCGGCATGGCGGCGCTGCGTTCAAGCGATGGCGCCTTTCTGCTGGGCGAGATGGGCGCATGGACCGCCAATGCGGGACAAAGCTATTTTCCCGCAGGCACGCCAGAGCCTGCCGATTGTCGTGACGGCTCTGTGGATCTGGCCAGCAGCGTTGCGCGCGAATGCCAGGAAGAGACGGGCCTTCGGGACGAGGAAATAGACGATCGCGGCACATGGGTCGCCATTCGCCAGCACGCCCAAATTGCCCTGATGCGCGATATGCGTGTGCGGCTTCCAGCCGAGGAGGCGCGGCAGCTGATCGAAGCGCGGATGGCTGGTCAAGACGAGCCGGAGCTGGCGCGCATCCGTATCGTGCGCCAGGCCTCCGATGCGAAGGGCCTGATCATGCCCGGCTTCATGCAGCCGTTTCTGGATCAAGCCTTGGCTTAATTATTGGTCGGGTAGCCGTGGCGGGATTTGTTGGCAGCCACCATGGCGCGTGCCTCACCCTCGCGACCGGCAGAGCAGGCGGCGCGCGCCGGCTCCAGTTCCTTCTGGATCTGGGCATAGACGCGCTCGGCGACATTGCCGCTCTCCCAATCGGCCTTCAGTACCGCATCATAACGGCCGATGACAGCCCCACAGCTGTCGCCTGTGGGCAGGACGACGGCCGGGAAGTCTGTGGCGCCATAGGCACCCTTTTGTGGCGCCACAGGTGCCTGCGGTGCCGGGGAGGCGTTGCAGGCGGCCAGCAGTGGCAAGCCGAGGCAGAGAAGGGCGGAGCGCAGATTGGTCATGAGGCCTGTCGAATCCTGAAAATGAGGCAGCTTAACCATCTGGCGGCTGGGCGGTATGGTCAAGCGTGGCCAGGCGCTCTCTCACCTTGCGGGGCAGGCGGGCGATAAGCTATGAAAGAGAGCAGGCCGTCAGGGCCATCATGTGACAGCGAGGGTTTTCGTGGCGACTTTGGCCACCAGCAAGTTGAAGACGGACGCGCGGGCTTCTGCCGCCAGCGTTCGCGCAACTGTGCCCACGCTGAAGCTGCTTCTTCTTAGCCGCCCCTGAGCGCCGTCCGGGCTATGCCTGGGTGCTTAGGGGATCGAGTGCACCGAAGAACAGCCAAGCCGCCAACATGGTGGCGACAGACATCAGGACAGACAGATGGCCAGCCCGATCAATACCAATGACACTTCCCGCGACCGCGTGGTGATTTTCGACACAACCCTGCGCGATGGTGAACAATCGCCCGGCGCATCCATGACGCTGGATGAAAAACTCGAAGTCGCGCAGCTGCTCGATGATATGGGCGTCGATGTCATCGAAGCCGGTTTTCCGATTGCCTCGGAAGGCGATTTTGAAAGCGTCTCAGCGATTGCCAAGCTGGTGAAGAACGCCAGTGTGGCGGGCCTGGCGCGAGCGGCCAACAAGGATATTGACCGCGCCGGTGAAGCCTTGAAGGGCGCGGTGAACCCGCGCATTCACACCTTCATCTCCACCTCGCCCCTGCATATGAAATACAAGCTGCAGAAAGAGCCGGAAGAGGTTTTGGCGCTGGTCACAAGCCAAGTGCTGCGCGCGCGCAACCATGTCGCCAATGTCGAATGGTCAGCTGAAGATGGCACGCGCACGGAAATGGATTTCCTCTGCCGCTGCGTGGAAGCTGCGATCAAAGCCGGTGCCACAACGATCAATATTCCCGATACCGTTGGTTATACGGTGCCCGACGAATATGAGCATATTTTCCGCAGCGTGATTGAACGCGTGCCCAACAGCGACAAGGCGATCTTCTCGGTTCATTGCCACAATGATCTGGGTCTGGCGGTTGCCAACACGTTGGCGGGTGTGCGCGGTGGTGCGCGCCAGATTGAATGCACGATCAACGGCATTGGCGAGCGCGCAGGCAATGCCGCGCTCGAAGAAGTTGTCATGGCGCTGCGCACACGCTCTGATGTGCTGCCCTATTCCAACAGTATTGAAACAACCATGCTGATGCGAGCCTCAAGGCTCGTCTCGGCGGTGACGTCTTTCCCTGTGCAATATAACAAGGCCATTGTTGGCCGCAATGCTTTCGCGCATGAGAGCGGCATCCACCAGGACGGCATGCTGAAGAATGCGCAGACCTATGAGATCATGACGCCTGAAAGTGTTGGCGTGCAGAAGACCTCGCTGGTCATGGGCAAACATTCAGGCCGCCATGCCTTTAAAGAAAAGCTGAAGGACCTCGGCTATACGCTGGGCGACAATGCGTTGGAGGATGCGTTCAAGCGGTTCAAGGATCTCGCTGACCGCAAGAAGATCATCTATGACGAAGACATTGAAGCGCTGGTGGACGATGAAATCGGCCATGCCAATGAGCGCATCAAGGTTCTCGATCTGATGGTGGTGGCGGGCACCAAGGGCCCGCAATCAGCCACCCTCACACTGGATATTGATGGCACGCATCAGACGCACCAATCAGCGGGCAATGGCCCGGTGGATGCGATCTTCAATTGCATCCATGCCATGGTGCCCCACACCGCCGTGCTCGAACTCTATCAGGTTCATGCGGTGACGGAGGGCACGGATGCCCAGGCCGAAGTCTCGGTACGCCTGCATGAAGATGGACGCAGCGTGACGGCCAAGGGAGCCGATCCTGACACGCTGGTAGCCTCGGCACGGGCCTATATCGCCGCACTCAACAAGCTGATGGTGAAGCGCCTGCGCTCGCGCCCGGAAGAGATTGAGCCGGGCGTGCGGGCGATGACGCCGTAAGTCATCATATTATGAGCGGGGGCGTTTTGCCCCCGTGTTTTTTTGGTTTTTTCATGGATTGCATTTTCATCAATCTTGACGAGGCACGCGATCGCCGCGTTGCGCTCGAGACGAATTTCAAACGTTTCTGTCCCGCCTCCTGGCGGCTGACGCGCTTTCCCGCGCTGACGCCGCATGTCCAGCAGGTCAGAGATATGGGCGGCGCTTTGCGGCCCGCCGAGAAGGCCTGTTTTGCAAGCCATCGGCAGATTGTGCGCAATGTCGCTGACCATGGGGCGCCCGTTCTGGTGTTGGAAGACGATGCTGTTTTTGGTCCCCGTTCTGCCCAGATGATCGAACAAAGCGTGGCTTCGTCGGACTATGATCTGCTGTTTCTCAATATTGGTCTCAACCGTGTTTCGGGCATGGTTGAGATTTTCCAGATCGTTCAGAAATTGAAACAAGAAGGGCGTGTGTTTTTGCGCAATGTCGTGGATCTGCCTTTTTTCGGGGCGAGCTCTTACGTCATTTCACCGCAAGGTTTTCGGCCGCTTGCGGAGGCATTGTCGGCGTATCCTCATCCTGCAGATCCCTATGATTTCTTCCTTCGGCGGCTGATCCTGTCACAGGCCTTGCGCGGGCGCGTGTTGCTGCCCTTTCCCATGTCTGTATCGGCGCAATCAGACATGTCGTTTGTTCAGACTGACGAGAAGCAGCGGATTGACCACGTCTGGAACCTGTTTCGCCGCATCCTTTGGGTGGATGGTGAGGTGGAAGGCTGTCGACGGGATCTGGCTGCTCTCGAGACTCACCTCACGCCGGAGGCGAAAGCCTGCGCCACAATCTGGGCAACGATGGCCCAAGCGCCATTTCGCCAAGGCTCTTGATCACAAGAAACGCCCATTTTTTGAGTATTTTCGAGGGGATGGATCGCAAGTTGTGCGTTTTTCGGCGCCAAGGCTCTGGACAGGGGGAGGGGCCTTTGGTACACCCCCGCTCGCTGGTCGCAAACGCCTCCAGCACACTTCGATGGGCGCATAGCTCAGTTGGTAGAGCAGCTGACTCTTAATCAGCGGGTCCTAGGTTCGAGCCCTAGTGCGCCCACCATCGAAGGCCTTGGGGATCAGGTAATTAGCAGATTGCCTTTTCTCATCCCTAAAAATCACGTCTGCCCAGCTCTAAAAGGCGCGATAATCTCTGTTCCAATGCGGCGCACGTCGTCTGTGCCGGCGGTCATTTTGAACAATAGTAGCTCGATGCCCATGTCCCTGAAGCGGCCGATTTGGCGGCGTATGTCCTCCGGCTGCCCCATGCAGCCACCCAAAGTGGCGGGCAGCATGCTGCGCTGGATCTTGGATGTGTCGGGATCTCTCTCGTGCTTGATGATCCGCGCGACGCTGGCTTCAAGCGCGTTTTCCACTGTGTCGCCAAAGCCCACAAAAGGATTGAAGGCGAAGCGGATTTTTCGGCCCACAGCCTTCATGCGCAGCCGCATGTCAGCCATGGATTTTTCGAGTTCACGCAGCAATTCATCCGTTGTCGTGATGTTGCGATCATAGGGCAGGAACCACCAATCGCCCGTTTCGGCAACCATTTTGCGCCCACCTTCTGAATTGGCGGCGGTGAACATTTCTGGGGGCTGCTCATTGCGCGGGCGCAGTCGCAATTCGAAATTCTCTGTCGGGAAAAACTCTCCGTCCATGGAGAATTTGTCATGCGTCCAAGAGCCCTTGATGAAATTGATAAACTCCGTCGCGCGGGCGTAGCGTCTTTCGGGATTGTCGATCAGCGCGGTTCCGCCAAACATCTGGAACTCTGATTCACTGGCGCCCGTCACCAGATTGATCGCCATGCCGCCTTTGCAAACCCGATCAAGCGTCATGGATAATTTGGCGATCAAGCCTGGATGCCAAAGGCCTGGATGCACGGCAACCATAGAGCGCATGCGCTCAAGCTTTGAGCCGATGGCGCCCGCCACCACCCAGGTCGTCAGGTCAGGGCCAAGGTGGCGTTCGGCAAAGAGGATGATATCAAAGCCCGCTTTTTCGGCTTCAAGCATCATGTGGAGGCCGAACTCATACTGCTTGTCTTGACGCCTTTCGGGCAAAGGCCCGCGCGCTTCGAGGACTGCCTGGGCAATTTCTGGCGAGCCGACGGTCACATGGCCATTCGTGCCATAGAGTCCAAATTGCATTTTCTTCTGTCCTTCAGCTCTGCTGTTCGAGAATGGCCTTTACTCGCGCTTTGATAGGAGCAGGGGCCGACTCCATTTTCATCATGACGTCGCGCATGCGCGCGCCATCAAACCATCTGGTTTCAACATTGGTCTTTTCGGCTTCTGCTATAAATTGCGGATCGCGCATTGTGTCTTGAAAGGCTTTGCTCAAAAGAGCTGCGCGGTCTTGCGGGACATCGGGTGGGGCGAGAATGGGGCGGCCAAGGGCGAGCTGCGCGAAGAGCAATTCGAGAGATTGACGACCGACATCATCACTGGCGAGCTCCAATGCGTTGGGCACGTCCTTATATTTGGGATGGCGCGTCAGGCCCATTTGCAAAACGACATTCAACTTGCCCTCAGAGAGAGGCTGGCCAAATTGCGCGCCCAAAGTGGATACGAAAATTCCGCAGGAACCGTGAAGTTCGCCGCGCTCCATGGCAGTGGTGCGAATTTGCGCGCCACCCGAATAGCCGGGAATAGGTTTGAATTTTGTGCCAATCACGGCATTCATGCCGACCGGGAATGTGTGCGAATTGGAACCCACACCGGCCGTGCCGATAATCACTTCGCGCGATTTCAAGTCCTGAACGGATTTGATTCCTGTCGTGTGCCAGACGGAGCATGTGTCGGCTTCTTCATTCATGTTGCCGATGAATGTGAATTTGAGATTTTCAAATTTGGTGTGCGGATCACCAACGGCAGCGAGCAGAAAAGTGCTCGAGGCGAGAAGCCCCATCACTGTGCCGTCTTTCTTAGAAAGTCCGTACAGATTGTTGGCAGCAACAATGCCGCCGCCTCCTGGAAGATATTGAACAGCGAAAGAGGGGTTGCCGGGAATGTTGCGGCCGAAATGGCGTGTGAGAAGGCGCGCATACATGTCGTATCCGCCGCCTGGACCAGATGCGACGATAAAGTTGATCGTCTTGTCAGCGAAGAAATGTGACGCATCTTGTGCCTGCGCTTGTGCGCCCACAAGACATGCCAGACCAAACAGCACTCCGCGCGCGTTGTTCCTGCAAGCCATGCCTGACCCTCCCACATTATTTTTTTATGATGATGATTAGATGCGCACCTAGCCGCCTTGGCAAGATGATCAAAATCTATGCATGTCGCTTTGTGTTTTTGATGCGCCGCAACATTTTAGCTCTATTTAAAAGTAGCTCATCACATTCGTTGTCTAACCAAGGCCCGAACCGCGGTTGCTCAGCCGTAGCCCGCTGCTTTATGCTTCTCCCACAAGAGAGGCCCTGAGAGGCCCATTGCAGGGAGGGACATGCCATTGCGCATGATCTGTGTTGCGCGCCCGATAGGTGCGCGGATAGGCGTAGTAGGGCTAATTTTTTTGCTCTCTCTCGCGATGCTTTTGTCAAGCGATCTGCCCGCTACTGCGAGCCCAGATATTGAGCGCGGCGAATATCTTGTCGGGATCGGAATTTGCAGCTCTTGCCACACGCAGAAAGATTCCGAGGGCAAGACCATCAAGGAGAAATTTCTCTCAGGTGGCCAACGCGTCGGCGGGCTGCTTGCGTCTAATCTGACATCTGACCCTGAAACGGGATTGGGGCACTGGAGTGATGAGCAGATCATTGCTTCGATCCGCAACGGCACGCGTCCCGATGGCAGCAGCGTTCGCCCGCCGATGGGAACGTTTTTTTATCGCGATCTGTCGGATGCCGATGTCAAAGCCATTGTTGCCTATTTGCGGACGGTTCCTGCCATTAAAAATCCGGTTGAGCGCCTCGATCCGCAACGCGCTTCTGTGAAAATGGAACTTGTTAGCACTGTAGCCGAGCCAGGCAGAAAAAATCAGATTGCGTATGGTCACTATATCGGAGTGACTGTCTCGCATTGCTTCCAGTGTCATACACCGCGCATCGATGGGCAGCCTGATCTCACGCGCCTGGGTGCGGGTGGCAATACTTATACCGCGCGTGGCGGTGGCACAGTGGTCGCCTCGAATATCACGCCGACATCGCTCGGTAGCTGGAGTGATGAACAGATCAGAACCGCGATCACCAAGGGCGTGAGACCAGATGGCGGAAAGCTGGTGGGTGTGATGGATTTCGACATGTATGCCCGTATGAGTGATTCCGATATGAATGCGTTGATCGTTTTTCTGCGAAACCTGCCGGCGCTTTCATCGGGAGCGCAGTGATATGTCACGCCAGATCAGGCTTGGATTGTTTCTGGCGCCTGGCGGGCACCATATGGCGGCCTGGCGACACAATGACGCCTATCCGGATGGATTCAGCGTCAAGACCTATGCTCGGTTTGCGCAGATTGCCGAGCGTGGCTTGTTTGACATGCTGTTTGTTGCGGATGTGTTTTCGCTCACACCCAAGGGCAAGCGTTCTGATAATTTCCGGCTCGAGCCGCTGACGCTTTTGTCAGCCTTGGCCATGGTAACCGAGCGCATCGGGCTGGTGGCGACAGCCACAACTTCTTTTAACGAGCCCTATCATGTGGCCCGCAAATTTGCCTCGCTCGATCATATCAGCGGCGGGCGTGCGGGCTGGAACATTGTGACCTCGTCTTCGCCGCGCGAAGCTCTTAACTTTGGCTATGACGCGCATTTCGAGCATGCCGAGCGTTACCGCAGGGCCGATGAATTCACGCAGGTTGTGCGCGGCCTGTGGGATTGTCTGGATGATGATGCACTCTTGATGGACAAGGAAAGCGGGCTGTTTTTCGACGCCAGCAAATTGCGCCTGCTCAATCATGATGGGTCTTATTTCAAAGTGGCCGGGCCTTTGTCGCTGCCGCGCTGTCCGCAGGGTAATCCTGTGCTGGTGCAGGCGGGGTCGTCTGAAGATGGCAAAACGCTGGCTGCCAAATATGCCGAGGTGATTTTCACCATCCAGCGAGATCTCGACACAGCGCAGGCGTTTTATCGTGACATCAAATCGCGCGTGGCTGCCTTTGGTCGCAACCCCGATCATGCGCTGGTTATGCCCGGCGTCATGCCCATTGTCGCGCGCACGCGACAAGAGGCCCACGACATGTATGAAAAGCTGCAAAGCCTCATTCACCGTGAAGCGGGGCTGGCGACTTTGGGTCGGCATTTGGGCATGGATCTGTCAGGCGTTGATATCGAGGGGCCTTTGCCAGACGTCGACATGTCGAAGCTGACGCAGAGCCGCGCTATTGGCATTGTCGAAACGTCTCGCCGCGAAAAGATGAGCGTGCGCGAGACGTGGGAAAAACTGGTGGTTTCCAAAGGACATCGCCAATTGATCGGCACACTAGCCGATGTGGCCGATTCCTTTCAGGAATGGTTTGAAAAGGGCGGAGCTGACGGCTTCAATATTATGCCAGCCATGCTCCCTAATGGCCTGCAGGATTTTGTCGATCTCGTTGTGCCAGAGCTGCAGCGGCGCGGACTGTATCGCACAGCTTATCAGGGCACGATGCTGCGCGATCATCTGGGCCTGCCGCGCCGGGGCGCGGCAGAGCCGTGTTGAAAATCCCTTAGCGGGCGACAGTCAGTTCAATCACATCATAGCCAAGAGCGGGGTTGAAATCGTCCGGCTCCTTGTAGAGCGCCTGCACCTTCATGCCCGTGCGCAATTGGGTGCGATCTGCCGCGCCTTCAATATTGGTGTCAGACGTCACACGCAGGCGCACATCTTTGCCCTCAGCGGTTTTCAGCGTGAGGTTGCGCCCAGCCTCAATCACCCCCGTCAATTCACCAGAGGAATTGAGCTCCTTCACGGTGACAATGATCGGGCCTTGGCCTGACAATTCGCGATGGATGGTTTCCGCCATCCAGTCGAAATGCGATGCGCGATCCCAATCTTTGAATTCATTCATGTGGAAATTGCGAATGACATCAGGCAGCGCCATGCCCTTGGCCATCATCAGGCGCACTTTCTGCCGCGCGAGCAGAATGTAATCGACCATAACTTGCAGGTCGCTGACCGTGCTCAAAGGCCCGTGCGAGGGCACAACCACGCGCGGCTTGAGTGCAAGCAAAGCTTCCAGCTGCTTGAGCATGGTGACGGTGGTGCCATGACTGTAATCGGGGCGAATGTCTGGGTGGCGATCTTTGTAGGCTGCAAATGAGCCGTGCATCACACCTGAATCAGGTAGCCAGACGGCGACATCGCCAGAATTATAAGTGTCCTCGACATAGATCAGCTCAATGCGCTTGCCGCCGAGATTGAGCGTCATGCGATCAGGAAAGCTCATCACCATGTCGATGGGGGCAAGCCCTTCCAGCGCGGCACTGCGTTCAGGAAAACGCTTGCGCCAGGATTTGATCTGGTAAGGCTTCATGCTCGCAATTTCTTTCGCCACTTTGTCGTGGACGATGACGGTGGCAGGCATGAAATAGGGTGAACCGCCGAAGTGATCACCATGATATTGCGTGATCACCACCCAGCGCACGGGTTTGTCGGTCACGGATTTGATCTTTTCGCCAATGTCGCGCGTGTCAGGCTGGCTGTTGCCCGTGTCCACCAACACGACGCCTTGGTTGGTGACGATAACCATAGCATTGGCATCATTGCGCTTGCCTACATAGGCATAGACATCATCAGCCAGTTTGACGAATTCGGCCTTGTCGCCGGTGATCGCGAAGGCGCTCCCGCACCAGGCGAGCATGGCCAACAACCCCAGACCAGCGACCCCATTTTTGCCCAACCATGTCTTGCGCATGTTTCTTCCCCTTATTTTGGTTTCAGTTTGGCGTGCCTGGCCGGGCTGCGTCAATCTCGCACTGCAATGTTGAAATTAGTCCGCCGCACAGGCTAACCTCGGGCCAGTCAAAAATATAAAACGAGGGGGGACGTCCTGATGTCGACACGAGCCGCGAGTTTTCGCCTGTCCGTTGCATGCGGGGCTTTGATGTCCTGGACATGTTTTGGCCATGCCGCAGAGCCTCCTGTCTTGAAAGATCAGGGCAGCTTTTTCATCAATGGCGAAGTGGTGAAGACGCAAAATCCGGGTGGTGAGGCACCGGGTGGGCGTGTCGTCGTCAATCAAATGTATGTGGAATATGCTGTGCCCAAGCGTCAACTGGCCGGGTCTGTTCCCATCATCATGGTGCATGGCTCGGGTCATACCGGCAAAACATATGACACGACCCCTGATGGGCGCGAGGGTTGGAAACAACATTTTCTGCGCAAGGGTTATACGGTTTATGTCATCGATCACGCGGGCCGCGCACGCTCGGGTTGGTATCCGGAGGCCATCAATCAGGCCCAGACCAAGGGTGATGCGAGCCTCATCCCGAAAGGCGGCGTGATCCAGTTCACCTATGAGCGTGCATGGGGTGTCTTCCGCTTTGGTCCCAAGCCTGATGAATGGTGGGCGGATTCCAAATTCCCGCAGAAACACGTCGATCAATACATGGCGCAGCTTGTGCCCAATACAGAAGTGACGTTGCACCAATCACCGCAGCCCACCGTTGCTGCCCTTGTCGCGTTGCTGGATAAAATTGGCCCCGCCATGGTCATGGTCCATTCGCAATCAGGCACCTATGGAACGCAGACAGCACTGGCGCGTCCGGCCTTGGTGAAAGCGCTGATCAGCGTTGAGGGGCGCTCGGGCTGCAATCTCACACCAGAGCAAACACAAGTCATGGCGCGTTTGGCCTGGCTCAATGTTGCGGGCGATCATGCGTGGAATGGGGAAGGCGAATGCCGCAAAGCCGTTGACCAAGTGGTCAAGGCGGGTGGCAAGGCCAATTTTCTCGCGACCTATGAAAAGGGCGTGCGCGGTAACACGCATATGATGATGATGGACACGAACAATCTGCAGGTCGCGGATTGGATTCTCGACTGGATTGGTGAGGCGACCCGCCCGGCCCAAAAGAAGAAAGGCTAGAGGGCAATCTTGCCCTCACTGCACCGATACTTGCCGCAGGCGCGCGATCACATCGCTTGGCATGGAATAGACGCGCTCGATCAATTGCTGCACCTCCGCGCCGCTGCGTGGGGCATTGATATCGAGCGCCTGGCGTTGGGCATCGGCCTGGAAAGACGTGTCCGCAAAGACGGCCATCATGGCTTTTTGCATGGCTTGCGCGCGATCCTTGGGCACGTCGGGTGGCAGAAGGAAGGGGCGGCCCAAGGCCAGCGGCGCGGAGGCCGCTTCCAGCAGCAATCTGTCTTCCGGCTTTTTGACCAGATCCATCACGAAGGGCGTGTCAGGCAGGCCCTTTTCCTTGATCCCACCCCATTGCAGGATGAACTGCGCTTTCTTCTCGCTGATCCATTGGGGACGCAAAGCCTGCACGGCGCTCCACAGAATGCAGGCATGGCCATCAACTTCACGCTTTTCAACCGCCAGCAGCGCATTGGCCATGCCGGTATAGCCCACAATCGGGCGCGCCTTGATGCCGAGCAACTCTGTCATCAAACGCGCTGAGACACTCGGGTTTGAATTGACGCCGGTTGAGGCCACCGTGATTTCTTTGGTGCGCAGATCCTCATAGGATTTGACGCCGGTTTCCGACCAGACTGTGAACACACATGTCTCGGTGCTGGGTGTGCCGAGCCAAATGAATTTGCGCGCGTCGAAGGTCGCTTCTTTCACGCCGAGCATCGGCTCGAAGGGAATATTGCCCTGCAAGCCGCCCATCACTGTGCCATCGCGCGCAGCCGTGCCGTAGAGCTGATTGGCGGCTGTGATGCCCCCGGCGCCCGGCTGGTTCTTGATGACGAAATTGGGCTGACCGGGCAGATATTTTGGCAAATAGGTCGCCAGCGTGCGGCTCATAATATCGTAGCTGCCACCGGCGGCCGACGACACCATGAAACTGACAGTTTTGCCGCGATAAAAATCTTCAACCGTTTGCGAGCGGGCTGGCGAGCTGAGCTGTGCGCCCAGCGCCGACAGGCAGAGAAAAGCGAGTGCGTGCTTGCGTGACATGGTGGCGTCCCTTCCTCTTGCAGATGCGCGTGAGAAGCGACGCTCTATTGCGGGATCAGAATCATTCCGCCGTTCATGGCCACCGCTTGGCCTGTCATGTAGGAGGCGTCTGCGCTGAACAGGAAGGCGGCCAGTCCCGCCATATCTTCCGGATAACCGACGCGCCCCAGAGGAATGCGCTGCTTGCCGCGCTCGATCAGTTCTTCGGGCGTTGTGTTTTCCAAGGGCTGCGCCGTGAAGGACACGCCGGGGATGATCGTATTGGCGCGAATGTTATGTTTGGCCCATTCCATCGCAACCGTTTTGCTGAGCGAGAGAATGGCAGCTTTTGAACAGGCATAATTGGCGCCATTCACCGCGCCTTCCAGCGCACGGCCGGAGGCAATGTTGATGATGACGCCACGCTTGTTGGCAATCATCGCAGGGCCAAAGGCATGGATGATGTGGAAGGGCGCGGTGATATTGACCTGCAGCGTGAGCGCAAATGTGTCGACGCTCATCTTTTCCACGCTGGCGCGCGGATAGATGCTGGCATTGTTCATAATGCCATAGGGCGTGCCATAGGCTTTGAGGCTGGCTTCAATCGCCTGATCGATGGACGCGCTGGATGACAGATCAACTTTGAAAAAAGTCGCGTCACCGCCGGCTTCGCGCACAAGGCGTTCTGTCTCGCGGCCTGATTCTTCGTTCAGCTCCCAGATGGAAATGCGGGCACCCATGCGCGCCAGACGTTTGCAAAAGGCGCGACCAAAGCCGCCGCCGCCGCCCGTGATGACAATATGATCGCCCGTGCGCAGGCCATCGCGCGCAATGCCGTCTTCGTACATATCCCCTCCCAGCGGACCTTGGCTTTTTGCCTTTGGTCCTTGTTTTGCCTTTATTTTGAAAAGTATCGGGAGTTGCTATCGGCTTGGCAAGTTGGCCTAAAGTCGGCACGCGCACCTATTTGCTGCATCGCAACAGCGGATGTCTGGCTCATGACATGCTGGTGACTTGCGCGATTTTGCGAAGCTCGCCAATCTGTCAGCAATCCCAAAAGGGATGCTGCCCGCAAGATCATCAGGGCAAAGGGGGAAACATGAAACGCATGATGAAAGCGGCCGCGCTCATGGGTGCCGGTCTGATGGCTGTGATGTGCGCTGGACTGGCTCAGGCGCAAACGCCAGCACAAACGCCAGCTTGGCCCACCAAGCCCGTCAAATTTGTGGTGCCCTTTGCGCCAGGAGCAGGCGCTGACATTGGTGCGCGTTTGGCGGCCGATGCGCTGTCGCGCAAATGGAATCAGAGCATCGTCGTCGAGAACCGTCCCGGCGGCGACAGCCTCATCGCCATTCGCGCGGTGGTGAATGACAATGATGATCATCAGCTGCTGTTCACGCCCACCGGCAATTTCACGCCACATCCTTATAAGCATGAAAAGCTCGGCTATGTGCGGGACCGTGATCTTCTCCCCATTGCGCGTTTCTCCAACACGATTTTGGCTGTGGGTGTCTCGGACCAGAGCGGCATCACATCGCTTCAACAGCTGGTCGATGTGGCGCGCAAGCGTCCGGGCGAATTGAATGTCATGACGGTGCCGGGCATCACGGATCTTGTGTGGGACAATTTCACGACCGCGCTCGATCTGAAGATCCAGAAGGTGAGCTTCAACAATCTGGGGCAGGGCGCGGCTGAAATGGCGGCGGGTCGCATTCAGGTGGTGATGTCGGCTTATGCGATCATGCAGCCGGTGATTGGCAATGGCGCGAAGCTGCTGGCGGTCAACAGCCGCACACGTTCGCCCGCTTTGCCCAATGTGGTGACGGCCATTGAAGCGGGTGTGCCGTCCTTGCAACTCGAGGGGCTGGTGGGTCTGTTTGGCCCCAAAAGCATGAATGCAGCGTTGCGCAAGCGCATTGGCGATGAAGTCGCTGAAGTGGCGCGCATGCCCAATATCGCGGAGCGTCTGGTGGCCAGTGGGCAAACGCCCAACCCCGGTGGGGCGGAAGACTTCGCCAAGGATATTGCGGAGCAGGAAAAGCAGGTGGCCGAGATTGCTGCGCGCGTTGGCATGAAGAAGCTGGATTGAAGGTCATCGCATCGTCATTGCGAGGCGGCGCTGCCAAAACTCCCTCCCCCTTGAGGGGAGGGGGATGACAGTGCGCCGCGTTTGTTACACCAGCGGCACAGTCAGCGGATTATAAGAATACAGCCACTTGTTGCGCTCCGCCCCTTCATCGCGCTTGGCGAAGGCGGCGCGGATTTCGGTTTCGCTGTGCAGATGGAACAAAGTGCGATTGGCGGTGGACTGGCGCACGATGCGCGCCGTGCGCTCGATGCGGTTGCGCTGGTAAATATCAAGCGCCTCTGCCTCATCATCACTCATGTCGAGTGCGCGCGCGAGAATGGCGCCGTCTTCAATCGCCATCACCGCACCTTGCGCCAGATAAGGCAAAGTGGCGTGGCAGGAATCGCCCAGAAGCGTCACGCGCTTGGTGCTCCAATTCATCAAAGGATCCCGGTTGAACAAAGACCAGCGAAAGCATTGGTCTTTGTCAGCCGTGTCGATGATCGTCTGGATGATCGGATGCCAACCGGCATAATTGGCCTTGAGCTGCTCCCACGGGCGCTTCAGCGTCCAGGATTCTTCGGCCACATCATCCGTCTCGACGAGGCCCACGAAATTGAGCAATTTGCCCGCGCGCAGATAATAGCAAACCACATGGCCGCCCGGTCCCATAAAGACCGACATGACATGCTCAAGCAGATTGGGCGGCAATTTGTCGGTCGGGATCACCAAGCGCCATGCGGCATCGCCCGTATAGACCGGGTTGGACGCGCCCGACATTTGCGCACGCACCACCGAGCGAATGCCATCGGCACCAATCAGAATGTCGCCGCTGGCTGACGTGCCATCGGCGAAATGCAGAACCACGCCATCGGTATTTTCAACATAGCTCGTGGCGCGTTTGTTGAGGCGCACAATGCCCGCGCGCATTTCATGCGCCTTGCGGGCGAGCACTTCGTGGAAATCAGCGCGGTGCAATTGCGTATAGGGCGCGCCATTGATGCGCTCATGTTCTTCCGCCAGCGGAAAGCGCTGGATCTCTTCGCCGCTGTCGTGCAAGCGAAACACATAGGCGCCCGGGCGCACGCCGATCCGGTCAATGTCTGGCCCAAGGCCGAGGTCACGCAGCACATGCTGTGCATTGGCGCTGATCTGGATGCCAGCCCCCACTTCGCCCATTTGGGCTGCCTGTTCATAGACCTCGACATCATGTCCGGCCTTGATCAGGCAGCAGGCGGCGGCGAGGCCGCCAAGGCCTGCGCCATTGATGAGGATTTTGCGCTTTTTCATGCTCTTCCAGCCCTGCTGATCGTTGCGCCTGTTTAGCGCGCTTCATGAAGGCTTGGAAGAGCAGGATGGGGCAGTACTATTCCTTGAGTTTTTTGATGACCGTGGCATTTCGGTTGCACGGCTGCTGCTGTATGCACCGGAAGGCAAGGCTGGCAACCTATTTCGGCTGACGGAAGCCGAAGCCGCAGAGGCGGGGGAAGAACCGGTACAGTTACTGGAAGGGTTGCGC
>CAINNX010000089.1 GCA_903851305.1 uncultured Hyphomicrobiales bacterium | reverse complement strand
TTGCCGCGTCGCCTTCGGCTCCTCTCAATGACGAAAACTACCGCCCCGCCATGCCTGACAGCATCATCACATGGGCGGCCACCGAGCGCGCTAGCGCTTCCAGATCATAGCCGCCTTCAAGCACGGACACGACACGGCCTTGGCTCGTCTTTTGCGCAATATCCATCAGCTTGCCTGTGGCCCAAGCGAAATCATTTTCGACCAGATTGATATTGGCCATCGGGTCACGCGCATGCGCGTCAAAGCCTGCCGAGATGATGATGAGATCGGGCGCAAAGGATTCAATGGCTGGTAGCACGCGCGTGTTCATCGCTTGGCGAAATTGCACACCGTCGTCACCAGCGCGCAACGGCGCATTGACGATATTGTCATGCGCGCCGGTTTCACTCAGCGCGCCGGTGCCCGGATAGAGGGGCATTTCATGCGTGGAAGCATAGAGCACGCTCGGGTCGTTCCAGAAAATCTCCTGCGTGCCATTGCCGTGATGTACGTCGAAATCCATGATAGCGATGCGTTCAGCCCCATGCACGGCGCGCGCCTGTCGCGCGGCAATGGCGGCATTGTTGAAAAAGCAAAAGCCCATGGCGGTCGTGGTTTCGGCATGATGGCCTGGCGGGCGTGTGGCGACAAAAGCTGTGTCGACTTTGCCTGTCATAACTTCATCAACAGCCGCGCACGCGCCGCCCACCGAGCGCAAAGCCGCTTCAAATGTGCCGGGCGACATGGCGGTGTCGCCATCAATTTGCGCCAGCCCCTGATGGGGCGACAGCTCTTCCAATTGTCGCCAGTAATCTTGCGGGTGGACACGCAAAACCTGCTCGCGGGAGCCCAGCGGGGCGCTATCGCGCAGCAGGGGCTGGAAGCGCTCATGCTCGAGAATGCGCTCAATGACACGCGTCCGATCAGGGCGTTCTGGGTGTCCGGGGCCCATATCATGGCCCAGACAATCGCGGTGCGTGAGGATCAGCGTGTTCAAGTCTTTATCCTGCCTTGGTATTCTAAAACTTATGGCGACTGTCTAGCTCTTAATCCGGATGGCGTCTGCCCGCATTGCGCTGTGTCAGCATTGTCGCACCCCGATTTTTTCGCAGATGCAGCATAGCTTGTGCCGGGCTTCATGGTATCAGAGCGATGATTCTGTCCAAACCATGTTTCGGGAGCCTACGACCAGCGATGAAATTCATGCCTGCTTTGGCCCTGCTCATGGCCTCAACCCTTCTCGCTGGATGCAATTTCAAAGGTGTGCCCGACCCTTCATTGACCACGCGCGATCGCGATTTTATCGCGATGGTCCCGGACTTTGAGATGGATATCAATTACCAGCGCTATGAGGTCGACGATACGACCGGCGAGGCGCCTGGCACCATCGTTGTCGATACGCAGATGAAGCATCTTTATCTTGTGCTGCCAGACAAGCGTGCTGTGCGCTATGGCGTGGCCACAGGCGCTGAGGCCTATGGCTGGACAGGCACAGCCACAATCCGCCGCAAGGCCGAATGGCCACATTGGACACCGCCTGCCGACATGGTGCAACGCTGGCCCCATCTGAAGCCGACAGCGGCGGCAGGGGGCCTGAATGGTGGTCCGGATAATCCCTTAGGGGCGCGTGCGCTCTATCTCTATGACGCGAGCGGTCGCGACACGCTATACCGCATTCATGGCACCAATGAGCCTGAAACCATTGGCCATGAAGCCTCGTCCGGTTGCATTCGCATGCGCAATATCGATGTGATCGATCTTTACGCGCGTGTGCAGCTCAATACAAAAGTGATTGTGCGCTAAGCAGCGAGATCTTCGCCGCTCACGGGCGCGGGGATATCGCGCGTTTGCCTGACAGTTCGTTCGGGCTGGGGAAGATCAAGCGCAGCGCGGACCGCTGAAAGGCCGATTTCACGATAGAGGCGGGCGAGAAGTTCGCGCGCATCCTGCGTGGCTGGAGGCTGGGTCATCTGGTGGTCGGTCATGGGCTGAAACTCGCGCCGCTAAAAAGAAGTATCCCGCTGAAGTGACACGCGCGGAACAACTGGGGAAGGTCTCGCAAGCTTTCAGTTAAGGATCGTTTAAGGCTGACGCTTCTCCACCGTTATTGCTTCGCCTTCGGCTTAGCCATCTTTTCATGCTTTGCCCCCCATAAAGGCCAGAGCGCAAGATGACCTTGCGTGAGACCCCTACCGGGATGTGTCCGGCCATGCCTTTTGACGCCATTCTTTTTGATAAGGACGGAACCCTGGTCGATTTCGACCGCACCTGGGGCGTGGCGGCCTATCACGTCATGAAGACGCTCTCGGCAGGCGATGAGGGTGCCATGCTTCGTCTGGCTGAGGTCAGCGGCTTTGATCTGCATGATAAAAGTTTTCGCCCCCATTCCCCCTGTCTGTCGGGTTCACTTCTCGATTACGGTCCGCTCTGGGCAGATGTGTTGGGGCGGCGGGATCTCGATCGCCTTTATGAAGAGATTGGCGGGCTGTTTCGTATTCTGGCTTTGGAAACACTCACCCCTATCGGCAACCCGTCAGCTTTGTTTGCGGAGCTCGGCGGCATGGGCTTCAAGCTTGGCATTGTCTCGAATGATTCTGAAAAATCGATTCGCCTGCATGCAGGTCTGCTCGGCATAGCGGAAGATCTTGATTATCTGGCGGGGCAGGATTCTGGATATGGCCCCAAACCCGCGCCCGGCATGATTACAGCCTTTGCTGCAAGCTTCAACATCGCACCCGCGCGCATTGCCATTGTGGGTGATACGCTCACCGATATGCGCGCCGCCCATGCAGCCGGCGCCATTGCCATTGGTGTGTTGAGTGGACCAGCCTTTGCAGAAGATCTGGCGCTGGAAGCCGATTTCATTCTCGACACAGCGCATGATTTGCCAGAGTTCATTCGCCAGCAACGCAAGGCTGACAAGAAAATCTCAGTCGGCTTTTGATTGACGCTCGCGCACAAGATCGCGCACCTGGACAATCAATGTTTCAAATTTTGCGAGATCTTGCGCGTCCATCCGGCCAAGTGAATCGAGCACAAAACTGCGCTGCACATCAATGCCCTGTTCTGCCAAAGCACGGCCTTGTGGGGTGAGGAAAATGGCATAAGAACGTTTGTCGTTTTCAGTCGCACGACGCTCAACCAGTTTGGCTGTTTCCAGCCGATCGATCAGGCCTGAAATATTGCCCTTGGTTACATACAGGCGCTCGGCCAATTCTTGCTGGCTGATGCCTTCGCGCTCAGTCAGCGTGGTCAGCACATCGCATTGTGGAACGGAAAGCCCCAAGGTGCGCACGCGCTCTGTAATGGCAAGGTTGATGCGTGTCTGCAGCCGCAACAGGCGGAACCAGATGCGCGTGGCATCAGTTTCATGGGTCATTTCGCTCTCCTGACTTGAACCTAGTGCGCGCCAGCGCGCCCGGCAAGCGCCAAGCCCGAGCTCGCTCAGGAGAGGGTATAATGCGCTTGCTCGGTGGCCCGCTGCTGATCGGAGGTGACCAGCCCGCGGTCAACCAGGTCTTCCAGATGCGCCAAAACCGATAGGCCGGCCGCGCGATGCAGGCGCTCATTGACACCTTTATAGATCACGCGCACAATATCGGGGATCGCGCGGTCCCCCTGTGCCAGCCGCTCCAGAATGGCGTTCTCGCGCTGGCGACGATGCATGGCGAGCAGGCGCACAAAGCGCTGCGGCTCGGTGAGTGCATTGCCATGGCCCGGCCAATAGATGCGCTCATCACGTGCTGCGAGTTTGTCCAGCGAAGCCATGTAATCGCGCATATGGCCATCAGGCGGCGCGACAATGCTTGTTGACCAAGCCATGACATGATCGCCCGAAAATAGGCCGTTCTCTTCGTATAAAGCAAAAGCCAGATGGTTGGACGCGTGTCCCGGAGTCGCGACAGCTTCCAGCGTGAAGCCATCGCCTTTGAACAGCGCGCCATCAATGAGCACCTGATCGGGCGCATGTTCGAGATCATGGCTTGCATCCAGTCGCCCTGATGGCGGATCTGGATTTGGAATATGTGTCGCGCAACCCATGATCGGCGCGCGCGTGCGTGCCTGTAACAGACGTGCGCCGGGTGAATGATCGCGATGCGTATGGGTGACGAGAATGGCGGCGATGGTTTCGCCCTGCAGCGCGGAGAGCAGCGCATCAATATGGCTTTCATCTTCCGGGCCGGGATCAATCACCGCCACCTGGCCTGCGCCCACGATGTAAGTGCAGGTGCCGGTAAAGGTGAAAGGCCCTTTGTTGGGCGCCAACACGCGCCGCACCAGCGGCGACAGTTGTGTCACCTCGCCAGCAGGGCCGGGCGGCTCACGATTGAAAGGAATGTCAGGCGTGCTCATGGGCCAAGCATAGAAGGAAATGACCTCAAGGGAAATCGTTGCCCGTGTTTGCCTTGCATGATTGCGCAGGGCTATCTTGAGAAAAAACGGGAGCACAGAAAATGCCAACCAGTGATCTGCGGCTTGAGGGGCGCGTGGCCATTGTGACCGGAGCGGCGCGTGGCATCGGGCGGGCGATTGCCCATGGTCTCACCCGCGCGGGCGCGCATGTTCTCTATGCCGATGTTGATGGCGGCGCGACGGGCGCGGCGACCCGCGAAGTGGCCGGCCAGCCCGGCTGCGGGCGGGTTCTGGGTGTGGCTTGCGACATCACCAATCCGGCCGATTGCGAGCGCACGGTCAACGAGGCTGTGCGGCTGTTTGGCTCGCTGGATATTGTCGTCAACAATGCGGGCAAAGGCCCGGTGCATCTGGAACGTTCACCGCGCACCAAATCGCTGAAGTTTTACGAAGCCGATCCGATGGTCTGGCGCGAGATTCTTCTCACCAATGTGGTGGGGACTTTTTTCATGTCGTATTATGCTGCGCCTTATCTCATAAAGGCTGGCAACAAAGGCCGCATCATCAATGTCACGACCTCGTTAAACACGATGCAGCGGCGCAACAACTCTCCCTATGGCGTGAGCAAAGTGGCGATTGAAGCGGAAACGCTGATCTGGTCGAAAGATCTTGAGGGCACCGGCGTCACGGTCAATACCGTGTTGCCGGGCGGCGCGACGAACACGGATTTCCTCTCCGATATGGGCCGCATGCAGGCGCAGAAAACCGGGCGCCTTGTGCTGGAGCCCGAGATCATCGTACCGCCTGTCTTGTGGCTGGCATCCGATGAAGCAGCGCATGTCACCGGTCAGCGCTTTGTTGGCAAAGACTGGGATGATGCTTTGCCCTTCGCACAAGCCGCAGAAAAAGCCCGGGAGCCGCAGGTGATCCGCGAAGCCAATGACGGGCGGTAGGCGCTCACTCCTCGCAATGACGAACGCTAAATCAGCGCCGGCGCCACGCTCTCAGCTGCGGCTTTCAACACCGGCAAAATATCCTTGATCAGCCCTTCGCGTGAAATGCGCCCGGCCTGCACGCCGATATTCATCGCCGCCACAATCTGCCCCGCCGCATTGCGCACAGGCACAGCAATCGAGCGCAGGCCGATTTCGAGTTCTTCATCGACAATCGCATAATCATCAACGCGCACTTGGACGAGCATTTTCATCAAAGCTTCGACATCTGTAATTGTGCGCGCTGTCAGCTTCTCGCGTTTCATCGCCATCAACAAATGGCGCGCTTCGTCTTCCGGCAAAGAGGCGAGCAACACACGGCCCAGTGACGAGCAATAGGCGGGCAAACGCGAACCCGTCGACAGCCCAACCGACATGATGCGCCGCGTGGCCGCACGCGCAACATAGACAATCTCACCGCCATCCAGAATGGCGCAGGAAGAACTTTCATTTGTCTTTTCGCTCACCGATTCCAGTGTCGGCTGAATGGCGCGCGGCAAAGGTGTGGAGGAGAGATAGGCATAGCCCAGTGACAAGACGCCCGGTGTCAGCATGAAATGTTTGCCATCACTTGCCACATAGCCAAGCGCCTGCAAGGTCAGCAGCGAGCGGCGCACGGTCGCGCGCGGCAGATCGGTGGTGCGCGCAATATCCGCCAAAGTCAGCTTTTCGCGGCCCGCCCCAAAGGCGCGGATGACCGCAAGGCCACGCGCCAGCGCCGAAATATAGGATGGGTCCTCCGGCAAAATGGGGGCAGGGCTGGGCGTGTTCATCGGGCGTTTCGACTCTTCTTCGTCTTTTGGGCCCAGGAGATTCGGTCAAGGCCATAGAACGATGGTCGCATAAACGAAGATTTGTTCGCAATACGCACAATTCTGATGCTGGTCGGGCTTGCCCCCGTGGCTTATGCGCGCTTAGCTCTACTCAGGCGCTTGTGGCGCGGCAAAGACGGGTCTTCGATTCTCGGGGCGAGATGATCGCTTTGGAGCGTTGGCCCATTGTCGTGTCTGCAAGGCAGACCTAAATCAGGCTTGGCCGCAACGGCCATATGTCAGGAAGCCCGCCAAAAAGGCGCAGGCTTTTTCGGGAGGATAAAATGTTTCGCAGACAAATTCTGAAGAGCATCGGCGTCGCCGGTCTGGCTCTCGCCACGGGCGTTTCTGCTGCTTGCGCGCAGGAAGTGGTCAAGGTCGGTCTCATTCTCCCGATGACCGGCCCCTCGGCCTCGACCGGGCGCCAGATTGAAGCAGGCGCCCGTCTGTGGATGGCGCAGAACGGCTCGACTGTCGCTGGCAAAAAGATCGAACTCATCATCAAGGATGACACGGGTGCAGCTGACCAGTCCAAGCGTCTGGCGACTGAACTCGTCGTCAATGACAAGGTCGCCTTTCTGGGTGGCTTTGGCCTGACACCACTCGCCTTGTCGGTTGGCCCTGTGGCCACACAGGCCAAGGTTCCTGCCGTCATCATGGCGGCTGGCACATCGACCATTGTTGCCTCCTCACCTTACTTCGTGCGTACCAGCTTCACGCTGCCGCAGAACACCGCGCCGATGGCACAATGGTCGGCTGCCAATGGCATCAAGACGGTTGTGACACTCGTGTCCGATTACGGCCCGGGTCTGGATTCGGAAAAGGCTTTCAAGGCTGAATTCGAAGCCAAGGGCGGCAAAGTGCTCGAAAGCCTGCGCGCACCGCTGATGAACCCAGAATTCGCCGCCTTCTTGCAGAAGGCCAAGGATCTGAAGCCGGATGCGCTGTTCCTCTTCGTGCCGTCAGGCCAGGGCGCAAGCCTGATGAAGCAGGTCGGTGAGCGCGAGCTGGCCAAGTCCGGCATCAAGATCATCGGCACGGGTGACGTGACCGATGACGACCAGCTCAACGGCATGGGTGATGCGCTGATCGGCATGATCACCTCGCACAATTATTCGGCCGCGCATGACAGCCCGGAAAACAAGGCCTATGTGGCTGCGTTCCTGAAGGCCAATAACAACATGCGTCCGAACTTCATGTCGGTCGGCGGTTTCGACGGCATGGCGGCTATCTACAAGGCTCTGGAAAAGACCAAGGGCGACACAGATGGCACCAAGCTTGTGGAAGCGATGAAGGGTCTCGCCTGGGTTTCGCCACGCGGTCCGATGTCGATTGATCCCGCCACACGTGACGTGACGCAGAATGTCTATGTCCGCGAAGTGAAGAAGGTCGATGGCCAGCTTTACAACGTCGAATTTGCGACCATCGCGAACGTGAAGGGCTCGAACTAAGACTGATTTTGGCGGCGGGGTACTCTGTGCCCCGCCGTCATTGCGAGCGAAGCGAAGCAATCCAGACGCAGCCCGCTGACTGGATTGCTTCGTCGCTTTGCTCCTCGCAATGACGGACCTATTCAAGGACCAGACCCTTGCTCACTATTCTTCTCGACGGGATTGCCTATGGCATGCTGCTGTTCATTCTGGCAGTCGGCTTGTGCGTCACTCTTGGCCTTATGAATTTCATCAATCTCGCGCATGGCACGTTCGCCATGGCGGGCGGCTATTTGACGATTACCTTGATGCAAAAGGCCGGCGTGCCGTTTTTGCTGTGTCTGCCCGCCGCTTTCATCTTTGCGGCTGCGCTCGGCCTCGTGCTTGAGCGCACGCTTTACCGCCATCTCTATGACAAGACGCATCTCGACCAGGTGCTCTTCTCGATTGGCCTTGTCTTCATCTCCATTGCCATGGTCGATTACGCCTATGGCGCCAACCAGCAGATTGTGAATCTGCCAGATTATCTCACTGGGCGTTTCTCGTTTCTGGGCGCCTCCATCGGCGTTTATCGTGTCTTCGTCATCGCCATTTGCGGATTGCTGGTTGTGTCCTTGCAACTCGCGCTGACCATGACGCGATTTGGTTCACGCCTGCGCGCGGCTGTTGATGACGGGCGCGTGGCGCGTGGCATGGGCATTGATGTGACGCGCATCTTTGCTGTGACTTTTGCAGTGGGCTCTGGCCTTGCGGGACTGGGCGGCGCTTTGGGCACCGGTATCATCTCGTTCGATCCGACATTCCCGCTGAAATATATGATCTACTTCCTGATCGTCATTTCGGTGGGCGGCACAACCACCATCACGGGTCCGTTTCTCGCTGCCATTCTGCTGGGTGTGGCCGATGTGGCGGGCAAATATTATGTGCCCGCCGTCGGTGGCTTCATCATCTACACCATCATGGTTGTCGTCTTGATCGTGCGACCGCAAGGGCTGTTTGCCCGCGCGGCGGCGAAGTGAGGGTATGATGAGCAACATCACCTCACCTTCGCCTGAAGCCATGCGCGCCCGCGCCGTTCTGCTTGGGCGTTCGCGCTGGGGCGTGGCTGAAATCATCTTCTGGATTTTGGCTGTCGCCTGTTACTGGCTGTTCCCCACCAAACTTTCGCTGCTCAGCGAAATTGCCATTCTGGGCCTCGTCGCGCTCTCGGTTGATCTGGTGCTGGGTTATGCCGGCATTGTGACATTGGGGCAGGGCGCCTTCTTTGGCATCGGCGCTTATGCAGCAGGGCTTGCCGCCAAATTTGGCATGGGCACGTCACTCTGGAGCGATCCGGTCATCGGTCTGTTCATCGGCGGCGGTGTGGCGGCGGTGATCGGTTTTGCCACCAGCTTTCTGGTGCTGCGCGGCTCCGACATGACGCGCCTCATGGTGACGCTAGGTGTTGCGCTCATCGTTGATGAAGTCGTCAACCAGATGAAATGGCTCACCGGCGGCTCGGACGGTTTGCAGGGCGTGTTGCCCTCAGCTGTGCTGGGCATCTGGGAGTTTGATCTGTTTGGTCGTGTCGCCTTTGTCTATTCGCTCGTTGTGCTCTTCGTGCTCTTCGTCATTGCACGCGCCTTGGTGAAGTCGCCCTTCGGCCTGTCGTTGCAAGCGATCAAAGGCAATATGCTGCGCACGCGCGCCATCGGCATGCCGGTCAATGCGCGCCTTGTGGCGGTCTATACAGTGGCGGCCTTTTATGCCGGCGTTGCCGGCGCATTGGCGGCGCAAACCACGCAATTCGCCTCACCCGATTATGTCGCCTTCCATCGCTCGGCGGATGCCATGCTGATGCTGGTCTTTGGCGGTGCGGGCCATCTTTACGGTGGACTGCTGGGCTCCATCATCTTCCGCACCATGCAGGACGTGCTGGGCAATATCACGCCGCAATATTGGCAGTTCTGGCTGGGTGTGACGCTGGTCGCGCTCGTGCTCTTCGTGCGCGGTGGCATTTTGGGCCTGCTCGACAACATGCTTGCAGCCTGGCGTCGCAAAGGAGGCGCATCATGAGCCCGCGCATCCTACTTGAATCACGCGATCTGGTGAAACGCTTTGGCGGCATCACGGCCACAGATCATGTCACCTTCAGTCTGCCTGAAGGTGCGCGCCATGCTTTGATCGGCCCCAATGGCGCGGGCAAGACAACCTTCATCAATCTTTTGTCGGGCGTTCTCACGCCGACTTCAGGTGAGATTTTTCTCGATGGCGCCAATGTCACCCATTGGTCGGCGCGCAAGCGCGCCCATGCGGGGCTTGCACGCACGTTCCAGATCAACCAGCTCTTTGCTGATCTGACGCCGATTGAAACGCTCATGCTCACCATTGCCGAACGCGAAGGTGAGGGGTCGAGTTGGTGGCGGCCGGTCGGCGCACGCACTGATTTTGTCGATGAAGCGGTGGCGCTTCTGGCGCAGCTCGGCATCTCCGATATTGCGCATGCGCGCGTGGGTCAGCTCGCCTATGGCAAGCAGCGCCTCCTGGAAATTGCAGTGGCATTGGCGCAAAAGCCCAAAGTGCTTCTGCTTGATGAGCCAGCCGCTGGCGTGCCCGAACACGAGCGCGAGCAGATTCTGGATGTGGTGGCAGCGCTCCCCAAAGATGTTGCGCTGATCTTGATCGAGCATGACATGCATCTCGTCTTCCGCTTTGCGAAATCCATTTCCGTCTTGGTGAATGGGGGGCTGTTCGTCGAAGGAACCCCAGACGAAATCGCCAATGATCCGCGCGTGCGTCAGGTCTATCTGGGTGAGGAGGAAGTTCATGTCTGATCTCCTCCAGCTCGAAAACATCGCCGCCGGTTATGGCGAAGCGCAGGTGCTGCAAAACATTTCCTTCTCACTGAAGGAAGGCGAGGCGCTCGCTCTTCTTGGTCGCAATGGCACAGGCAAGACAACGCTGATCAACACGATCATCGGCCTCACACGCCGCCGCAACGGCACGATCCATCTGGCGGGTGCTGACATCACTAAAATGCGTGCTGATCAACGCGCCATGGCTGGCATTGGCTGGGTGCCGCAGGAGCGCAATATTTTCCGCTCGCTGACAGTGGAAGAAAACATCACCGCGGTCGCGACCAGTGGCCCGTGGACGCTCGCGCGCATTTATCAAATGTTTCCGCGCCTCGCCGAACGCAAGCGTAACCTTGGCACGCAATTATCTGGTGGCGAGCAGCAAATGCTGGCGGTGGGGCGCGCGCTCGCACTCAATCCGCGTGTGCTTTTGCTGGATGAGCCGCTGGAAGGTCTCGCACCCATCATCGTTGACGAATTGCTGGCCGCCATTCGCCGCATTGTTGTGGAAGAGCGGATGGCCGCGATCATCGTCGAGCAGAGTGCACGTAAAATTTTGCCGTTGACCGAGCGCGCGATCATTCTGGATCGCGGCACTATCGTGCATGAAGGACCCTCTCCCGAATTAGCCGAAGATGCTGTAAGATTGGCTAATATCATGGGCATTGCCGGAACACCCGGCGCACATTAAAGAGCGGCAAAGCTCACGTTTAAGAGGATAAAAGAAAATGCAACGCACCAAGCCACCTTTCCGCGCGGACCATGTCGGCTCGCTCCTGCGCTCGGCGGCGCTGAAAGATGCGCGCATCAAACATGCGCGCGGCGACATTTCAGCCTCCGATTTGAAAGCAGCGGAAGATGTCGAGATCAAGAAAGTCATCGCCGCGCAGGAAGAGATCGGCCTGCAATCGGTGAGCGATGGCGAATATCGTCGCGCTTGGTGGCATTTCGATTTTCTGGGTGCACTCGAAGGTGTCGATCTCATCGACGTGGATCAGGGCATCCAATTTGCGGGCGTCCAGACCAAGGCGCAGGCTCCGCGCGTCACCGCCCGCGTCGATTTCGCCGATCATCCGATGTTGGCGCATTTCCGCTTTTTGAAAGAGCACACCAAGCAAACGCCGAAGATGACCATCCCCTCGCCGTCCATGCTGCACTATCGCGGCGGCCGCAAGATGATCAATATGGGCGTCTATCCGCAGATAGAGAATTTCTATCACGATCTGGGCCAGGCCTATCGCAAGGCGGTTCATGCTTTCTACGATGAAGGCTGCCGCTATCTGCAGTTGGACGATTGCTCCTTCGCTTATCTTTGCGATCCCGAGCAGCGCAAAATGCTGGCCGCTCGTGGCGATGATCCGACCAAGCAGGGCGAGATTTATGCCGGCATGATCAATGCGGCGATTGATGGTCGCCCCGATGATCTGGCCATCACCATGCATCTGTGCCGCGGCAATTTCCGCTCGACCTTTGTGGCCTCTGGTGGCTACGAGCCGATTGCGGACCTGTTGTTCAATCAGGTTCATGCCGACGGCTATTTCATGGAATGGGACAATGACCGCTCGGGCGGTTTCGAGCCGCTGCGCTTCCTGCCCAAGGGCAAGCATGTGGTGCTGGGTCTCGTGACCTCGAAGACGGGCGTGCTGGAAACACGCGATGATCTGCTGCGCCGGATCGAAGAAGCGGCAAAATACGCGCCGCTCGATCAGCTCTGCCTGTCACCCCAATGCGGCTTCGCCTCAACTGAGGAGGGCAATACGCTCGCCGAGGAAGAACAATGGGCCAAGCTGCGTCTGGTGGTGCAAGTCGCGCAGGACGTTTGGGGAAAGTAAGCACCCCTTCTGCTGTCATTGCGAGCGATAGCGAAGCAATCCATTGAGCGTGACGCCATGGATTGCTTCGTCGTTTTGCTCCTCGCAATGACGAGGACAAAGCGCTCACCTCTCCGCTCGTCATTGCGAGCGAAGCGAAGCAATCCATGGCTCTGACCTATCCAGCTGCAGCCCCCCATTGCCCCATCTCACACCCGCCCCTATAATGTTCACCATCCGAATGATTGTTCGTATGGTGAACAAATAAAGGAAGGCAGACATGGCCAAATTCATGGGTCTCGCCGAGGCCATTGCGCAGAATGTGCGTGATGGCGATACGGTCGCACTGGAGGGGTTTACCCACCTCATTCCTTTTGCCGCTGGGCACGAAATCATCCGCCAAGGGCGCAAGCATCTGACGCTCATCCGCATGACGCCCGATCTCATCTACGACCAGATGATCGGCATGGGCTGCGCGGACAAGCTGGTCTTTTCCTGGGGCGGCAATCCGGGTGTCGGCTCGACGCACCGTATGCGTGATGCCGTGGAGAATGGCTGGCCGAACCAGCTCGCCATCGAAGAACATTCGCATGCCGCTATGGCCAATGCTTATGAAGCGGGTGCCGCCAATCTGCCGTTTGCTGTTTTGCGCGGCTACATCGGTGTTGATCTGCCGAAGGTGAATCCGAAAATCAAAAGTGTCACCTGCCCCTATACGGGTGAAGTGCTGGCCACAGTGCCAGCGCATCGCCCCGATGTTGGCATCATTCACGCGCAGCGTGCGGACCGTGAAGGCAATGTGCTGATTGAAGGCATCACCGGCTGCCAGAAGGAAGTCGTGCTCGCCTCCAAGCGCACCATTGTTACCGTGGAAGAGGTTGTCGACAAGCTCAACCCGCCATCCTTCAATTCCGTTGTCTTGCCGCATTGGACGGTGGGTGCCATTTCCCATGTGGTTGGCGGCGCGCATCCCTCCTATGCGCAGGGCTATTACAAGCGCGACAATTCTTTCTACATCGCCTGGGACAAGATCTCGCGTGATCGCGACACGTTCTTGGCGTGGATGAAGGACAATGTTCTCGACAAAACGCCTGAAGCTTTTGCCGTGCATGCGAAGAAGGGGAGCGTCTGATCATGGATTTCACCCGCAATGAAATGATGACCATTGTCGCCGCACGCGCGCTGAAAAATAATGACGTGTGTTTTGTGGGCATTGGTGCACCGTCCGCCGCCTGCAATCTCGCGCGTCTGACGCATGCGCCGCAGATCACGCTGATTTATGAATCAGGCACGATTGGCACACGCCCCAACGTTCTGCCTTTGTCGATTGGTGACGGCGAGCTGTGCGAGACGGCGCTCACGACCGTGTCGGTGCCTGAAATGTTCCGCTACTGGCTGCAGGGTGGCCGCATCACCGTTGGCTTTCTGGGCGGCGCGCAGATCGACAAATTCGCCAATATCAACACGACCGTTGTGGGCGATTACGACAAGCCGAAAGTCCGCTTGCCAGGTGGCGGCGGTGCACCCGAAATCGCCACCAATTGCCAGGAAATCTTCATCACCATGGCGATGGGCAAGCGCGCGTTTTTGGACAAGCTGCCCTTCATCACCTCGATGGGCCATGGTCCCACAGGTGCAGAGCGCCGTGCCATGGGTGTGAAGAGCCAAGGCCCGACACGTCTCATCACCGATATGTGCGTGTTTGAGCCCGATGCGCAGACGAAGGAAATGACCATCGTCTCGATCCATCCGGGCGTCACGCGCGAAGAGATTGCGGAGAACTGCGGATGGACGCCGCGCTATGCGGATTCATGCAGCGAGACACCGGCGCCCACAGCCCAGGAGCTCGAAGTGCTGCGCGACATTCAGGCCCGCACCAAGGCCGCGCACGCAGCCTGAGAGTTTGGTTTTTTTTGCAAAAAAGGGCGTCAAGGTGCAAGCTTTGCCGCCCTTTTTCGACTTTAGATGACTTGCCCGTGCGCAAGTCACCCGCCACACTCTTGGTCTGTTCACCATTGAGGCACCCCATGCTGAGCCGGACGAAATGTACGTCTCTTGCCGAGCCTCCGACGTTGACGCCGGATGAGGTAGATTACGCCCAGCGCGATTTCATCAATTTGGTGGCAGCTGTTTTTCTGCTGCTGCTCGCGATTGTGATCGCTTGGACCGTGCGCACGGTGACAGATAATGAAAAGCATTTGCGCTGTGTTGAATCAGGCCGGCGCGAATGTCTGCAAATCGCTTCACCCCCGCAGGGCCTGCGTGCCTTGCGCTAAAAATCATGCGCGAGTTTTTGCACCACATCGGCTATGCCATCTGTCATGGCTTGCAAGCTCATTATCTCATCGGGCATGGGCAGGTGAATAAAGCCGACTTTCTGCACGTCTGAGCCAAGGCTCAGGTAGAGCGTGTGGTTGCAGATATAATCCCCGGCATCATCTGATAGTTCAGCCTTCAGCCCGCGCGCAGTGAGCAGGTCCACAATCAACGCACCATCAAGACGCGCCTGGCGCAGGCCTGGCCCTTGCGCATCAATCGTGCCAGAGGCGCGGCAGATATTCTCCGCATCGGGTAGCTGGCGCGTCGCTTCATTGCGCGCGCGTGTTTCCACGCTGATGACTTTGCGCTGCGTGGCGAGCCCCAGATGCAAAATGGCATCGGGCTGTGTCTCTTCGATCAGTTTCGTAATCCGCACATCAGCTTCGCGCCAAAGGACGGGTAAGATGCGCGTCACAAGCCTGGCCCCTGCAAGCTGATGAGCAGCAAGCTTGGTGACGATGGGTTGGGTCGGATTGTCCGGCGCGCCGGGAAAAGCGCCAAAGCCGGTGAGGAGAATTGTTTTCATGGAGCATATCCTAATGCCTTTGCCCCATTCTCGTCACCTTTACCGGTCACTTCCTGTGACCAATGGTCCAGATCAATGCACTGTTAACTTTTCAGCAAGCTTTGCAGTCTTTGAAAGGGTGCCCGTACAGTCAGGATATGTTGTGATACCCAACGTCCGCACATCACCGCCTACATGGCTCGCGCTTGTTTGCGCGATCACACTGCCAGCTCTGCTTGGCGGGTGCTTTGGCGCGCCTCAGGCGCCCTTGAGCACATCAGCGGGGACCATGGCCGCGCAAGCGGCGGGTGCGCGTGTCGCACCTGTTTTCGTTGCCTCCACACGGCGTGAAAATACTGGCACAATATCGGAAAGTGCGGCTGATGGTGGCGCGCATTACGCGATTTCGATGGTGTCTGTGCCGCCTGCACATAAAGCGGGTGAGATTGAAGAACCCACTTTCGGCAAGGCCAATCCGGAAAAGCATTTCGCTGTGCTGGGTGGTCATGGTCTGGAACCGGAAGACTTCCGCTTGCAGATCGCGACCTATCTGTCAGGGCGTATCGGTTCGAACCGCGATATTCTGCTCTATGTGCATGGCTTCAACACATCAGAAAATGAAGCGCGTTTTCGTCTGGCCCAACTTGTCTATGATGGTGGCTTTGGCGGTGTGGCCGTCTTGTTCACATGGCCGTCGAAATCCGATCTCTTCTCCTATGTCTCGGACAAAGAAAGCGCGACCGCCTCGCGTGACGCTTTGCAGAAATTGATGCGTGACCTTGCCCAAGTCGAAGGTGTGGGCCGCGTGCATGTGCTTGCTCACTCGATGGGCTCATGGCTCGCCATGGAAGCTTTGCGCGAAAATGCCATTGCCGGTTCGCGTAATCTCGGCAATCGCTTGGGCGACGTCATGCTCGCCTCGCCTGATATTGATCTGTCTGTGTTCAAAACACAGATGTCGCGTTTGCCGGGTGCCAATGTGTCAGTCTTCGTGTCGGCCAATGATCGCGCGCTCAATCTGTCGAGCAAGTTGGCAGGTGCCCGCCCGCGTGTCGGCGCCATGGATGCGCGCAATGCCAAGCAGCGTGAAGAGCTCGCGCAACTGGGTGTGAAAGTTTATGATCTCACCGGTTCATCTTCCGGTTTCATTGGTCATTCGCTGTATGGCGATGTGCCCGCTGTGGTGCGCACCATTGGTGCGCAACTGGGCATGGCGCGTGAAGATGCCGGTGTGACGGCCATGATCGATGCGACGTCGCGGATGCCAGCGGAAGTCAATGTCGCACCCGCGCAAACGCCCACACTGTCGCCGATGAATTGAGTTTATCGTCATTGCGAGGAGCGAAGCGACGAAGCAATCCATGGCGTAACGCCAGACTGGATTGCCGCGTCGGGCTAAAGCCCTCCTCGCAATGACGGGCTAAGGCACCCGTTGCGCATAGCCGAGCCGCGTATTGAGTTCGTCGATCAGCTGTTCTGCCGCATCTGCGATCACGGTGCCGGGCGGGAAAATCGCCGAGGCGCCGGCATCGCGCACAGCCTGGAAATCCTGCGGCGGGATGACGCCACCCACCACAATCATAATATCGGCGCGCCCTTTCTTGGACAGCGCGTCTTTCAATTCCGGCACCAAGGTCAAATGTCCTGCAGCCAGCGATGAAATGCCGACAATATGCACGTCATTGTCGATGGCCTGCTGGGCCGCTTCATCAGGGGTCGCAAACAGTGGTCCGATGTCGACATCAAAGCCCAGATCGGCAAAAGCCGAGGACACGACTTTCTGTCCGCGATCATGACCATCTTGCCCAACCTTGGCGACAAGAATGCGCGGCTTGCGGCCTTCATTTTCGAAAAAGGCGCGCGTCACGCGTTGCACGCGCTCCACAGCAGACGGGTTGGCCTCGTCCTTATAGACGCCGCTGATGGTCTGGATCTGCGCGCGGTGGCGACCAAAGACATTTTCGAGCGCCAGAGAGATTTCACCCACTGTGGCTTTGGCACGTGCAGCATCAATCGCAAGTGCCAGCAGATTGCCTTGTCCGGCGGCGCCTTGGCTCAGGGCGGCGAGTTTGCTTTGCACATCGGCCTCGTTGCGCTCGGCACGCAGGCGCTTGAGCTTTTCAATCTGGCTGGCGCGCACGGCAGAATTGTCGACTTTCAGCACGTCGATTTGCTGCTCGTTGTCGGGCTTGAATTTGTTGACGCCAATGACCGACTGCGTGCCGGAATCAATGCGCGCCTGTGTGCGGGCCGCTGCTTCTTCAATGCGCAATTTCGGGATGCCGGCTTCAATCGCTTTGGCCATGCCGCCAAGCTTTTCGACTTCCTCAATATGGCTCATGGCGCGTTTGGCAAGATCAGCAGTCAGTCGCTCGACATAGAAAGACCCACCCCAGGGATCAATGATGCGGGTTGTGCCGCTTTCCTGTTGCAAAAATAGCTGCGTGTTGCGGGCAATGCGCGCCGAGAAATCGGTGGGCAGGCCGAGCGCTTCATCCAGTGCATTGGTGTGGAGTGACTGCGTATGGCCTTGGGTTGCGGCCATGGCTTCAATTTGCGTGCGCATGACATTGTTGAACACATCTTGCGCAGTGAGCGACCAGCCCGAGGTCTGCGAATGGGTGCGCAGTGCCAGCGATTTGTCAGACTTCGGATGAAAACCTTTCACCAGATTGGCCCAGATGAGACGGGCCGCGCGCAGCTTGGCGACTTCCATGAAGAAGTTCATGCCAATCGCCCAGAAGAAAGATAGACGCGGCGCGAATCGATCGACATCCATGCCAGCTGCAATGCCCGCACGGATATATTCAACGCCATCGGCCAGCGTATAGGCCAGTTCCAGATCCTGCGTCGCACCGGCTTCTTGCATGTGATAGCCGGAAATCGAGATTGAATTGAACTTGGGCATATGCTGCGACGTATAGGCAAAAATGTCCGAGATAATCCGCATCGAGGGCAGGGGCGGATAGATATAGGTGTTGCGCACCATGAATTCTTTGAGAATGTCATTCTGGATCGTGCCCGACAATTTGTCTTGCGACACGCCTTGCTCTTCAGCCGCGACAATATAAAGCGCCAGCACTGGCAGCACCGCGCCATTCATCGTCATCGAGACGGACATCTGATCGAGCGGTATGCCCGAAAACAGCGTGCGCATGTCATAGATGGAATCAATCGCCACACCCGCCATGCCGACATCGCCCGCCACGCGCGGATGATCTGAATCATAGCCGCGATGGGTCGCCAGGTCGAAGGCAACCGACAGGCCTTTCTGGCCCGCTGCCAAATTGCGGCGGTAGAAAGCGTTGGAATCTTCCGCTGTCGAAAAGCCCGCATATTGGCGGATAGTCCAAGGCTGGTTGACATACATGGTCGGGTAGGGGCCGCGCAGGAAGGGCGCTGAACCCGGATAGGTGTTCAGAAAATCAAGGCCCGCAACATCGCTCTGCGTATAGGCATTTTTGACACCGATATGTTCAGGCGTCTGCCATACGTCGCTGGTGATCACCGGCGCAGGAATCTTCACGCTGTCGAGCGCAAGATTGGCAAAGTTCGGAATGCGGCTCATCACGATCCATCCTTAATATTTACGCACCTTCATTGCGAGCGAAGCGAAGCAATCCAGATAGCCTCACGTGTGGCCCTGGATTGCCACGCCGCCCTGCGGGCTCCTTGCAATGACGAGGTTCGACAACGCATCATTCAAAACATCAACCACATCACAGCCTGCGAAGATAAAGCCGGAGACACCGGCCTCTTTCAGGCTGCTCTCGAGATCACCGGGGCGGCCTGCGAGAAGGATTTTTGTCGCCTTTGGTGCGAGCTGTTTGGCAACCTCTGCGGCTTGTGCAGCATAAAGCGCATCATTCGAGCACAAGCACACCAGCTTTGCGCCCGATGAGGCATAGCCTTGTGCCAGATCACCGCCCTCATGGATCACGGCTTCAAAGCCGCCCGCTTCAAAAAGGTTTTTGGCAAACATGGCGCGTGCGGTGAAATCGGCCACTGTGCCCAATGTCGCCAGAAAGATTTTCGGGCGCGACCGAAATGTATCAGCGCGATCACGCAAGGCTTCAAACTCTTGCGCAAGACGCATTGGCGGGAAGAATGTGTCACCCGCCAGAGTACGTGCTGGGGACAGCTCGTCGACGCTGTTTTCATGCACATTGGGGAATTCGCTGGTGCCGGTCAGCGGATCCTTGCGCCGTGCGATATTTTTCAGCCGCGCACTGGCAGCTTTGGCTACATCGCGCGACAGAGAGAGGACAAAGCGCGGCAGACCGATTGTTTCCGATTGCTGGAACAGATGCCAAGCGGCCGTGCTCAATTCACGGGTGAGTGTTTCAATGCTGCCTGCACCCGCACCCGGATCAACCACGCGGCCGAGATTGGCTTCTTCAATCAGCACCAATTGCGTGTTGCGCGACAGGCGGCGCGCAAAGGTATCAGGCAGGCCAAGGGCTTGCGTGAAGGGCAACACGCTGATGCGATCAGCGCCACCCACACCCGCCGCAAATGCGGCGGTGGTGGTGCGCAACAGATTCACATAAGGGTCGCGGCGCGTCATCATGCGCCAACTAGTTTCTGCGTGAAGATGGATCGGTTTGGGCGTGAGGCCGCAAGCCTCCTCAATCCGCGCAAACAGACGGCGCAGGGCGCGCATTTTGGCCAGTGTCAGAAACTGATCGGCATCAGCGGCAAGGCGGAACGAGATCAAGCCGCGCGCGTCATCCAGCGACAGGCCTGCTTTTTCCAATGCGCGCAGCGAGGACAAGGCTGAGGCGAGCGCAAGCGCCAGTTCCTGCGCCTCTGTGCCACCCGCCATATGCACGCGGCGCGCATCGGCAACAATGACAGGTGCGCGATAGCCCGCTTTTTTCAGCCGCTGTGCGGTGAGCGCAATGGCATCGACATTTTCATGCAGTGGATCGAGGCCGAAATGCACATTGACTTCGGCAGGCGCAATTTTGCGTGCGGCGACAATTTTTTCAAAAGCGGATGCGAGGGCTTTGCCCGCTTTGCCCGCATCAATTTCGATCGGCAAGCCGGTTTCGAGGATCACATTGTCGAGCACATGGTCGAGTGTGTCGAAGTCTGGTGTCAGGCCGAAGCCATAAGCACCTGTGCTGCCTGCAAAGGTCAGTGCCAGACCGGCGGCGCCATTTTCGAGATCATCCAGTGCTTGCGACTGCGCCTGGCGTGCATCTGCATGATCGATGCGCGCCAACGTGTCCCATGTCCCTGTGTGAGCGCTTGCCATGGGTGTGGCTTTGGCCGCACGCGGATAAAGCGGCTGGATCGGCAGGCCGTCATAGGTCTTGCCGACCAGTTTTTCGAAAGGCGCACCTTTCAGCACATGGTCGACAAGTTTTTTCCATTGGGCTTCGTCAATCGCCGGAAAGGCGCTGGCAAAAGCTGGCTCTTTATTCGTGGCCATATCGCGTTACAATCCCGAATGAAGCGGAGAAATCCCGGCCTTTTTCGCATGTTGCGATGCAGGGGGCCACTCTTCGGAAGTCGTAGTCGCGCAGCTTCAGGTGAATTGCGACAGACCCGGGATGGAGCCTGCGATCTCGCCCACAGCGTCCACGCCAGCCACTTCGCGGGCAATGGCAAAAATCTCGCGTCCGACCGCCTGCATTTCGCCCATGCCCAGCCCCAGCCCGGACAATTGACCAGCCAACCCCATCAGGCCACCGCCAAACATGCCCATGAGGCCACCACCACCCCCGCCCGCATGGGCGGCAGCGAGATCAGCGGCGTCTGGAATGCCCGCCAAAACCTTGTCCATATCGGCGGCAGGCGCCTCTTTCTGGAGGAATGCCAGCACCATGCCAACCGCCTGTTCGGCAATGGCAGGCTCAAGGCCAGAGGCGTCGGCGATGCGTGTAATCAAATCCTGCATGGGAAGTCTCTCCGGTTTTTGGGAGTATAGCGCCAAAGCTGGAGATGCGAAGGGGCATCCTTGCTGCGGCTCACACTCGCAATGATGCCACGGGTGCCGTATAATTCTGTTGACGTCTAGCAAGGATTCTCTGATGGCCATTGATGATGTTCTCGCCCGCATTGATCACAATCGCGAGGCTTCGGTGCAGCGGTTGTTTGGTCTTCTGGCAATCCCGTCCGTCTCAACCGATCCCGCCTTTGCGCCTGATTGTGCGCGTGCCGCGCAATGGCTCGTCGATGAATTGAGCGGCCTCGGGTTTGATGCGTCCATTCGCCCGACCGCCGGGCATCCGATGGTGGTGGCCCATGCCAAGGCCAAGCGCCGCGATGTGCTCCATGTGCTTTTCTATGGGCACTATGATGTGCAGCCCGCTGATCCGTTGGAGTTGTGGGAGAGCGATCCGTTCAAGCCGCATCTCTCACCTGATGGACAGCGCATTGTCGCGCGTGGTTCGGCTGACGACAAAGGCCAGCTGATGACTTTTGTCGAAGCCTGTCGCGCCTTTCGCGAAACGGCAGGCGATCTGCCCTGCGATGTCACCATTCTGTTTGAGGGGGAAGAAGAAACAGGATCACCCTCGCTGCCGGCCTTTCTGGCTGCCAACAAAGATGAGCTGTCGGCTGATCTGATGCTCGTTTGCGACACGAATATGTGGAGCAAGGATACGCCTGCCATCACCACCATGTTGCGTGGTCTGGTGCTGGAAGAAGTGGTGATTGAAGCTGCCTCGCGTGATCTACATTCGGGCATGTTTGGCGGTCCTGCCACCAATCCGATCCACGTGTTGTCGCGCATCATTGCTGACATTCACGACACGCGCGGGCGTGTGGCATTGCCGGGCTTTTATGAGGGCGTCGAAGAATTGCCCCAAGATGTGGCTGAGCAATGGCGCAAGCTTGATTTCAGCGAGAGCGATTTTCTGGGCAGTGTTGGCCTGTCCGTGCCAGCGGGCGAGCCTGATCGGAGTGTCTTGGAAAAAATCTGGTCACGCCCGACGTGCGATGTGAATGGCATTTTGGGGGGCTACACAGGCAAAGGTTCGAAGACCGTTTTGCCGGCGCAAGCGAGTGCGAAATTTTCCTTCCGGCTGGTTGGCAAGCAAGACCCTGACAAAGTGGTCGCAAGCTTCCGCGACTTTGTGAAAGCGCGCCTGCCTGCCGATGCGAAAGTGCAGTTTCTCTCACATGGCGCATCACCCGCGCTCACCTTGCCGTTTTCATCAGAAGCCTTGGGCCGCGCGCGGCGTGCGTTGCAGGCCGAGTGGAACAAGGAGCCGGTGCTGTCAGGCTCAGGCGGCTCGATCCCGATTGTCGGTCTGTTCAAAAAAGACCTCGGCATTGACGCGCTGATGATCGGCTTTGGTCTGGATGATGACCGTATTCATTCGCCGAATGAAAAATATGAAATGGGCTCATTCACCAAAGGCACACGCTCATGGGCGCGTGTGCTGGATGCTTTGGCTGGGTGATTTGTTAGATTGCACGACCCCCACCCCAGCCCTCCCCACAAGGGGGAGG
>CAINNX010000088.1 GCA_903851305.1 uncultured Hyphomicrobiales bacterium | reverse complement strand
CTTTTTGTAACGTGACGGTGTTTAAGAATTACTGGTTTGATGACTTGATTCTTTAGAAAACTCCATTTTTTTTACCCGATACTGGACATCTTCCATCAGTCGCCTGTTTACAGCAAGCAGATCTGCAAGATTCGGTCAGGCACGGGTTTCTATAATCCTATTGATCGACGTCGCCTCAGTACGTGTTCACGCGCCGAACGTCAAGTACCACGTTCATATTTTGAACGATATAAGTATATGATTTATCAGAATAAATAAATATTTCATTTGACCCGACGCCTTGGATAGGCATTTATTTTCCCGCTAAGGAACAGCCTTTCGCGTGACAAATAAAAGTTCTGCTTGAGCAACTCCACTCACAGTCCGTGGACTGAATACGCCTCACTTCCCGTCAGCATCTATTCGCCCTAGCGCAAAGTCCGGCCTGGTTGTGGAAATTGCAGCATTAGGTAACATATGACCCTCCCATTAAGTGCCTACTGGCGTGACGAAGGCGGTCGCGGCATATTGCGGAGATGATCGAATGGTTTCGCAAACTCTTCCATTGGTTTGAGTGGTCCGCAGTCAGAACTGGCGAGCCGGGCGCGATTGACGAACTGGCAGAAATTCAGCGAAAAAAGAAAGAACGAAGTAGAAGATCGCGAGCGGACACCAGATGAGCAGAGCAAGGCCCGACGGCGGCAGCGAGGGTCGAAGCCGCACGGATTCCTCATCCTTTTGCGGGATGTGAGCTATCCCAAAATCGGCGTCGGCCAGTTTCCTGTCGAGCGGATTAATCAATGGTTGCCGAAAAATACGCAGATTGATGCGTACGCGTGCATTACGAAAATTCTTGGCCGCGCCGGAGGATCAGCCGCAGCCAGACGCCGGTAAAAAGAGCGGTAATGATCGATGCAAGCACGAGAGTCACGAAGAAACTCTCGGTGATAATTCCAAACTCAAACGCGATGGAAGCGAGCACAATGCCCGGTCCGCCGCGCGTATTCATAGCGACGCCGTAGTTTAATGATGTTGCCGTATCCGTACCCGTAAGCCGCAATGCAATCGCAACCGACAGCATTTTAAGCGCGGACGAAGCCAATATAAAAATTACTGTCATCTCCCAATCAAATTGATGCAGCAAATCCAGCTTCGTACCGACCATAGCGAAATAAATCGGAACAAAAAACCATAGCGCGAGATCCGAGATGCGCTGCTTCACATCTTTAAACGGCACGTTCGGAAGCGAGCCGATGATGATGCCCGCGACGAGTGCGCCAAACACTACATTGATGCCAAGGAAACTTGCCGCCGCTGTTAGAGCAAAGCAAACAACCAGAGCATAGCCGACGTAAGCCGACGGGTCGCGCTTGATCGGCAGTAGCCGACCCAACCACAATAGCGCTCCGGGGCCGAATATGATGACGACCGTGAGAAAGGCCACAGTCGTCGTTATAACGATACCGAAATGAGCGACATCAATCGCTTTCGACGTATTAGCCGCGGTTGCCACAGCTAGCGCAGTCCACAACACCAAGTCTTGCAGTGTTGCCGTCATCAACACAACCTTGGCGAATCGCGTCGTCATCAAGCTAAGATCGATAAAGATGCGCGATATAAACGGGATGGAAGTTACTGCAGCACCAATTGCAAGGACGAGGTGGAACGATATCTGATTGGCGTTAGCATTCATCATTCGCGCGGGATCGATCAACGCGGTGAGATGCCATCCCCCAAGCATGGGAAATACAATGCTCGACACGAGCATCACGCCGACGATCTTGCGGTCAGCCACCGTCAATTCGCGCTGAACGCTGAATCCAGCAACGAACATCAGCAAAATCAATCCGATCCAATAAAACCCCGAAAGAAGTGCCGCTTGTGCCGGAAAAGCCTTGAACACCCAGGAGAAAGCATCCGGAGCAATAAGCCCGAGCACACTTGGCCCAAGTAAGAGACCGCCTATAATCTCGCCGACCACATGCGGCATCGCAAATCGGTCGAAAACGCGGCCACAAGCCATCGCTAAAACAAGCAACGCGACAATTGAAAACAATAAACGACCAAGTTCGATATCGCTCAAGCGCCCTCACATTGGTTTACATTATGATCGAAAATTCTATAGCCCGAGTTCAGTGTGAGGCAAAGATGCGTCTAACAATAAGGAAAGATACGGTCAGCCGATCGAATCGGTCGACAATCCGCGCAACTTAACGTCCAGCCTCTCTTCAGAGTGCACGGAGAACCCCATTAAGGACGGCATCGCGACGCTACCTTCCCCTAAGCCGAAGCGAGAAAAACATGCTTTGAACGTCTCGCTGAAGCCGACCAATGACCGGTAGATCGCTCAGATAAATACATGACGAACCAAAAACATGAGTTGCTTATGTTCTCAGAAAAATGCCCCGTTTGCGACGCAAGACCGAAAATACGCTGGGCGTATTTGACCCAAGACAATCCGACTTTTCGTCGCAGGCTTAGCTGCGCTATTTTTTCAAGATGGCCTGCATCGCTAGTACCACGGCGCTACAAATCCGGGGCCGGCTACGCGAGACTATTTGGCCGAAGATTGATCGCATATTGCGAAATGTGCAGCACAGGATTTGCAACTCCGCGCATTACTCCGGAGGAGCTCACAATGTTTTATCAGGAACAATATTGGCAGGAAAAAATAATTGTGAATGACGACAGCCGAGCGCGCGAACATTTTGACAATCTGAAAGACATCATCCCTCCCAACGCTTGCGTCGTTGATTTTGGCTGCGGAGACGGCCAGTTCGCTATCGTCGCTGCAAAAATGCGTCCTGACGCAAGAATACTTGCGATCGACAAGTCGGATATGGCCGCCAGAGATGTGCGCGCATCAGGAGCTAAATTTGCGGAAAATTGGAGCGCTGATTTTACGGCGATAGACTTACTTTATGCATCGCATAGTGTTGAACATGTCCCCGATATAAACGAATTCTTCCACGAAGCCTCGTCACGCGTATCAGTTGACGGATATTTTTTTCTCGAAGTTCCCAATGTCGCGAATATCTCAATTTGTATGGGCAACGGGCACGTTCCCCACACTTACATGTTCTCAGAGGATTCGTTTAGAATGATGGCAAGGCGCTTCGGTTTCGACTTCATTGGTGCAAGCATAGCGGGGAAGCCGTGGCCGGGTAGTGATGTGCTTTGGCATTTAAGAGTTCTCTTGCGGCGTAACGGTGCGCCGATGTCGGCAAATCGTCAATTTTAACATATTCCCAATTGACGGGACGCGCTTAAGGAGCCCGCGGTTCGCTGGACGATATCGGAACCACTCCTCGATGCAGCCTCAACCCAACGGGACTTAATCAATATTCGTGTCGCATGCCGTCGATCCCACTTAGCTTGACGAGATCTTCTTGGCGCAACAGCTATGTGTTCCTCGCGATTTCAAAGGCCGGTCGCTCGCCCAACATCCTGAAGGGGGTGGAAGCCGCCAAAGCAGCCGGTTGCGCACCATAGCGTTCACGGGCAACGCCAATGCGCCGCTTGCATGGATGCTCGATATTGCACTCTGCGCGTCGACG
>CAINNX010000087.1 GCA_903851305.1 uncultured Hyphomicrobiales bacterium | reverse complement strand
GTCCTAACTGTGCTTGTTTGCGTGCGGTTATTTCTTCAATAATGAGGCCCAAGCCAACAACTTCGCCACTTGCCGTTTTCAAAGGATAAATATGCTCTACCCAATCACGTAAAATACCAGGCGTTTGATTTGTTTCACCACGAAACTCAACATCACGAATAGCTTCGCCGCTAGCCAGCACTGAATTGAATTTTGGTTCTGCTTGAGTTCGCAAATCTGGGACAACGTCAAACACATACTTACCAATATGCTCAGTAGCTTGAATACCGTTCATTTCAGCTAGAGCATCATTCACGCGAACGAATTTCAAATCGTGATCAAGCATTGCTAAACCTAGCGGAGCTGATTGATAGAGTGATTCCAGTTCAGCTAACCGCACGAGCATCTGTTCTTGATTGTGGCGAAGCGTGCTTTCAAGACGGCGCTGTTCTGTCAAATCAAACATGGATTGAATAATCACAGAGCGACCATCAGGCCAAATAAACGGATCTGTTGTGTGGATCATCCACACCCGCATTTCATCCCATGCCGTCCATACATTGATTTCTTTGGAGGAAGCTAGGGATTGTGAGCGCAACCAACCTTGATAAACAGCATCCATATCTGACACGGAAACGCGGCGCATTTTCTCCAAACACATTCGAATGTTTGGCAGGTCTGCAAATCCATAACCGGTAAGTTGCACGAACGTGTTGTTGACCAGAACCGTCTCACCATCCAACGTAAAAACAATGAGCGGTGATGGTGATGTCGTCAATGCAGCACAAATAGATGTAATGGATGCCAAAAGTATATTTGGATTAGCAGGCGAATCTCCTGATGCGATCCGCGCAGACGCGTCGATCATCTGGTTTGAAAGAGTAGGCAAAACATGCTCAGGCATCACGATATCAATGTGGAGACAACAGCAGCTCAATTATTCTAAAAAATACAAAGTCTGTCAAAGCAGCTTTATCTGATGCAAATCAGCAATTGGTTTTTAAAAAAATTCCCCTTCGTCATGCGAAGGGGAATTTAAATTGTTGAGATCGAAGTTAAATGGCTAAGCCTCAGGTATGAATGACACGGCCATAAGCGTCGAGCACACTTTCGTGCATCATCTCCGACAAGGTTGGATGCGGGAAGACTGCGTAAATTAATTCTTCCTCAGTCGTCTCGAGGTTCATCGCCACGACATAACCCTGGATCAGCTCGGTCACTTCGGCACCAATCATATGCGCGCCGAGCAATTTGCCCGTCTTCGCATCGAAGATCGTCTTGATGAGACCATCTGGCTCACCCAATGCAATCGCCTTGCCATTGCCCATGAACGGGAAGCGGCCAATCTTGACCGACAGGCCCTGCTCTTTGGCTTTGGCTTCCGTCAGACCAACGCTGGCGACCTGCGGGTGACAATAAGTGCAACCCGGAATCATCGACTTATCAATTGGGTGGACATGCAGACCCTTGATGGCCTCCACGCAAATCACGCCTTCATGCTCGGCCTTGTGCGCGAGCATCGGCGGCCCGGCAACGTCGCCAATCGCAAAAATACCTGGAATATTGGTGCGTCCTAAACCATCGGTAACAACGCAGCCGCGATCAGTTTTTATACCGAGCTTCTCAAGACCGATGTTTTCAATATTGCCGACAACACCCACAGCTGAAATCAGACGCTCAGCCTCGAGCGTCGACTTGTTGCCCTTCTCGTCTTCGAGCGTGCAGACAACGCTATTAGCTTTCTTCTCGACCTTACTGACTTTGGTGGATGTCAGAATCTTGATACCAGCCTTTTCAAAACGCTTGCGCGCAAGGCCCGCGATTTCCGCATCCTCAACCGGCAGGACCTGCGGCATGACTTCGACCACCGTCACATCGCAGCCCATGGTGCGATAGAAGCTGGCAAATTCAATACCGATGGCGCCTGAGCCCATGACGATCAGCGATTTGGGGAATTCCGGCGGCACCATGGCCTCGAAATAAGTCCAGATCAGTTTGCCATCCGGCTCAATTCCGGGAAGCACGCGAGGACGTGCGCCAGTGGCAACAATGATGTTTTTGGCCTGATAGACGCCCTCACCCAAAGTGCCTTTGGGAATGGGATTTTGCGGCTGCACGGCAGCTTTTTTGGTGGCTGAGACCGTGACCTGGCCGGGCTTGTCGATGACCGCCTCGCCCCAGATCACATCGACCTTGTTCTTCTTGAGCAAGAAGCCAACGCCGCCATTCAATTGTTGCGACACGCCACGCGAACGCTTCACCACAGCCGCAGGATCAAAGGTCACTTTGCCTTCGATCTTCAGACCATAATCCTGCGCATGTTGTGCGTAGTGATAAATCTCGGCCGAACGCAACAATGCCTTGGTCGGAATACAACCCCAGTTGAGGCAGATACCGCCCAAATGCTCGCGCTCGACAATTGCAGTTTTCAGACCAAGTTGGGCCGCGCGGATAGCGGTGACATAACCACCGGGTCCCGAACCAATGATGAGAACGTCATAGGTGGCCATCATGTTACACCAACATTCCCATGGGGTTTTCGATCAGCGTCTTGAAGGCGGAAATCAGTTCCGCACCCAAAGCGCCATCAACGGCCCGATGATCGGTTGAAAGCGTTACGCTCATCACGGTTGCCACAGCCGGCGCACCTTTTTTGACAACAATGCGCTGCTCCCCTGCGCCGACGGCCAAAATGGTCGCGTGCGGGGGGTTGATGACTGCAGAGAAATTTTTGATGCCGAACATACCAAGGTTCGACACAGCTGATGTGCCACCCTGATATTCTTCCGGCTTCAGTTTCCGCGCCCGCGCTCGTGCCGCGTAATCCTTCATCTCATTCGAGATCTGCGCGAGACCTTTGGTTTCAGCCATGCGCACGATTGGCGTGATCAGACCACCGGGTATCGACACTGCCACACCAACATCGGAATGTTGGTGCTTGAGCATCGCGCCTTCAGTCCAAGTGACGTTGGCATCCGGCAAGCGTTGCAGCGCAACGGCAAGAGCCTTGATGATAAAGTCATTGACAGAGACTTTGTAGGCTGGCTTGCCATCCTTGTCTTTCGGAGCTTGTGCATTGATTGCTTCGCGTGCAGCCAAGAGTGTGTCGAGCTCGCAATCCATCGTCAGATAGAAATGCGGGATTGTCTGCTTGGCTTCGACCAGACGACGCGCAATGGTCTTGCGCATCGAGTCGTGCGGGATTTCTTCGTACGAACCATCTGCAAAGAATTTGCGGATGGTCGCATCCGACATGCCCATCGGGGCACTTGGGGCAGATGCACCCGCAGGTGCAGCCAATGCAGTCCCGCCAGCCATGGCCGCGCGCACGTCGCGCTCGACAATACGTCCATGCGGACCCGTGCCCTTGACGCGCGCCAGATCGATGCGAGCATCTTTGGCAATGCGGCGTGCCAGCGGTGAAGCAAACACGCGCGCACCGGGCGCTGCTTCAAGAGCCGCAACAGGTGCAGCTGTCGTCGGAGCTGCAACCGCAGCAGGTGCAGCCACAGGAGCCGCCGCCGCCTTTGGCGCAGACGCAGACGCGCCTCCCGATGTCGCCGCCGCTTTCACATCTTCGCCTTCGGCCGCAATCACGCCAATCAGCGTGTTGACCGCCACATCCATCGTGCCATCTGCAACGATGATTTTGGCGAGAATGCCTTCATCGACTGCTTCCACTTCCATGGTCGCCTTGTCAGTTTCGATCTCGGCCAGCACATCACCGGCTTTGATCGTATCGCCTTCTTTTTTCAGCCAGCGGGCAAGATTGCCCTTTTCCATCGTTGGAGACAGGGCTGGCATCAGAATGTTGATGGGCATGGTCCGCGCTCCCTTTAGCGATAGAGCACGGCTTTCGCCGCCTGAATGACTTCGCCGACATTTGGAAGCGCAAGCTTCTCAAGGTTAGCAGCATAAGGCATGGGGACATCCTTGCCCGTGACACGCACAACCGGTGCATCGAGCCAGTCAAAAGCCCGTTCCATCACGCGAGCAGCGATTTCTGCGCCTACGCCCGATTGCGGCCAGCCTTCTTCAACTGTCACGCAACGGCCTGTCTTCTGAACAGAGGCGATGATCGTGTCCACATCCATCGGACGAATTGTGCGCAGATCGATAATCTCCGCTTCAATGCCTTCCTTGGCGAGTTCATCAGCAGCCTTAATCGCGTAAGTCATGCCAATCGACCAAGACACCAGCGTCACATCCTTGCCGGTGCGATGAATACGCGCCTTACCAATCGGCACGGTGTAATCATCCATCTGGGGGACATCGAACGTCTGACCGTAGAGAATTTCATTCTCAAGGAAAATGATCGGATTGGGGTCGCGAATGGCAGACTTCATCAGGCCCTTGAAATCAGCGGCTGTGTAGGGAGCAACCACTTTCAAGCCCGGGATCTGCGAATACCATGCTGCATAATCCTGTGAATGTTGTGCCGCTACGCGAGCAGCCGCACCATTGGGACCACGAAACACAATCGGGCAACCCATCTGGCCGCCTGACATATAAAGCGTCTTGGCAGCCGAATTGATGATCTGGTCAATCGCCTGCATGGCGAAGTTAAAGGTCATAAATTCCACAATCGGCTTCAGGCCTGTCATAGCTGCGCCAACACCGATGCCGGCAAAACCATGTTCGGTTATCGGCGTATCAATCACACGGCGCGCACCAAATTCCTGCAACAAGCCTTGGGTGATTTTATAGGCGCCCTGATATTCAGCGACCTCTTCGCCCATGATGAAGACGTCTTCGTCCGCACGCATTTCTTCTGCCATGGCATCGCGCAAAGCTTCGCGCACCGTCATCGCCACCATTGGTGTGCCAGGTGGCACATCAGAAGCAGCTGCAATAGCTACGACGGGAGCGGTTGGTGCATCCGATGCAGAAACAGCAGCAGCAGGCTTTTGCGTTGCTAGTTCTGGCGAAACTGGTTTGGATGCAGTCACTGGAGCTGCATCAGCGCTTTCGCCTTCAGCAGCGATAACAGCGATCGGCGTGTTCACGGCGACATTTTCTGTGCCGTCAGGAATCAGAATGGCAGCCAGCACGCCTTCGTCGACGGCTTCCACTTCCATCAGGGCCTTGTCGGTTTCAATCTCGGCGAGCACGTCGCCAGACTTCACCGTATCGCCGACTTTTTTAACCCATTTGGCAAGCTTGCCCTGTTCCATCGTGGGGGACAGAGCGGGCATGAGAACATTCACGGCCATGGTCGATCCTCCCTTAAACCAAAATATCCGTCCACAATTCGGACGGATCCGGCTCAGGATCGTTGGTCGCGAATTCGGCAGCCTCGGCCACAATCGCACGCACCTTTGCGTCGATTGCCTTTAATTCATCTTCAGTCGCGAACTTTTCCCGCAACAGGCGCGCACGCACCTGTTCAATCGGGTCATGCTCTTCGCGCATTTTTTGTACTTCTTCTTTCGAGCGATATTTCGCCGGATCAGACATGGAATGTCCGCGATAGCGATAGGTCTGCATTTCGAGGATGTAGGGGCCCTTGCCTTCGCGGCACCAAGTGAGGGCTTTCAAACCCGCTTCGCGCACAGCGCGTACGTCCATGCCGTCAACCTGTTCGCCCGGAATGTTGAACGACAGACCACGCTTGGAGAAATCCGACTGCGCGGAAGCGCGCGAAACGGAGGTGCCCATCGCATAGCGATTGTTTTCGATGATGTAGACGGCGGGAAGCTTCCAGAGCTCCGCCATATTGAAGCTCTCGTAGACCTGCCCCTGGTTGGCCGCGCCATCGCCGAAATAAATCATCGAGGCATTACCATTGCCGCGGTAATGGTTGGCAAAAGCCAGACCGGTGCCGAGCGAGACTTGTGCGCCAACGATGCCGTGGCCGCCGTAAAAATGCTTCTCTTTCGAGAACATGTGCATCGAGCCGCCCTTGCCTTTCGACAAGCCGCCGCGACGCCCGGTGAGCTCAGCCATGACCCCCTTGGGATCCATGCCGCACACGAGCATATGGCCATGATCACGATAGCCGGTGATGATCTGATCACCCTCGATCGAGGCCATCTGCATGCCCACCACAACGGCTTCTTGGCCGATATAGAGGTGGCAGAACCCGCCGATGAGGCCCATGCCATACATCTGGCCAGCCTTTTCCTCGAAACGCCGGATCTGCAGCATTTCGCGATAGGCATGGAGTTCTTGATCACGTGTAAAAACAGCTGGTCCCGCAGTTTTTTGCGATTTGGACCGAGACGAGGCAGACGATGCCATGGGGGCTCCCTGAACCAATAAAGCGGACGCGCAAATGTCTCGCTACAGAAATAGAGTAAATCAGCAAGGCCAAGAATGCGAGAGGCAGATTTGATAATTCGGATAGATCAATAAGCATTTATTATCAGTAACTTAAATAAAGTTAACCTAATTATTGTTATGCACAAATATAAACCTAATTTTAGTTAATAATGGTAAAGCCACATAAGACGAAAGGTTGAGAACACTTGAGGCAATAAGGAAAAATGAGATGGCATAGCCTAAGCTATTGAAAAAAAAGGTTTTATCGTAAAAACAGAACCAATTCGTCTTTATGAACCCGGCCCAGCGTAACGCGCGCCTGTTCTTCCAGCAAATCCCGTTCAATCGAATCCGCTGACATCATTCGGACACGACGCTCCCACCCTGAGCGTTCGTCCTGAATGGCAGATAGACGGCCGGACAGATCTTCAATCTTCATCCGGTATTCTTCCTTGGCCTTGAGACCGCGCGTCCCATTATAGGCATGCCAAACAAAATAAGACGCAGCTGATCCCGACACGGCATAAAGCACGAGCGGGATGAGGATGGCGCGAAGGCGGCGACGTTTGACCATAGAGGCAAATTGCCCCGACCAGAGTGAATCTGACGTTAACGCCAGACCAAATCTGATGAATTGACCCAAACCAGAAATCGCGCCACAGAGGAGGGCACAGGAGACTTGAAAGCTTGGCCGCACCCTCCCCAATCAGCTCGACCGATGTTGCAATTGTGCTGGTCGCAGCAGGACGTGGCTTGCGCGTGGGTGGCCCTTTACCCAAGCAATACGCTATGCTCGCTGGCCTCCCGCTTCTGGCTCACACGATCGAGGCATTGGCTTTTTTGGGAGCGCCCATCCAACCAGTCATTGGCCCAGAAGATGCCTCGCTCTTTGACGCAGTATTAGCGACATTACCTAGCTCAACGCGCGCGCTATGCCGCCTGCCTGTCATCGGCGGGCATACCCGACAGGCATCCGTATTCGCTGGGCTTGAAGCCCTCCAGACCGGAACACAGAAGATCGTCCTGATTCATGATGGCGCAAGGTGCCATCCCAGCGCAGAATTACTGTCTCGCGCCGTCGCGTCTGCACGCCAATATGGCGCTGCCCTTCCGGGCCTTGCTGTCAGCGATACGATCAAACAAATCGATACGCAGGGCTTTGTGGCACAGACACAGGAACGCGCGACTTTGCGCGCCGTACAGACGCCGCAGAGCTTCATCTATTCTCTGATCTATGCGGCACATCAAAATGCTGCACAAAAGAAAATTGCCAATCTCTCTGATGACGGCGCGGTTGCCGAATGGGCTGGTCATCGCGTGCATGTATTTCCCGGTGAAGCCACCAATCTCAAAGTCACTGAGGCAAGCGATTTCGCAGTGATGGAGCGCCTTATGTCCGTTGATCTGTCTGATATCCGTGTTGGCCAAGGCTATGACGTGCATGCTTTTGGACCAGGCGATCATGTTTGGCTGGGTGGGGTTAAAATCCCGCATTCGCATGCACTGGTTGGCCATTCAGATGCGGACGTCCTTTTGCACGCACTCACTGATGCTATCTTAGGGGCTTTGGCCAATGGCGACATTGGCTCCCATTTCCCGCCTTCTGACCCAAAGTGGAAGGGAGCTGCCTCAGATCAGTTCTTGCGCCATGCAGTCGAACTGGTCCGCAGCCGCGGTGGCATGATTGCCCACCTCGATAGCACGTTGATTTGTGAGGCTCCCAAAGTTGGGCCCCATCGCGAATCCATCCGCGCCAAAATTGCACAAATCTGCTCCCTGCCCCTTGATCGAATAGCAGTAAAAGCCACGACTTCAGAAGGACTTGGCTTCACTGGTCGAAGTGAAGGATTAGCCGCCATGGCGCTGGCAACCATACGCTTGCCATACTCACCGACATGACATCAATCTTCGAGCCAGAACTGCTTGTCCGCGCCACCGCTCTCATAGCTTTGTGTGCCGACAAGGGCCTCAAAATCGCCACGGCTGAATCCTGCACGGGTGGGCTCGTGGCCGCCTTGCTGACCGAAGTGCCGGGCTCGTCAGCGGTCGTTGATCGTGGTTTTGTCACCTACTCCAATGAGGCCAAAGCCGACATGCTCGGCGTGCCCATGGCTCTGATCGAAGCTAACGGTGCAGTCAGCGCTGATGTTGCCAATGCAATGGCATACGGTGCATTGCGAAACGCGAATGCAGACATAGCGGTCTCCATTACAGGCATTGCGGGACCAGGCGGTGGCAGCGTCGACAAGCCGGTTGGCCTCGTACACTTTGCGTGTGCACGCACCGGACATAAGCCCCGACACTTCGAACAGCGCTTTGATGACAAAGGCCGCGCCAGCATACGCCGCGCGGCCCTAGATTTTGCTCTTAATTTACTTGAAAAAGAATGCCTAAACTAATGTTTTTTATATTAAATGATTTCTTATCTTACCCAAGTGCTCGATCTCAATCGTCACCACATCGCCCTTTTTGAGATATTCACCCCGGCCATTGCCAACGCCAGCAGGCGTGCCGGTCAGGATGATGTCGCCCGGATATAGCGTCATACGACTCGACAGATCGGCGATCTGCTCCTTGATGTCAAAGATCATATAACCGGTGTTGGAATCCTGTTTGACGTCACCGTTCACATCCAAGCGCATTTTCAGATTATGCGGATCGGGAACATCGCGCGCCAATGTGATCCAAGGACCGAGCGGACAAGCGCCGTCAAAACTTTTGTGAGAAATCCAGTCATTTCGAAAAATGGAATTGTCCGGAACGCCATCTCGACGCGACAGATCGCGGGCCGACAGATCATTGGCGATCAGATAGCCGGCCACGTAATCAAGAGCCTGCTCTTCACTGACATTGCGGCAGGTGCGACCGATGACAACACCGAGCTCCGCCTCCCAATCCAGTTTCTTGATGTGGGGCGGGAATGGAATGTCGGCATTCGGGCCAATGGCCGAACGCGATGATTTCAGAAAGTGCCAAGAGCGCTGGCCGAGATCATGGGGATCTTTGGGCGGTTCACGACCAGCTGCCTTGGCCATTTCGGCCGCATGATCAGCGTAATTGGAACCCGCGCAATAGAGAACGGGTGGGAGAGGAATGGGAGGTAGGAGCGTTACTGCATCAACAGACAAGCCCGGGGGATTGCTGGCAGCCAGCTTGTCCAACCGGACCAGATTGGCGTCCAGATTCTCCAACAAGGCAAGAACACTGGCATCTGCTTCTTGGCCAGTAGCTAGGGCAATGTCGATAATCTGACCATTCATGATAAGCGCGGCGCGGGGGCCTGCTGGTGTCGCAAACGAAGCAATGCTGAACGTCAATTCATCCTCCCAATGACGGGTGAGCCTATGGCCCCCAGTTCTTTTGATCTGAAAAACTTAGCAGACTTAGCTTTCAGAGCGCCAGAAAAAGGGAGAGGTGAAAGGTCTGGCCAGCAAAAATGCTGAGTAAATTAATCAACTTCCCTATAGGCGTCAAAGCCCCGACATCTTTTAGATCCTTTAAAAACAAATACTTAATCGAATAATCCAGCTGGCCTTAAACTTGCTCTGTTGTCCCTAACTGTCATTCTCTGAGTTCGGGCCGACACCATGGATCGTATCAAGCAACTGCTCTTTGGCGCGATGGAATCGAGCTGTGCCGCCTCTGAAACACTCTCTTTGGTAACAAGATTCACAACAGTTGATGACACGGGTTGATGTTCCTTCATCTGTCTGATGATCAAGCCTCATTTTAGGTTCTAGGGGTCGATAAAACCGTCAAGAACATCGCAATCAACGTCAAGTTTGTTTCTATTCTAAAAATAGTCCATAAGCATTGAAATCAGCAGCCGGCCCTAGCCTCAAAGCCTCGGTTGCAAGCCGACTCTCGACATGGCACGGAACCCTCATGAGCGCGCCCACCGAATCTCCAGATCTTCCCCGCATATCCTTCGTGTCCCTAGGCTGCCCAAAGGCACTCGTAGACAGCGAACGCATCATCACGCAATTGCGAGCGGAAGGGTATGAAATTACCCGCAATCATTCCGGAGCTGATGCGGTCATCGTCAACACATGTGGCTTTTTGGATAGTGCCAAGGCTGAATCGCTCGATGCCATTGGTGCGGCGATGAAAGAGAACGGTAAAGTCATTGTCACCGGTTGTATGGGTGCAGAGCCTGAGCAGATCCGTGATCGTTTCCCTAATGTGCTGGCGATTACTGGACCACAGGCTTATGAAAGCGTGATGGGCGCTGTGCATCAGGCCGTGCCACCTGCGCATGATCCTTTTCTAGACCTTGTGCCACCGCAGGGCGTCAAACTCACACCGCGCCACTATGCCTATTTGAAGATTTCGGAAGGCTGCAACAATCGCTGTTCATTCTGTATCATCCCAAAATTGCGTGGCGATCTTGTATCGCGCCCCATTGGGGATGTTTTGCGTGAGGCCGAAAAACTCGTGGCCGCCGGCGTCAAGGAATTGCTCGTCATCTCACAAGACACATCAGCATATGGCCTAGATCTAAAATATGCACAGAGCCAATACAAAGATCGTTCAATCAGCACACGCTTCTATGAACTATCAAAGGAACTAGGAAGCCTCGGCGCTTGGGTGCGCATGCATTATGTATACCCCTACCCCCATGTTGACGATGTGCTTGAGCTCATGGCTGAAGGACTGGTGTTGCCCTATCTCGACATCCCGTTCCAACATGCCTCTCCCAATGTGCTGAAGGCAATGAAACGCCCCGGTAACATCGACAAGACGCTTGAGCGGATTCGCAAATGGCGTGACATTTGCCCTGACCTCACCTTGCGTTCAACTTTCATTGTTGGCTTTCCCGGTGAGACGGAAGAAGATTTTGAAATGCTGCTCGACTGGCTGGGCGAAGCCAAGCTCGATCGTGTTGGCGCATTCAAATATGAAGCCGTCACCGGCGCGGTCGCCAATGATCTCGGGCTCGCACCTGTGCCCGAAGAGGTCAAAGACATTCGCTATCGTCGCTTCATGGAAAAGCAGCAGGCGATCAGCGCCAAAATCCTGACCAACAAAGTCGGCAAGCGTCTGCAGGTCATCATTGATAAGCCGGGCCCCACCGTTTCCAAAGGCCGCAGCAAATCTGATGCGCCGGATATTGACGGATCGGTCTATGTCGCCTCGCGCCGCCCTTTGCGTGCGGGTGATATTGTCTCGGTGAAAATCGAGCGCGCTGACGCTTATGATCTGCACGGCATCGCGGTCTAAAAGAAAACCCGGCATGCCCCAAAGGGTGCGCCGGGTTTAGGAGTTGGTCCCAGGCTGACGCGAGGCGGGAGGCACCTCGCTCCGGAACACCTTGGATCATACGAGAGCCAAAGCGCTTGCGCGATTGGGAGGCGATTAGACTTTCGGCCTCTGCCCCTAGCGCTCAGGCATAAACGACAGGCCCAGCGAAGCAGGCGCAATGGCGCCACGCCGATGGCGCAGGGACAAAACCACCAAAGCGATGATCGTCACGAGATAAGGCATCGCCGTCAGCAATTGCCCCGGTATGCCAAGTGCCGCCGCCTGCGCATGCAATTGCAAGACAGTGGCCCCACCAAACAGCAGAGCTCCAGCGAAAGCATAGGCTGGCCGCCAGGATGCAAAGACAACGAGCGCCAGCGCAATCCATCCGCGCCCCGCTGTCATGCCAGGTGCCCAGAATGGCGTGTAGGACAAAGACAAATAAGCCCCGGCCAATCCCGCGCAAGCACCGCCAAACAGAACAGCCAGAAAACGCACGCGGCGCACAGGTAAACCCAGCGCATGAGCTGAATGATGGTTTTCACCCACAGCGCGCAACACAAGGCCCGCGCGTGTGCGCGACAGAAACCAACCGGTCGCAATCACAAGTGCCCAACCTGCATAAACAAACACATCATGCGTGAAGAGCAATTTGCCAACGAGCGGCAGCTCACTCACAAACGGGATCGACAAATGCGCCATGGCATCGCGTTTCATGCCGATAAAACCCGAGCCGACGAGCCCGGCCAATCCGGTTCCCAAAATGGTGAGCGCCAAACCGGTTGCGACCTGATTGGCCGCGAGAAAAATCACCAGCACACCGAAGATGGCAGACAGACAGACGCCCGCCCCTATTCCGCCCAATATGCCGAGCCAGGACGAGCCTGTCAGAATGGCAATGGCGAAAGCCGATGCGGCGCCCGCAATCATCATCCCTTCAACGCCCAAGTTCAGCACACCAGCGCGCTCGCTGACCAATTCGCCAATGGCTGCGATGATCAAGGGCGTGGCGGCTGTGAAAATGGTGAAGAGCACCAGCTCAAACATCTGGAGGCTCATACATGCCTCCAAAGAACCAACCGGAAGCGATAGCGGGTGAAGACATCCATGGCCAAAACGCACATCAACAACGTGCCCTGAAAAACGCGTGTCATATCGAGCGGCACTTTCATGGCAATCTGCGCATTCTCGCCACCAATGATGGTGAGCGCCAGCACAAGCCCGCCAACCAGAATGCCCCACGGCTGCAAGCGCCCAAGAAAGGCAACAATGATGGCCGAAAATCCGTAGCCCGGTGAGATCACCGGCTGCAGTTGACCGATCTGGCCTGCCACTTCGCACACACCTGCCAGTCCCGCAGCGCCGCCGGAAATGGCAAAGACCGCAAATGTCAGGCGCGCGTCACTGAAGCCTGCAAAGCGCGCGGCTTTGGGCGCTGAGCCCACCAGCTTCACATCAAAGCCAAACAAGGTGCGGCGGAAAATATAGGCCGCCAAAATCACAGCCATCAGCCCAAACAAAACACCCGCATGCAGCCGTTCGCCGTCCATCAAGAAAGGCAGGCGCGCAATATCGTCGAACGGCACGCTTTGGGGAAAATTGAACCCTTTGGGATCGCGCAATTTGCCACGCACAAAATAATCGAGCGTGATTTCGGCGATATAGACCAGCATCAAACTGGTCAAAATTTCAGAGGCACCCAGTTTCGCGCGCAAGAAAGCGGGGATCATCGCATAGGCCACACCGGCGATCACACCAGCCAGCAGCATGGTGGGCAAAATCCAATACCCACCCAGAACCGGCTCCATGCCTTGCGTGACAACGGCAATGGTCCCGCCAACAAGGCCGCCCATCACAAACTGCCCTTCAGCGCCGATATTCCAAAGATTGGCGCGATAGCAAAACGACAGTCCCGTTGCGATCAGCACCAAGGGAGCCGCTTTCACCACGAGCTCCTGCAGCGACCAGGCATCGGTGAAAGGCTCGAGAAAATAGACAGAGAAAGCTTGCGCTGGTGATTTGCCAATCAGCGTGAGCAGTCCACCACCAATCAGCACCGCCGCGACAAGGGCTGCCACAGGCGCGAGAAATTCAATGATCGGCGGCGTTGAGGCCCGCCGCTGCATTTCAATGCGCATGGGCGAGACTTTCTTGTGTTGCGTCTGCGCCACCCATCAGCAAGCCAATTTCTTCGCGCGTGGTCTCGCGCGTGATCAGCGGTGCCGACACATGGCCATGGTGAATGACCGCAATCCGGTCTGCGATCTCAAACAATTCATCAAGATCTTGCGATATCACCAGAACGGCTGCGCCTTGACGGGCAAGATTAATCAGCCGCTGGCGAATATCGGCAGATGCAGCTGCATCAACGCCCCATGTCGGCTGATTGAGCACCAGCACGCTGGGCGCACGCGACACTTCTCGTCCCACCAGAAACTTCTGCAAATTGCCGCCCGACAATGTGCGCGCAGCCGGATCAGCGCCTGACATGCGCACATCAAATTTTTCAACAATGTCGCGCATCAGCGCTTTGGCATTGGCTTGATCGAGCGTCCAGCCACGCGTCACATCACCCAAGGCGTGACGCGACAGGATGATATTGTCCGACAGTGAGAAATCAGGCGCCGCTGCGTGTCCATTGCGCTCTTCCGGCACAAAGGCCGCGCCATATTGGCGGCGCAGATTAATCCCCTCGCGACCCACAGAAATCCCATCGATCTGGACCGCAACGCCTTGGCGCGCCAATTGCTCCCCCGACAGGCTGGCAAACAATTCGTCCTGACCATTGCCAGCAATCCCCGCAATGCCAAACACCTCTCCACCGCGCACGCTGAGCGTGACATCTTTCAATGCAACCCCATGCATGTCCTGTGCGGGCATCGACAGATGGTTCAATGTCAGTCGGTCAGGCCCCAGCATGTCATTGGGTTTGGCGCGCACATCCACCAGATGTGTGCCCACCATCAAGGCCGCCAGCGAGCGCACGCTCTCCTCACGCGGCTGACAGGTGGCAACCACTTTGCCTGCGCGCAGCACGGTGGCCCGCTCACACAAGCGACGCACTTCTTCGAGCTTGTGCGAAATATAGAGAATGGCGCGGCCCTCGAGCCGCAGAATTTCAAGCGTGGCAAAAAGCGTCTCAGCCTCTTGCGGCGTCAAGACAGACGTCGGCTCATCCAGAATGATCAGCTTGGGATTTTGCAAAAGACAGCGTGCAATTTCGATGCGTTGGCGCTCGCCCGCTGACAGCGTCCAGACGTCGCGCTTGGGGTCCAGTTGCAGACCATAGCGGCGCGTGAGTGTGTCGATGCGCGCAGCTATGCCCTCCATGCCTTCACTGTCGGGCAGAACCAGTGCGATATTCTCAGCAACTGTCAGATTGTCGAACAAGGAGAAATGCTGGAACACCATGCCAATGCCAGCCGCACGCGCGGCCTCGGGCGATGCAAACGAGACGGCTTGTCCATCCAGCGCAATGGAACCGGCGCTCGATTCCAAAAGCCCATAGAGAATTTTCACCAAGGTTGATTTGCCAGCGCCATTCTCGCCCAAAAGCGCATGCGCTTCGCCCGCATGAATATCGAGATCAATCCCGTCATTGGCGAGAAAATCGCCAAACCGCTTGGTGATGCCACGCATGGCAATTAGCGGCTTGCGACCCTCTGTGGCTTTGGTTTCCGACAGGCTCACGGCAACAAAACAGTCGCGCCGGTCGTGGCCCGCGCACCCAGATCGGCATGCGCCTGCGCGACATCAGCAAGCTTGTAGCGTGCATGGATCGGGATCGTCACATCACCGCGCGAAATCGCCCGCATCAGATCCTTGGCCATAGCCACATAATCTTCGCGCTTGGCAATATAGGTGAACAGGGTCGGGCGCGTCATGAACAACGATCCCTTCTGCGCCAGCAGGCCAATGTTGAACGCATCCAATTGGCCCGATGCAGATCCATAAGACACGAACATGCCCAGCGGCTTCAGGCAATCGAGCGAGCCCGGGAATGTATCCTTGCCGACGCCATCATAGACAACATCACACAGCTTGCCCTTGGTGATCTCTTTCACGCGCGCGGCAAAATCTTCTGTCTTGTAGAGAATGACATTTTTCGCGCCGGCCTTTTTGGCGAGCTTGGCTTTTTCTTCCGAACCCACGGTGCCGATGACTGTTGCGCCCAAAGCCTTGCCCCATTGGCAAAGGATGAGCCCCACACCGCCAGCTGCTGCGTGCACCAAAATCGTATCGCCGGGCTTCACTTTGAATGTGCGACGCAGGAGATATTGCGCGGTGAGGCCCTTCAGCATCATCGCCGCGCCCATTTCATATAAAATGCTCTTGGGCAATTTGATCAGCGAGGCCGCAGGCACAAGGCGCTCTTCTGCATAAGAACCCAGTGTCGCCACATAAGCGACGCGGTCGCCTGCTTTGAATTCGCTGACACCACGACCCACGGCCACCACTTCACCCGCGCCTTCATTGCCGGGCGTGAAAGGCAGCTGTGTGGGATAGGATCCTTGGCGGAAATAAATATCGATGAAATTGAGACCGATGGCATGGTTGCGCACCAACACCTCGCCCTTGGCGGGCTTGGGCAGGGTCACATCCTCCATCACCATCACTTCCGGACCGCCTGTGCGATGGATACGAATGGCCTTGGTCATCAGAAACTCCAGAATCTCGGGGAGCCGCATCATGCTGCTCCGCCCAAGGCGGTGCAACAGACGGTTCCAGAACGTCTGTGAATGCTTATGATGACTGACCCTTTGAGTCGAACCCCACACGGATGATGACCACAAGAACAAAGACCATTGGGGCCTTCACGCCCAAACTCGTCACCGTGTTACGCGAAGGCTATGGGGCCAAAGAGCTCAAAGCCGACGCCTTGGCGGGCCTCACCGTCGCCATTGTCGCCCTGCCGCTGTCCATGGCCATTGCCATTGGCTCAGGCGCCAAGCCGGAGCACGGGCTGTTTTCGGCCATTGTCGGGGGCTTTGTGATTTCGCTCCTGGGCGGCAGCCGGTTTCAGATCGGTGGACCAGCGGCGGCCTTCATCGGGCTGATTGCCACCACGATTGCCCGCTTCGGCTATGACGGCTTTCTGCTGGCCACCCTGATGGCGGGCTTTTTCCTGCTCACCTTGGGCTATTTGCGGCTGGGCACGCTGATCCGCCACATTCCCCATCCAGTGCTCACCGGATTTACGGCCGCCATTGCGGTCATTATTTTTTCCAATGAGCTGCGCGACCTCTTTGGCCTGACGCTCAAAGTCGACCCCTCTGAGGTCATCGCGCGGATCGCGGCCCTGTGGGAGGCGCGCTCCAGCGCCAATCCGGTGACCATTGGCCTGTCGGCGGCCTGCCTCGCCCTGATGCTCTGGCTGCGCAAAATCGCGCCGAGCTTTCCCGGCCTGTTGATCGGCGTTGTTCTCTCGGGGCTCGCGGTCTGGGCTTTTGGTCTGCCGGTTGAGACCGTCGGCACCAAATTCGGCGGCATCCCCAATGCCCTGCCATCCCCATCCCTGCCCGCCTTTGATCTTGCGCGCCTGACCGAACTCCTTCCAACAGCCCTCGCGCTGGCTTTTCTGGGCGGCATGGAATCGCTCCTCTCAGCCGTGGTCGCCGATGGCATGTCGGGCCGCCAGCACCGCTCCAATTGCGAGCTGGTCGCGCAAGGCTATGCCAACATCGCCTGCGCTCTGTTTGGCGCCATCTGCGCCACCGGCACCATTGCCCGCACGGCCACCAACATCCGCGCCCATGCCCATGGCCCGGTCTCGGGCATGCTGCATGCTCTCTTCCTGCTGCTCTTCATGGTTCTGGCCGCCCCGCTGGCCGCCTATGTGCCGCTGGCCGCCCTGGCCTGCGTGCTGGCGCTGGTCGCCTGGAACATGATCGAGAAACAGACCATCGCTCGCATCTTCAAATATGACCGGGCGGCAGCCAGCGTCGTTGCGCTGACCTTCCTGCTGGTGGTCTTTGTCGATCTGATCGCAGGCATTGCAGCGGGTGCGGTTCTTGGTCTCATCCTGCAAAGAACCGGGCATTTGAAAGCCCATTGAGCCTCGCCAAAGCCCATCGCGCGCCTTAGATAGCTGAGCATGAACGAGACAGCCGTACCAGACACAATCATTGTAGGCGCAGGCGCCGCCGGCCTGACCACCGCGCTTGCGCTCGCGCAGGCGGGGCGCAAGGTGGCGCTCGTCGGACAGCCCGATCTGTCGCCCACCGCGCGCACCGTTGCGCTGTTTGACGGCTCGCTCAAACTGCTCGCCAATCTGGGTGTCATTGAACGCTTGCGGCCCGATTTCGCAGCACTTGAGACCATGCGCATCGTCGATGACACGGGTTCGCTGTTTCGCACTCCGCCCGTCGAATTCCGTGCCTCGGAAATCAGCCTCGATGTGTTTGGCGAGAATATCGAGAACCGCCTGCTCGTCTCGCATCTGCTGGATGCCGCGCGCGCCGAGCCGCGCATCAGTTTGATCGACGCGAAAGTTTCCAGCGCGCAGGTCCATGCGTCATCGGCAGATGTGACGCTGGAGGACGGGCGCACACTGTCTGCAAAATTGCTGATCGCAGCCGAAGGGCGCAAATCCATTTTGCGCAAGGCAGCGGGTATCGCCACGCGCGACTGGTCCTATCCGCAAGTGGCCCTCACCGCTTTGCTGACGCATGATCAGCCCCATCGCGAAGTCTCGACCGAATTCCACACACGCCAAGGCCCGTTCACACTGGTGCCTTTGCCAGCGCGTAATGGCACGCCACACCGCTCAAGCCTCGTGTGGATGATGGACCCCACAGAGGCGCGCCGTCGGCAGGCACTGGATGATGACAAACTGGCTGCCGAGATGACGCGCCAGAGCCATCATCTTCTGGGCAAGTTGAAACTTGAAGGCCCGCGTGGCGCATTCCCCATGAGCGGTTTGGTGGCGGATAAATTCGCGCAAAACCGTGTCGCCTTGGTGGGCGATTCCGCGCATGGCTTTCCCCCCATTGGCGCGCAAGGCCTCAACCTTGGCATGCGCGACATTGCCCATCTCATTGATTGTCTGGAGATGGCAGAAGATCCGGGCGCGCCCGATGCGCTCACCCGCTATGACGCGGCGCGCCGCTCTGACATCAGCTCGCGCGTGGCGGGCGTTGATATGCTCAACCGCTCCTTGCTCAGCGCCTTCTTGCCGGTCGATTTCATGCGTGGCGCGGGCCTGCTGACACTGTCAGCCATTCGCCCACTGAAGCGCATGGTCATGCGCGAAGGCGTCATGCCACGCGGATCGGTGCCGCGCCTCATGCAAGCTCAAAACAGCTTGTAGGGCACCCCGCCCGCTTTGATGAGATAGAGCAGGCCCGTGACGCTCACGACTGATGCGATGGTGCCGACCAGAATGATGGCTGACGCGCGCTCGACATAAACCTTGTATTGGCTCGCCATGACAAAAACATTGAGCGCCGGCGGCAGGCTTGCCATCAGAACGGCGGTGAATGTCCACACCGCCCCATAATCACCCGTGAGCGACAGCAAGGCCCAGACCAGCAAAGGATGGGCGATCAGTTTGATCGACAAGATCACCGGAATTTCGCCTGCAATGCGTTTCACGGGCCGCAAAGCCACCGTCACACCCATGGTGAAAAGTGCGCAGGGCGCAGACGCATTCGCCAGATAGGTCAGCATTTTGCCAATCGCCATCGGCGGCTGCCAATGCGCAGTGGCCGCCAGAATACCAAGCGCGGTCGCAATGTTGAACGGATGCGTCAGGATACGCTTGGCGATCAGCCAGAGCGTCTCACCTATCCGCATTTTCTGCGCACCTGCGATCCCCATCATGAAGGGCACGATGGTGAAAAAGAAAATGCTGTCACACACAAAAACCAGCGCAGTGGGCACCGCCGATGACGTGCCCAAGGCCGCAAGCGTGAGCCCCGGCCCCATATAGCCAACATTGGAATAAGCCCCGCCCACACCTTGGATGGTGGCTTGCGCCCAATCACCACGCGCGGCCACAAGCCCCGCGCCAAACGCGACAAAGAAAGCAATCGTCGTCGACAGGGTGGTGATGGCGATGAATTTAACATTCGCCAGCTCATCAAGCGGCGTCACGGCGATCAGATTGAATAACAGCGCCGGCAGCGCGACATAGACGATAAAGGCATGCATCCAGGCGAGCCCCTCTTCGGCAATGTCGAAGAGGCGGCCCAGACAGAAGCCCAGAAGGATCAGCCCGAAAAACGGCAGCGCCAGATCCAGCACCTGCGCCAAAGCAGGCAAAGCCAGCCCCAGCCCAACGAGGGCGAGAAAGGCCCCGACGGGCAGGATCAAGGGCGCCAGAGCGCGCATTTGGGAGGCTCCTCACGGGATTGGGCCGGATTAGGTGGGCGATCCTGAGGTGTCAATGCGTTTCCCCTGTGCATACCGCCCGCAGAAGCCTGATTCCGTGGCGGCAGAGATGCTAATCCCGGTGCCATGAGCACACATATCGACATTGGCCTGACCGGCGCGCAAAGCCCGGGGCTGATTGATCTGGAGGAACTTCTGGCGACCCGCCTGCTGGTGCAGGGCAATTCGGGCTCAGGAAAATCGCATCTGTTGCGCCGCCTGCTCGAACAAAGTGCCGGCCTCGTCCAGCAGGTCGTCATCGACCCGGAAGGCGATTTCGTCACATTGGCTGAGCGCTTCGGTCATGTGGTTGTTGATGCTGCCCAATCGACCGATGCCGAACTCTCAGCCATTGCCACACGCGCACGCCAGCACCGCGTCTCCGTCATCCTCAATCTGGAGGGTGTCGAAGTGGACGCGCAATTGAAATGCGCCGCGCTGTTTCTGAACGGCCTGTTCGAGGTTGATCGCGATTACTGGTTCCCCATGCTGGTCGTTGTGGATGAGGCGCAGCTCTTCGCGCCAGCGGCTTCTGCCGACGCGTCTGACGACGCGCGCCGCCAGTCACTGGCCGCCATGACCAATCTCATGTGCCGTGGCCGCAAACGCGGCTTGGCTGGCGTCATCGCCACGCAGCGCCTCGCCAAACTCGCCAAAAATGTCGCCGCAGAAGCCTCGAACTTTCTGATGGGCCGCACATTTCTGGACATTGACATGGCGCGCGCTGCTGATCTGCTCGGCATGGAAAAGCGCCAAGCCGAAATGTTCCGCGATTTGCAGCGCGGTTCCTTTGTCGGCCTAGGTCCCGCCATTGCGCGCCGGCCCCTCACCATTGCCATTGGTGATGTCGAGACAGCCGATCGTGGCGGTGCACCAAAACTTCTGCCCCTGCCCGGTGCCAAGGCCGAAGCGCCAGCCCATGACCTCATCTTTTCCATGGATGCGCCCCCGCCTCCCAAGCGGTCCATCAAGGCAAGCGCATCAGCAGCCAGCACCGACACTGTGATGGCGCGCATTGAAGCCGCACCCACGCCCGCCTATATCGCAGCGCCAGCACCTGATCTGACCGATGCGCAACGCACACAGGCCATGGATGAGATCATCGCCAGCATGGCGGAAGATGCGCAGATCGCCTTCCGACCTGTGGCGGATTTGCATCGCGATTTTCTCACCCGCTGTCGCATCAAGCGATTGGGCGCGGCTCTGCCTGATCTGCGCGGCTTTCACAAAATGCTCAATGTGAAACGCGCGGAAGTCTCGGCACCTGAAAAGGTCGATCCCAAACTCTGGTCAAAATCCATCGACCTGTCTGATCGCTTGCCCGATGACATGCGCGCGCCCTTCTTGCTGATTGCACGCGCCGCTGTTGCCGAACGCCAAGCGCCCGATGATGCCGAGATCGCGCAATTTTTCGGCAGCCATTCACCGGGGCGCGCGCGCCGCCTGCTGTCCAACATGGAAGAAAATGGTCTGATCGTACTGCGCACGGATTTTCAGGGCACACGCATCATTGCGATCCCCGAGCTCGAAATCGAGACCAAGGCCGTGCATCCGAAAATGCGGACCAGCGGAAAAGGCGCGGCTTAAGTCAGCGCCGCGCGACGTAATCTGTGAGCAACGTGGCCGCGCCCTGACGGTCGCCATCATTGGCCACTTTCAGCGCCTTGTCGTGCAAGTCCACAACCCACGCATGTTTGGGATCATCCCCTGCGCTCTCAACCGCGAGCGTCAGATACATGAGACCCTTGGAGCGCTGGCGCTGCACGCCTTGGCCTGTGAACAGCAGATTGCCCAGCAAAGCCTGGCTTTCCATATGGTTCTTTTCAGCCGCCAGAACGAGCCACCCTGCGGCTTGGCGCGGATCACGCTTGATGCCCACGCCGTCGAGATAAATGCGCGCCAGATTATATTGCGCATTCGGATCACCGAAGGTCGAAGCCGCGAACTGGAACAGCTCATAGGCGCGGAAGACATCCGCCTTCATCTTGATCTGCGGCAGACCATTGAGCGCATAAATCCCCACCGCCACATAGGCGCTGGAAATGATGCCGATCTCACGACGCGAAATATTGTCCTCGTCGTAATTGGTCACGATCTGCAGAAAATATTCATAGGCCTTGGCGTCATCATGGGGCACGCCCTCGCCCGCCGCATACATGCGCGCCAGTTTCCGTTGCGCCAAAGACTGTCCACCGGCCGCTGCATATTTGAGCGCCTCGACCGAAGAGGCAGCATCGCCAGTGCGCAGACCAAGAATGGCTTCATTCAATGCGTGAAGGGAATTTTTGAAAGTGGGCATTTGTGGAGAAACGCCGGCCGGGCTCTCGGAACCATCAAGCGCAAAAGCGGGGCCGGACAGGCTCACGCACAGGCTCAGGAGAATGATTTTCTCAAATGACCGCATGGACCACAATCTCGTACGCCTTACCAAAGGTCAGGTGATCTTCATGCCAGCTAGTTTGCGGAGGTGGAAGAGGCACTTGGCCTGGAATAGCGGCTTGCGGGTGGTTCGATGCAAAGAGGGTTAATCTGTCACCTAGCAGCAACAGGATTTGCGCTCGCCTTTGGAAAGACCACTCACGACCATACACGATCTGCCCCGCACTGCCCAGACTCGCCACCGGCACAAGCACCGTTAGCCGCCTGAGATAGCGCGGGGTTTATGGCTGAATCGCGGCATAAACCCCGTATGCGCAGGTTCCTTCAAAACATCCTGCTGACCTGTGGCGCAACTGCAACGATTACCGCCGTCAAACGCTCAGGACAGGCGCTTCAGGGCCTCCGACATTTTGTCGATCCGCGACACCGCATCGGCCCGACGTTCGCGATTTTCCTCGACCACCTCGTCGGGGGCGCGGGCCACAAAGTCGGCATTGCCAAGCTTGGCGTCGATCTTCTTCACCTCGCCCTCAAGCTTGGCGATTTCCTTCACCAGACGCGTCTTCTCGGCAGAAATATCGATAATGCCCTCAAGCGGCAGAGCGACCAGCGCACCGCGCACGATCATCTGGGCCGAATTAGCAGGTGCCACCTCCGCAAAGGACAGCTCCGAGACACGCGCCAGACGCTTCAGCGTATCCAGCCCCCGCTCGGCACGCGCCTTCATCTCAGGTGAGACGCCCACCAGCACAAGCGGCATTTGCGCGCTGGCTGGCACATTCATTTCGGAGCGCACAGAGCGGATTTCGGAAATGAGATCGACCATCCAGCCGATCTCAGCCTCAGCCCCCTCATGCTCGAGACCCTTGAGGGCCGGCCAGTCAGCCAGAATGAGCAGTGACGTGCGCGCCGGGCCTTCCGCGCCCTTGATCGCCCACAGCTCCTCCGTGAGGAAGGGCATGAAGGGATGCAGCATTTTCAAGATGACATCGATGACATAAGCCGTCGTCGCACGCGTCTCGTCTTTGCCCGCGCCATCCTCGCCCTGCAGAATCGGCTTGGTCAGCTCGACATACCAGTCGCAGAAAATGTTCCAGACAAAGCGATAGACGCCATTGGCCGCATCATTGAAGCGATAGGCTTCAATCGCGCCGCTCACGTCTGCAACCGCCTTTTGCGCTTCGCCCAAGATCCAACGGTTCACATCGAGTGAAACAGTCTCAGGCGCAAAGCCTTCAACGCGCGCGCAGCCATTCATTTCGGCAAAGCGCGATGCGTTCCAGAGTTTGGTGGCGAAATTCCGATAGCCTTCGACGCGTGATGTTGCGAGTTTGATGTCGCGGCCTTGCGCGGCCATAGCCGCCAGCGTGAAGCGCAAAGCATCGGCGCCGTATGTGTCGACGAGATCGAGCGGGTCAATGACATTGCCCTTCGACTTCGACATTTTCGCGCCCTTCTCGTCACGGACGAGCGCATGGATGTAAATATGCTTGAAGGGGATTTCATCCATGAAATGGATGCCCATCATCATCATGCGGGCAACCCAGAAGAAGATGATGTCAAAGCCGGTGACCAGAACACTGGTCGGATAATAGCGCTTCACTTCCGGAGCATCATCCGGCCAGCCGAGCGTCGAGAACGGCCAGAGCGCTGACGAGAACCATGTGTCGAGCACATCTTCGTCGCGCTTTAGTTCGACCTTGCGACCAAAATGTTTTTCGGCCTGCGCATGGGCCTCGTCTTCGGACATAGCCACAAAGACTTCACTATCGGGCGCATACCACGCAGGGATCTGATGACCCCACCAGAGCTGGCGCGAAATGCACCAGGGCTGGATGTTTTCGAGCCATTCAAAATAGGTCTTTTCCCAATTCTTCGGGATGAAGCTCGTCTTGCCTTCACGCACGGCCTTCAGCGCTGGCTGGGCGAGTGTGTGCGCATCAACATACCATTGGTCGGTGAGCCAAGGTTCAATGACAACGCCCGAGCGATCGCCATGCGGCACCTGATTGAGATGCGGCTCAATCAGCGGGCACAGGCCACGCTCTTCCATCATAGCCACAATCGCCTTGCGGGCCGGCGCGCGATCCACATGATGCAGGCCCAACACGGCCGCCAGATCATCGGATGCAGTTACGCCTGCCAAAAAGGCTTCATTGCCGTCGAGCAGCAAACGCCCTTCGGCATCGAGAATGTTGATCATCGGCAGATTGTGACGCTTGCCGACTTCAAAATCGTTGAAGTCATGGGCGGGCGTAATCTTCACCGCACCTGTCCCCTTTTCAGGGTCGGCATAAGTATCGCCCACAATCGGGATGATGCGTCCCACGAGCGGCAGCACGATATTCTTGCCGATCAGGTGCCCAAGCTTCTCATTCTCCGGATGCACGGCAACGGCTGTATCGCCGATCATCGTTTCCGGGCGCGTCGTTGCCACCGTGATGTAGGTCGAGGAATCGTCCGCGTTATAAATCTTGCCTTCGAGCGGATAGTTGAAATGCCACAAATGGCCCTTGCTCTCGACCTGCTGCACTTCGAGATCAGAAATGGCGGTGAGCAATTTCGGATCCCAGTTCACTAGGCGCTTGTCCTTGTAGATGAGGCCCTGCGCGTGCAGATCAACAAACACTTTCAAAACCGCGCGCGACAGACCTTCATCCATCGTGAAACGTTCGCGCGACCAATCACACGATGCGCCCAGACGCTTCAGCTGATTGACAATCGCCCCGCCCGATTCCGCTTTCCACGCCCAGACTTTTTCCAGAAACTTTTCGCGACCCATGTCGCGACGACCCGGCTCACCACGCTCAGCAAGCTGACGCTCGACCACCATCTGCGTGGCAATGCCCGCGTGATCGGTTCCCGGCTGCCAGAGCACATCCTTGCCGCGCATGCGTTCAAAGCGGCACAGAATATCCTGCAGCGTATTGTTGAGCGCATGGCCCATATGCAGAGAGCCCGTCACATTGGGCGGCGGGATGACAATGGAAAAGGGCTCTGCGCCCGCGCGGTCCGCACGGCCAGCCTTGAACGCCTCAGCGGCTTCCCACGCGCTGGCAATGCGCGTTTCCACGCTGGCGGGGTCGAAGGTCTTTTCCATCATCGAAATATCCGAACTTTTGTGAACTGGGCGCGCGCGGGGCACGACTCTGCATTGCGGCTTAAAAAGCCGAGCGCGATCAGACTGTCAATGAAAGTGATGTCTCAGCGCGGGCCGCGGGCCACGCGCTCGATTTCGGCCCGGACCAGTCGCTCGACGATGGGGGGCAGATTGTCATCCAGCCATTGCTTGAGCATCGGGCGCAACAGGTCGCGGGCCATGGCATCCATAGCCTCGGCCCCGGGCAGGCCCGCACGGGTCGTATTCAGGGTCTGGAAGGAGGATGCCACAGCTGCATCGGCCTTATCCGAGAGCAAAGGCTCGTCCAGATGATAATAAGTGGGGGCCAATGGCGCAGGCGTCTCGACAAGGCGCGGGGGCGCAGCAGCGCGCAAAGGCTCGGGCTGGCGGGGCGCGTAAAAGGGGGTCGAGGGCAAGGGGCGGATCGGTGCCGGCGGGGGCGCCGAAAGCACCGGTTCGGCAACGCGCGCAGGAGGCGCAGCACGGGGCGTGAGCGGCGTAGCCTGATCTTCGGAAATAATGCGGCGAATCGAGGCCAGAATCTCCTCCATAGAGGGTTCATGAGCTCGCTGTTCAGCAGCTTTGGATTCCGAAATGGCAGTCATGACGCCGGTGCTCTTTCAGATACGCGTTCACATTGCGGGCGACAGGCCAGACAAAAAGGCCAAGCCGCCCTGAGCCGTACTTTGAACGCGTGGATCCAACAGAGCAAGACACTGAAAAAACCGGCTGTGGACAGGCGCTGCCTTTAAGGCAGGTCAGCGACCGTCAGGCGTGCCCGTGCCGATCCATTTACCCTTGACTTGTTCGTAGTGAATGGTCGGGTCATAGGTGGTCACTTCGAGGCCCAACGTGCTGGCCGACAGGCGACCCGTCGAGGCCACCACGGAATAGGAGCCCACAACGCGGTCGCGCTGCGCAGTCACCAGGAGCACGCGGGCATTGAGCAGGACCTGCTGGGCGTTCAAGACATCAAGCGTTGTGCGCTGGCCGACCTTGGCTTCTTCCCGAACACCATTGAGCGCGATTTCAGCCGCGCGCACCTGCGCCTGAGCGGCCTGAATCACAGCCGACGAATTGGCCCAGACACCCCAAGTCGAGACGACCGTTGCGCGAATGGTTTCGCGCTGCAGATCCGCCTGCAATTGCGACTGAGAAAACAATTCCTTGGCCTGACGCACGGCGGCATAAGTTGCGCCACCTTCATAGATCGGCACCGACAAGGAGCCGACGATGGACGCCTGCGTGGAATTCACGCCCGGTGAGGCAATCGCATCATTGCGGCGCGCCAGCGAACCCGTGAGACCAATGGTCGGATAAAGCTGACCTTCAATCACGCGCACGTTGATCTTGGCAGCCTCTGCCGTGAAACGAGCGGCCTGCAAAGCGGGATGCTCCATTTCAGACATGCCGATAGCGGCCTGCAAAGACGGCGGGATCAGCTTGTCCAGCGGGCGTGCGGCCTGCAAATTCTTGGGCTCGTCACCAATCACATTGCGATAATTGGCAATGCTGGTCTGCAAATTGGATTGTGCGGTGAACGCATCCGCCTGGCCCTGTGCCAGTGAAGCTTCTGACTGCGCCACGTCTGTGCGGGTCACTTCACCGACCTGGAAGAGATCACGCGTCTGGCGCAATTGCTGCTCAAGCACTTCGACGTTGTTGCGGCGAAGATTGAGAATGGCCGTATCGCGCAGCACGTTCATGTAGGACGTGGCCGCGTTGGCGAGAACATTTTGCTCCGTCAGGCGGATCTGCTCGCGGGCTGAAAAAATCTGCGCTTCAGCGCGGCTCACACCATTCATGGTGCGGTTGCCGTTCCACAAATTCTGCGTCACCGTCAGGCCCGCACCGCGCGGAGTGGTCGAAGCGCGTGCATCACCCAGCGTCTTGGCCGCAGCACCCGAATGCGTCTCCTGCCAAGCACGGCCAATATCGCTGGTGGCTGTGATGGTCGGACGATAGCCCGACAAGGCAGAGGGCATGTTTTCATCGGTCGAACGACCCGAGGCACGCTGCTGGTTCAGATCAGGATTGTAAACGTAAGCACGCGCCAGAGCGTTGGAGATGGTCTCGGCAGAAGCCGGAGCGGCGATGAACATCGCGCAAGCTGTCAATGCCGCAAGCGCCATTATGCGCTCAGACACACAAGCGCGACTCTTGCCAGCACCTGCAACAATCATGTCACGACGAACCATCTGCATCCTCGAATCAGTACTTACTGAACCGAACTATTAACCTTACCGGTTACTGAATTCACAACAGCTGGAGGCTCGGCTTGTAATAATGGGTTCAGAAAGGGGGGCGGTTTCGCCTGAAAAATAATTCTGCAAACACAAGCGCAATGAAATAAGCAATAAATGTTTCAAAAAAAGATACAGATGCGACTAAAAGACAAAAGACTTGCGAGCCGCAAAAGCACTCAACACCGGAGCCGCGGCATTGAACAGGACACGGCGGCTTGTCTCACCACCGACCTTCTCAAACCGTGTTACTTTACCAGCATGCCCTGCAATCATCTGGATAGCGATCAGACGACCACCAGATGCAAGTTTTGAGAGCAAGGCATCAAGGCCGTCCTCGACAGCGCCATTGACGAATATCATGTCAAAAAGACCAGTGATGCTGGATCCATCCAGAGCCCCTGCTACAGCATGCGCATTGGCAAGTCCGGCCGCTGCAAAGTTACCAGCCGCTTGAGCAGAAAGTGCGGTATCTGATTCCAGAGAAACAACATCCTGCGCCAGACCAGCCAATAGTGCCGCAGAATAACCCGCCGCACCGGCAACATCGAGCACGCGGTCAGTGGCGACCAGACTAGCGCCCTGCATCATGCGGGCCAAAACAAGTGGCGCCAAAAGGACACGCGTTTCCTGCGCTGCGCGGATTTCCAGCATAGCATCGGAATAGGCTAAAGCCTGCAGATGATTTGGCACAAAGCGCTCACGCGGCACTACAAGGAAACGGTCGATCACCGCCGGATCCGTCACATCGAAGGTGCGAATCTGGCAATCCACCATCGTCTGACGCTGGGCGGCGAAATCGGCTTCGGCGGCGATGCTCATGTTTGCTCCGACAAGCTAGAATGCGCGCCGCTTATAAGATGAGCGTCCTGCCCTGTCCATGCGCCAGACTGGGGCTGGCCAAAGGAATGGTGGATCAGGCGCCCTTCAGCTTCTTGTTGCACAGGCTCCAATAGCCACCCCCCTTTTGGATCCAGCGCAAACCTGCATTGGCATCACTGGCCTTGTTGGCCTGAAACTGCTCGCTACAGGTCTTTTGACGGGCCTGTGCCGGGCGAAGACTGGCAAATTTGGCATCCACTGCAGCAGGCAAGACAGGCGAACCCTTCGGATCGGAGGGTAATATTGGCTGGCTTGGTGTTTTGGCGGGAACAGACGCCGGCTTCACGTCCGGCTTGGCGGCAGGCGCAGCGCTCAACCCCGACCGGCATTCGGCCAAAAACTTGGGCCAGTTATTGCCAGCGGTCGTGCCCGCAGCCTTTGCTGATTGCCATTTCTCCCCGCAGACCTTCATGGCGGAATCCTGCGCGTAAGCCAGCGCCGCTGAGCAAATGATTGTAGAACTTAAAATCAACAAACGAAACATGAGTGACCCCTCAACAAAGAGATCCATCAAACGAGCCGCTCACAGCTCTAGCAAGCTGAACTTACGTTTGGTCAGCGCGACACCAGTTGTGGACGCGCAGCGGAAGCGCCAATGCCGAGCCAGACATTAGGGTCATATGCCGATTGGATTTTCATAAAGCGATAGGGGGTGCGGAACCAGAGCTTCACATCAGGGAAAACATTGTCGAGAATGAGGTCGCCGCGATCCGTGCGCACAGTCAACACCGCATGGCCGTCAAGATGTTCATCGCGCACAATCGTAACGAGCAAAGCCGATGACGGCAGCCCGAGTGCCATCAAGGCTCGACGCTTGACCAAAACATAATCTTCGTAGTCTCCATAGCCATCTTCGGCATAATCCCAACGGTCAATTTCATGCCAATGATCGTAATCTGTCATAGACTTAATTGTCTCATTGACAATTTTATTCATGCTTTGAACGAGTTCAATTGTGGCCGCCGTCGCCGCAATTTCAACGATTGGTTTTTTATCTGTCTGTCGACATTCACCTGGATAGCGTGAACAAAAACCAGCCCAACCCATTGGCATCAACACGCTCGCACCGGGCTCGAGATATGCTGTCTTTTCAGCCGCGACAACACGCGGCACTGACAAGCACAGCAACGCTGTAAAAATTGCAAAGCCAAAGCGTAACTGTTGGAAAGAAATAGCCATTCCGCGTCCCCATTGCAGAATGGCAAGAATGCGGCATGACTTTTGACAGCGGTTGAAACAAGTGTGCGAAATTGAGACATGCTTCTTTACCCTAACACCAACTGAACAATTGAAATAAACGTGGTGCTTACATTGATTGGTTGAATAAGTGACGCAAAAACAAGACACACAACCAAAAGTTGCATATTTTTAATTATTATTACCGTTACGGCATGTCGGGTGTGATGGTTAAAATGCGCGTTTTGTTTCAAAGAGGTAGGGCAAAAGAAAATGGCAATGGTGATCCAATTCTTGTCTTTGGAGAGGATCTGCTGGCAACTACACGGCAAATAAGAAACATCTTTCTGAGCAAATTGAATAATCACCTTTTCTTTTTCCAAAATTCAATTTCACACGCCAATCACATCAACCATTCAGCGCTCTTTTTTCAGAGCTTTTCTTGACCTTCGATGATTTGAGAGGAACATAAGTCTCATGTGCGCGTTTTTTTGAAGCGCTCAGGAGTTTATTTTTGATCCATCGCTCCCCTGAATTGATTTCTGATCAAGGATTAAATGATGCCGTGGTGCCTCCACCACGCACGGCACGCTTTCTTGTACTTGTTGCTTTTGCCATTTTTGTTCCACTCGGCTTTTTCGTGTTGGGTGCGAGCAATGCCTGGTTCTCGACTGATGAAGAAGCAATGGTCACAATGGAACGGGTCACCTCGCTTTTGCATGAACATGCATTGCGCAGTTTCGAGACCCATGAAGCCATGATCATGGCGCTCGACCAGCGCATGAAAGGAGCCAGCCCCGATGGCTTGAGGACCCAGCGCGAAGATCTGGCTTCTTTTGTAGCCGCGATGCGTCATGCGTCTCCCGCTGTGGCGGGACTAGCACTACTGCAATCGCCCGGGCGCATCACAATTGCCAGCCACAGCCCGACCTTTGACACCAAACAGCTCTCTGACCCCACTTTTTTCAAAGCCCTCTATGACCAGAACCGCCGCCTAGCTGTGAGCCTGCCTTCAGCACCCGATGTGCTGGGGCGCTCCAGCTTTACACTGGCCCGCCGCCTGCCCCTGCGGGGCGCTGAAGATGGGTTGATCGTCTCCATTTTCGAGACTGATTTTTTTGAAAGTTTTTATGAGCCCCTGCGCCGAGATGCCGGTGATCTCATTGCGCTCGTGCGCGAGGATGGGGGCATTTTAGCCCGCACACGCATCAACAATGAAGCCAGTGAAGATGAAAATGAGCCGGCCCGTATTCTGAAACTGGCAGAAGGACAAAATGCAACCTTGCGCGTCAGTGGCGTTAAATGGCGCCCGCCGCTTGTCTATATTGTCCGCCGGATTGGTGACTATCCGGTCTTTCTGATTTTGCGGCAACCATTGTCGGGACTGCTTTCCGTCTGGATCTGGCGCGTATTGCCCTATGCATTGCTATGTTTGTCAGCCATGGCCTTTGTAAGCCTGTTCATTTGGCGCACCGCCATTGCCACACAGCGCGAACAGCGCGCCTATGCGCGCCTGGCTGTGGAGGCAACCGAACATGCGGCGCTATCGAAAGCCAATCTGCGGATGAAGCGGCTGATGGATGCCAATGTCTTTGGCGTGATCACATGTAATGAAACAGGTATTGTTGAAGCCAATGACGCCTTTCTTGACCTTGTAGGCATAACACGCAGTGAGTTCCGCACGCGCGGCTTTCATTGGGTTGGCAAAGACGGCATCGAATTGATCAAGGATCGACGCGTCACCAATTTGTTGCGCAAACAAGGCACCTGTCCGCCAATGGAGGCCGAAATCTGGATTGGTGAATCACGCAGCGTGCCTGTCCTGATCGGCGCCACGCTCTATGAAACCAATCCCTTCACATGGACCTGCTTTGTGCTGGATCTGACAGAGCGGCGCGAGCGTGAGGCCCAGCAAATCTTCGTCATGCGCGAGCTTAATCACCGCACCAAAAATCTACTGACCGTCATCCGCTCCATTGCCGGCCAGATTGCCCGCACCGGAAAGGACCTTGATGATTTCAAAGGCCGGTTCAATGACCGCCTCACAGCCCTTGCCTCAGCCCATGACGTGCTGGTGGAAAGCAATTGGGCAGGCGCCTCCTTGTCCGATCTCATTCACTCGCAATTCAGCCAGTTCCAAGATCTGGCCGGAGGGCAGATTGTCGCCACGGGACCGCCGCTTCAGCTTTCTCCCCGGGCAGCCCAAGCTATCGGCATGGGGCTTTATGAGCTCATGACCAATGCCGTGAAATATTGCGCACTTTCCACACAGAACGGACGCATTCTGGTGGCTTGGGACGTTCGCGAGAAAGATGGTGTGCCTGTTTTGCAAATGGAATGGCGAGAACATGACGGACCGACCGTCCAAGCACCCCGTCACCGGGGCTTTGGCCACATCGTCATCGCTGAAATGACCGCCCGTTCACTCTGCGGGGATGTCGACTATATGTTTGAAGCCGAAGGCGTCATCTGGCGCCTCTGCGCGCCTCTCGAGACGGTCGAAGAACAAAGCGAGTCCGGGGTAGTCACACCACTGTCATCGAACACGCAGGCCGCGTAATCTGGCCGGAACGCAAAGAAAAAGGCACAAAAGAGAGCCTGACCAACGTTCAAACAGACGTGAAAAGAGTGGCTCCCCGAGCAGGGCTCGAACCTGCGACAATTCGATTAACAGTCGAATGCTCTACCAACTGAGCTATCGGGGACCATTGCCGCGTTGCGACGAAGCGGCATATAGCAAGGCAAGCTCTGATTGCAAAGGGCAAAAAGCAGGGCTTGGGCGACTTTATGACGTTCAAGGCATTATTTTTGGCTCTGCCAAGGCATTCGCCTTGCCCATGCCCCCTGCCCTTGCTAAGACGCGGCCCACGCCCTGCGGCACTCCCTGCAGCGGTGATCAGAGGCCTCGTGGCGGAGTGGCTACGCAGAGGACTGCAAATCCTTGCACCCCGGTTCGATTCCGGGCGAGGCCTCCAAAATCTTACCATTTCCGTAAATGTGAGCGGGCTTGTGCTTGACCCTAGCCCAGCGAAGCCCGATCTATAAGCGGCTTCAATCCATTGGCGCTTCCCCAACGTAGCTCTCAGGCCGAGCAAGGACCGATTTCCAGAATGCCGCCAACAATATCCCGCCCCTCCATCGTCTGGTTTCGTGACGATCTGCGCCTATCCGACCAACCCGCCCTGCAGGCAGCCCGCGAAAGCGGTGCGCCTCTGATCTGCCTCTACATTCTGGATGAAGACAGCCCGGGGCTGCGCGCACTGGGAGGTGCCTCGCGCTGGTGGCTACATCATTCACTGGCAGCCCTCTCGGCCGATCTCGAAAAGGCGGGCGCCCGACTTGATATTTTGAGCGGCGCTGCAGCACCCATCATCGGGTCACTTGCAAAGGCCAGCAACGCGTCTGCGATCTATTGGACGCGCCGTTATGGCGCCGCGGAAATTGCGGTCGATCGTGACATCAAAGCCTCGCTGACAGATGAAGGCCTTGCCGTGAAAAGCTTCAATGGCCAGCTATTGCATGAGCCTTGGGATGTGCAGACCAAGACCGGCGAGTTTTTCAAAGTCTTCACACCCTTCTGGCGGGCCGCCCAGGCGCTTGGCGCACCTTCGGGGCCTTTGCCCAAGCCCGGCAAGTTAAACAGTGCTGAATGGCCGACCATAGGCCCCAAGCGTGTCGCACTGGACAAATTGGGTCTGCTGCCAACCAAGCCAGATTGGGCCGCAGGCCTGCGCAAGACCTGGTCGCCGGGTGAAAAAGGCGCGCAAGCGCGTCTGGCTACCTTTCTTGACATGCACGCCAAAAATTATGCAAGCCTGCGTGATCGCCCAGATATGTCGGGCACTTCCAAATTGTCGCCGCATTTGCGCTTTGGTGAAATCTCGCCACGTCAGGTCTGGCATGCCACCCGCCACGCGCAAGCATCCGGGCATGTGCCCGCGCAAGATGCTGACAAATTTCTGGCCGAAATAGGCTGGCGGGAATTTGCCTATCATCTGCTTTTTCATTTCCCCGATTTGCAGACCCGCAACTTCCAAAAGAAGTTTGATGCCTTTCCTTGGCGTGACCTTGACGCAACTGAAGTCGCCGCCTGGCAAAAGGGCAAAACCGGTTATCCGATTGTGGACGCAGGTATGCGCGAACTCTGGCAAACCGGCACGATGCATAATCGCGTGCGCATGATTGCGGCCTCATTTCTGGTGAAAGACCTGCTGGGTGATTGGCGACTAGGCGAACAATGGTATTGGGACACATTGTGCGATGCCTGTCCGGCCAATAATACAGCCAGCTGGCAATGGGTGGCGGGCTCAGGCGCCGATGCGGCGCCCTATTTCCGCATTTTCAATCCAACATTGCAGGCGCAAAAATTCGATCCCGAAGGCAAATATGTGCGAACTTATTTGCCAGAACTCGCCAAACTGCCCAACACATGGATTCACGAACCCTGGACCGCGCCCGACGCCGCGCTGAAAAGCGCTGGCATTGTTCTGGGCCAGACCTACCCTAAGCCGATGGTCGATCATGGCCGCGCGCGCGACCGCGCGCTGGCGGCCCTCGCCACAACCAAAGCGGATATGGCCTGATATGAAAATCGCAATTGTCGGCACCGGGATCGCCGGACATGGTGCGGCGCTGGCACTCTCGCAGCACACGAATGGCCATGACGTGGTGCTCTACGAAAAGGAAGCCCGCGCAGGCGGGCATACGGCCACTGTCGATATTGACTATGACGGCACACCCATCGCGGTGGACACAGGCTTTATCGTCTATAACGAGAAGAACTATCCAAACCTCACCGCCATGTTTGACTATCTGGGTGTGAAGACACAATTGTCGGATATGAGTTTTGCTGTCTCAGCCGATCGTGGTCGATTTGAATGGTGCGGACGGGATGGCAAAGGCGTGGTCAGAGGCCTGTTCGCTCAACGCCGCAATTTTTTCTCAGCCAGCTTTCTCGCTCTCCTTCTGGAAATCCCCCGATTCCAGAAACAGGCCATTGGTGATGCGCGTGCGGCTACCATTCTCGATGGCACATTGCAGAATTATCTCGATCATCACGGATTTTCAAAACGTCTGCGCGATGACTATCTGGTGCCGATGGGCGCTGCCATCTGGTCGACCAGCCCAATTGAAATGCTGAAGTTTCCGGCGCGCAGTTTTATCGAGTTTTTCGACAATCATTGCCTGCTGCAGTGGGATCGTCCGCGTTGGCGCACGGTAACCGGCGGCAGCCGCGAATATGTAAAAAAACTGGCTGCTATTTTTGGCGACAAGCTGCGTCTGAATTGCGCGGCTGTCTCCATCACACGCGAAGACGATCATGTCACCATCACCGATGCCAAGGGCGGCACTGAAAGATTCGATCACGTGGTCATGGCAGCCCACGCACCAGATTCCCTGAAATGTCTAAGCGATGCAGATCCAGCTGAGCGCGCCATTTTGTCAGCCTGCCGCTATGCGCCCAATGATGTGTGGCTGCATCGCGACCCCGCGCTCATGCCCAAGCGCCGTGCTGCCTGGGCTTCGTGGAACTTTCTGCGCGAGGGCGGACGCGATGACCGCGCCTGCGCTGTCACTTATTGGATGAATTTGCTGCAGGATATTGATCCGGCCAAGCCCCTTTTCGTCACGCTCAATCCGCCATTTGAGCCCAAGCCTGAGCTGACCTTTGCGCGCTTCAGCTATGAACATCCACAATTTGATGGCCCAGCCCTTGCGGCGCGCGAGCGTTTGCAAGACATTCAAGGAACACGCCGCACTTGGTTTGCGGGTGCCTGGACCGGACATGGCTTCCATGAAGATGGTTTGTTGTCAGGCATTGCAGTAGCTGCACGCCTCGGTTGCCCGGCCCCTTGGGCTAATGTGCGTGATACAGATCCATTGCCGCTGGCTGCCATGCCGAATGATGAGAAACGAGAAGTGGAGCTTGTTGAGTGAGCTCAACTGCCTTTGCACCACCTGACACAGCGCTCTCGCTTTATCGCGGGCCCGTCATGCATGCGCGCATGAAGCCAGTTGTGCATCGCTTCACCTATCAAGTGTTTTCCATCCTGATTGATCTAGACCGCATCGCAGAAGCAGGAAGCAACTCGTCTTTCTTTTCAACTGATCGCTGGAACCTGATCTCCTTTTGCCAAAAGGATCACGGGCCCCGCGATGGCTCAAACTTGCGCACCTACATAGATACTGTGCTGACAAAAGCGGGCCTTGTTCGCGCCAAACGCATTTTGCTCATGTGCTACCCACGCATACTGGGCTTCACCTTCAATCCGCTGGCCATCTACTATTGCTATGATGAAGCCGATGATCTGTGTGCGCTTATCTATGAAGTGCGTAACACGTTTGGCGAGGCTCATACCTACGTGGCCCCCATTGTGGCCGGTGAGAAAAAAGCTGACAGCGTGCGCCAGCAACGCGACAAGCTTTTTTACGTCTCGCCCTTTCTAGATATGGACATGCGCTATCACTTCCGCCTGCAACCACCCGGCGATGAGTTGAAAGTTCGGATTCTGGAAACCGATGCAACCGGACCTATTTTGGCCGCCACCTTCAATGGTCGCCGACTTGCACCAACAGCACAAAATATTCTGACGCTTTTTCTCGCCATGCCATTACTCACCTTCAAAGTGGTGACGGCCATCCATTGGGAAGCTTTGCGGCTTTATGTGAAAGGATTGCGAATCAAAACGCGTCCCTCGCCACCTTCGCCCCTGAGCTTTCCAAATTCCCAGCCCAACACAATGCCGGATGCACGCCTTTGAACATAATGACGAGCGCCCCATCCAACGCGCAGGAATATATTCTGGTCGACCAGCACAATATTGCGCAAATCGCAGCACACTATCCTTTTGTGGTGCGCCGTGCGCTCGACTTCTGCCTGATGCTGGAGCGCGGGCGGCTCGACGTGCACATGCCAAACAATCATCTGCTGCGCTTTCAGGGCCGCCTGTCAGGCCCCGAAGCTGTGATGATAGTGAACAATCTAAGCTTTGCTTCTGACATTGCCTCGCAAGGCGAAGTCGGCGTGGCGGAAGCATTTCTCAAAGGACATTGGGAAAGCCCGAATCTGACACATTTTCTGCAACTGTTTTGCGTGAACCAGCCCGTTATCCATAAATTGCTGGACGGCAAGCAGCTGGCGCGTCTCTTCCAGCGTTTCCGACATTGGCGCAACCGTAACACCAAGTCGGGCTCACGCCGCAACATTCATGCTCATTACGATCTGGGCAACAAATTCTATTCCGCCTGGCTAGATACGACGATGACCTATTCATCGGCGCTCTTCACACACGACAACCAAGACCTCGCACAGGGCCAACGCGAGAAATATGCCGCTCTTGCACGCGACATTGATTTGCAGGCAGGCCACCATGTTTTGGAAATCGGTTGTGGCTGGGGTGGTTTTGCCGAATATGCAGCCCGCGATATTGGTGCGCGTGTCACAGGTCTCACGATCAGCAAAGAGCAATTTGATTTTGCCACCGAGCGCATGCGCAAAGCGGGTCTGTCAGATCGCGTCGAGATCAAAATGCTCGACTATCGCGACGAGAAGGGCACATTCGACCGCATTGTCTCGATTGAAATGTTTGAGGCGGTGGGCGAAGAATATTGGCCAACTTATTTCAGCCAATTGCGCGATCGCCTCAAAGATGGCGGCAAGGCCGGCGTGCAGGTCATCACCATTCAGGAGGAGCTTTTCTCCTCCTACAAGCGCGAAATCGATTTCATCCGCCGCTATATTTTCCCCGGCGGCATGTTGCCGACCCCCACTATCATGCGCGACATGGGACAAAAGCACGGTCTTGAACTTTCCTCAGAACGCGCCTTTGGTCTTGATTATGCGGTGACCCTCGCCCATTGGCGTGATCGCTTCCGCAGCGCCTGGCCGCAACTGACACCGATGGGCTTTGATGAACATTTCCGCCGGTTGTGGGAATATTACCTCGCCTATTGCGAAGCTGGTTTTCGCGCAGGAACGATTGATGTGCGGCAAATGACTTTTGCCAAAAACTGACATGCGCCCAACACGCACGGGAGAGCTCGCAGCCTATGCGCTCCCCGCGCTGCCTTTGGCGCTTCTCACGCTACCGCTTTATGTTCTGGTGCCAGCGTTCTATGCGCGTGAGCTGATGCTGCCCATCGCATCGGTCGGCTCTGCTTTGCTGGCGGTGCGCATCATTGATGCTTTGGCCGATCCGCTGACAGGTCTGTTTGTTGACCGCTGGAAGCCCGCGTTCGGGCGACGGCGCATCTGGGTTTTGCTGGCGAGCCTGCCCACGGCTCTGGGCACATTTCTGGTCTTCACGCCGCCCGCCGATGCGGGCCTGTTCTATCTCACCTTCTGGGGCGTCATTCTGTCGGTCGCCTCGACCGCCGTGCTGGTGCCTTACGCGGCCTGGGGCGCGGAGCTTGCCACTGATTATGCGGGGCGCGCGCGCGTCACCGCTTGGCGCGAAACCTTCGCGCTGGTCGGCACTCTGCTCGCGCTGTTTGCCCAAGCGCTCGTCCCGATGGCCGGATTTGCGGGCGAAGGTGCCGTGCTGTTTGCGCTTGGCCTGTTCACTTTGATCACGCTGCCGATCGCGTCACTCTTTTGTGTGGCGCGAGTCGCTGAGCCTCGAGATCATTCCAAAAAGCCCCTGCCCTTGCGCGAAAGTTTGGCGCAGCTTGTGGCCAACCGGCCCTTCATCCGGCTTATCTTTGCCTTTCTGCTGAACGGCTTTGCCAATGGCTTTCCCGCCACTTTGTTTCTCTTCTATGTGAGCGAGAAACTGGAAGCAGCGGCGATGGCCGGTCCCCTGCTGGTTTTATATTTTCTGTGTGGGCTTGCCGGCGTGCCCTTCTGGCTCTGGCTCGCGCGCAAAACGTCCAAACATGTTGCGTGGTGCCTCGGCATGGCACTCGCCTGCCTGTGCTTTGCGCCAGCGCCGTTTCTGTGCGCGGGTGATGTGGCGCTGTTTGCTGCTGTTTGTATTGGCACAGGGTTGGCACTGGGCGCCGATCTCGTCTTGCCGCCCGCCATCCAGGCCGATGTGATTGATGTCGATACTGCCACCACTGGCGAGCAACGCTCAGGGCTTTATTTTGCCGCTTGGGGATTGGCGACAAAACTCGCACTCGCCCTTGCGGTGGGCGTTGCCTTCCCGCTGTTGGGCGCAACTGGATTTGATCCCGGTGCGGGACTGCGCAGCGATGCCGGGCTGGTGATGCTGGGCTTTCTCTACGCAGGTCTGCCGATTGTTCTAAAGATCGGGGCTGCAGCACTCATGTGGCGTTTTCCGGTTGATGCGCAGATGCAAGCCGATCTGCGCGCGCAAATTGAAGCGCGCTAGCGCCCCGTGCTTTTACCCACCAGCCAGAAATAAACCGAATAAGGCAGCATGTTGATGAATTTCAACATCCAAGCCATGCGCTTAGGGAAAGCGATTTCAAACCCACCGTGCTGAAAGCCATCCACAATGCGTTGTCCTGCTTCCTCAACAGAAATCAGGAACGGCATTGGAAAATCATTCTTGTCGGTGAGCGGCGTTTTCACAAAACCGGGGCACACGAGCTGAATGGTAATACCGAGCCGATCCAGATCGAACTTCAGCGCCTCGCACATGGCAATCAGCGCCGACTTGGAGGCGGAATAAGCAATCGCCTGCGGCAAGCCACCATAGCCCGCAACAGACGCATTGACCGCAATCTGTCCGCGCCCGCGCGCCTTCATGGCGCGCACCAGCGGACCAATCAGATTGACTGTGCCATCCAGATTGACAGCAAAGGTCTTGCGAAATCCATCGCCACCTATGTCATCATCGCTATCGGGAAAATACGTGCCGACGTTGAGAAAAGCCAAAGCAATGGCGCCGTGCTCGCGCTCGACCTGCTCAACCAGCTCACGCATGGCATTGCGGTCGGTCACATCACCCGGCAAAGGGATGATCCGGCCACCTGAGGCTTCCGATGCAAGTTTGGACAGCTCGTCTGCGCGCCTTGCGATGGCGACAACTTTGAAACCCTGAGCAGCCAGCTGACGGGCCACTTCTGCACCAATGCCTGAGCTGGCACCGGTGATGAGCGCCAGACCATCTGCAGGTTTGGCGCGATAGGGGATCAGCGCTTGTCTCCAAACAGTCGCTCAAGCACGCGACCAAAAGGCCCGGTCAAATGAAGGGGGGCATCGGTCACTGCAAAGCACAAGCAATCTTCGCCCGCATCCGCGACAGGCTTGTGATCAAGATCAGCCTCAGCAATGGCAATATCGCCACGACCATAATGGCCGGTCACGTCCGAAAAGCCGCCTTGCAAAACAAGGGTTACTTCTGAGCCTTCATGCGTATGCGAGGGCATGCGGCGGCCAGCGCGCACCCAAAGAAGGCTCGCATCGCCTCGGCCTGTATCTTCGATGCGGAATTCTTTCACGCCGGGGATTTTGGTGCGCCAGCGAATGTCATTGAGGCCGCGTCCCAGATAATTGCGCAGCGGCGGGGGCAGAATATCCGACCCATAAACCAGAGGGGCAACAGGCTTGCGCGGTGCAGGCTCAGCATCAAAAATGGCGGCCAAACGCTCATCACGGCGCGACAGGGGGGTAGGCTCCAGCTGGGCAAGCTCAGTGCCAGCCAAATTTTCAAGAGCTGCAACGAAACGGCGGGAATCGGGCTTCAGGATGAGGTGGGAGGCAACAAGTGCATGCAGACTCGGATCAAGTGAACCGGCGCCATAGGCGGCCAGAAGCGCATCAACAGCCTCGCCCCGGCCCTCAGAACCAATGGTCTCGCGTTTCAAATCAAGCCCCTGCCCGTCTCGTGACCGTCCGCTTTGCGCGATCCGATCAAGCGCCCTCGCGCCAGCCTCATCACCACTGACCAAATCAAGCCAATGAATTCATGGGCGTTACGCTCCATTCTACATACCAGATCACTTGACCCAAGTGCTTTGTCAGCCGACATGTGATCAAATTATGTCACTTTCCTCATCAATTTGGCCGAGTTCACTCCTATGAAGACCGCCTCCGACGTCCTCGCCGCCATTGGCAACACGCCCCTGATCAAGCTGCGCCATGCCTCGGAGGCCACCGGCTGCACCATCCTTGGCAAAGCCGAATTCATGAATCCGGGTGGATCGGTCAAGGATCGCGCGGCTCTGGCCATTGTGCGCGATGCCATGGCCAAAGGCCTGCTCAACCCCGGCGGGCTAATCGTGGAAGGCACGGCGGGCAATACCGGCATCGGTCTGGCCCTGGTCGCCAATGCTTTGGGCTTCAAGACTGTTATCGTCATCCCCGACACGCAGTCGCAGGAAAAGAAGGACATGCTGCGCCTGCAAGGCGCAGAGCTGATCGAAGTCCCGGCTGTGCCCTATTCGAATCCGAACAATTACGTGAAAATCTCAGGCCGCCTTGCCGAGCGTCTGGCCATGGAGCATCCACAAGGGGCAATCTGGGCCAATCAATTCGACAATATCGCCAATCGCCGTGGCCATTATGAAACGACAGGCCCTGAAATCTTTACCCAGACGGATGGCAAGGTCGACGGGTTCACCTGCGCGGTCGGTACGGGCGGCACACTGGCTGGTGTTGGCATGGCGCTGAAAGAGCGCAACAAGAATATCAAAATCGCGTTGAGCGATCCGATGGGTGCCGCTCTTTATCATTATTATGCGCATGGCAGTCTGAAGGCGGAAGGCTCGTCCATCACCGAGGGCATCGGCCAAGGTCGCATCACCGCTAATCTGGAAGACGCGCCGATTGATATGGCCTTCCAGATAACCGATGAAGACGCTCTTCCCATTCTGTTTGATCTGGCTGAGCAAGAAGGCATGTTGTTGGGCGGCTCGGCTGCCATCAATATTGCGGGCGCTATGCGTCTGGCCAAGGAGATGGGGCCAGGCCACACGATCGTGACCATTTTATGTGATGGTGGCGCGCGTTATGCATCGAAACTTTATAATCCCGCATTCCTGCGTGAGAAGAATCTGCCTGTGCCGCAATGGTTGGAGCGCACATCCTCCATTCGCCCCGACTTTCTATAAGCGAGATCTGTCATGACTGATCACCCGCCTGCGCCGCTCGTCTCGACACAATGGCTTGCCGATAAGCTCGGCACGCCGGGACTCGTGATCATCGATGGGTCTTGGTATTTGCATGCGCTCAATCGCAATCCTCACCAAGAATATCTGGACGGCCATATTCCGGGCGCCGTCTTTTTTGATCTCGATGCGATCTCGTCACATGCAACCGATCTGCCACATATGATGCCGCAGCCCACTGAATTTGCGAGCGCCATGCGCCAGCTCGGCATCAATGACGGCGCGCAGATTGTCGTCTATGACGGGCTCGGTTTGTTTTCGGCCCCGCGCATCTGGTGGATGCTGAAAACATTCGGCGCACGCGAGGTGCATGTGCTGGATGGCGGCCTGCCAAAATGGAAAGCTGAAAACCGCCCGCTGGAGGATGGCGAAGCCAAACGCGCGCCCGTCCATTTTAATGCACGCCTTGATCATTCCGTGCTTGCCTCTATGAGCGATGTGCAACACGCGCTCACAACTCAAACGGCTACCGTTCTTGACGCACGTCCGGCTGATCGTTTTCGTGGAGATGTGGCGGAGCCCCGCCCGGGCCTGCGTGCGGGCCATATGCCGGGCTCCAAAAACCTACCCTTCTCAGCCCTGCTGGAAAATGGCCGCATGAAGAGCCCTGAGCAATTAAACAGTGTCTTCTCCGCATTGGGGATCACTCCCAACCAGAGGGTGATCACCTCCTGTGGCTCGGGCGTCTCGGCGGCTATCATCACCTTGGCGCTGACGGTCGCGGGTCAAAAGCCCGGCGCGCTTTATGATGGGTCTTGGGCGGATTGGGGCAAACCAGATGGGCCGCCTATCGCCACAGGCGATTAATCCGCGTGCCTGATGCGCCGGAGTAGGCGCTGATCAGACATTTGTGCACATATTCCTCCAAGTTTGGGCATGACCCCTCAGATCAGATCGTTTTATAGTCACCTTGTCCGGTCTCGGGACTGATCTGACACCAGCAGATTGGGCATGGCGCCTACCCATGGTGGGTGCTAATGAGGCTGAAGTGTTTTTTTTCGGACTGATCGTCCCGCCCCATATCGGGGCTCTGGCGGCGGTTCCCGTGGGAGATTGCGAGCGCGCATGAAAAAGATCGAAGCGATCATCAAGCCGTTCAAGCTGGATGAAGTGAAAGAGGCCCTGCAGGAAGCAGGTCTTCAAGGCATCACCGTCACCGAGGCTAAGGGCTTTGGCCGCCAGAAGGGCCATACAGAGCTCTATCGTGGCGCTGAATACGTGGTGGATTTTCTCCCCAAAGTGAAAATCGAAATCGTGCTGGGAGACGAATTGGTGGACAACGCCATCGAAGCTATTCGCAAAGCAGCCCAGACAGGGCGCATCGGCGATGGCAAGATTTTCGTGTCCAACATTGAAGGCGCGATCCGCATCCGCACCGGCGAGACCGGCACGGACGCCATCTGACATTCAGGCCAGCCTGAATGATCAACCTGACCCACACTTCCTGCCAAGCCCATGTTTGGCGGGACTTTTAAAAACAGCCAAAACGCAAACCGGCGTCACGGCATCTACTCACCTGAAGAAGAGGGACTTTGACCATGAAGACCGCCAAGGACGTCCTCAAGGCGATCAAGGACAACGACGTCAAATACGTCGATCTGCGTTTCACTGACCCGCGTGGCAAGTGGCAGCATGTCACCTTTGATCAGTCGCTCGTCGACGAAGAGATGTTCACCGAAGGCACGATGTTCGACGGTTCGTCGATTGCGGGCTGGAAGGCCATCAATGAATCCGACATGACGCTTCTGCCGGATCCGACCTCGGCCTGCATGGACCCATTCTTTGCCGCGTCCACAATGGTCATCACGTGTGACGTGTTGGAACCATCCACTGGCGAGCCCTACAACCGCGATCCGCGTGGCATTGCCAAGAAGGCCGAAGCCTATCTCAAGTCGACAGGTATCGGCGACACAATCTATGTCGGCCCAGAAGCAGAATTCTTCGTGTTCGACGACGTGCGCTTTGCATCAGACCCCTACAATACGGGTTTTGTGCTCGACAATATCGAACTGCCTACCAACATGGATACGCAGTATGACGGCGGCAATCTTGGCCACCGCGTGCGCACCAAGGGCGGCTATTTCCCGGTTCCTCCGGTCGATTCTGCGCAGGACATGCGCGGCGAAATGCTGGCTGCCATGCAGTCGATGGGCGCTGTCGTTGAAAAGCACCATCACGAAGTCGCCTCCGCGCAGCACGAACTGGGTCTCAAGTTCGGCACATTGACCACAATGGCTGACCATATGCAGGTCTATAAATACTGCATCCATCAGGTTGCACAGAGCTATGGCAAGTCGGCGACCTTCATGCCCAAGCCCGTCTTCGGCGACAATGGTTCGGGCATGCATGTCCACCAGTCGATCTGGAAGGCCGGCAAGCCAGTCATGGCTGGCAATAAATATGCTGATCTCAGCCAGGAATGCCTGTGGTACATCGGTGGCATCATCAAGCATGCGAAGGCGCTCAACGCTTTCACCAATCCGTCGACCAATTCCTACAAGCGTCTGGTGCCCGGCTATGAAGCCCCCGTTCTGCTCGCCTATTCGGCGCGCAACCGTTCGGCCTCATGCCGTATCCCCTACACGTCAAACCCGAAGGCCAAGCGCGTGGAAGTGCGCTTCCCCGATCCGACGGCGAACCCCTATCTCGCCTTTGCTGCCATGCTGATGGCCGGTCTCGACGGTATCCAGAACAAGATTGATCCGGGCGCTGCCATGGACAAGGATCTCTACGATCTGCCGCCGAAGGAATTGAAGAAGATCCCGACCGTTTGCGGCTCGCTGCGTGAAGCTCTGTCGAACCTCGACAAGGACCGCACCTTCCTGAAGTCGGGCGGCGTGTTCAACGACGACTTCATCGACAGCTTCATCGAGCTGAAGATGCAGGAAGTCATGCGCTTCGAAATGACCCCGCATCCGGTCGAATTCGACATGTATTATTCCTGCTGATTTTCCGCAGGGACAAGAAACAGCAAGGCCCGGAGCAATCCGGGCCTTTTTTTGCCCATAAAGGCTTAGCCCGAATTTTGAGTGTTGATCCCCGTCAATGCGGATCTGCCACAACCGCGTCACAGTGATCCCAACCAAAAGGAGAAAGCTGATGTCGCATTTTCATGCCGTCGTCTGGATTGATCACACACAGGCTAAGATTTTTCATTTCAACGCTGACAGCGCTGAAAAACTGACCTTGCTGGCCCATCATCCCAAACATGCAGAAAAGCACCATACAGATGAGGCTTTCTTTCATGCGGTCGTAAAATCTTTCACTGATGCTGGCGAAGTGCTCATCACGGGTCCGTCTTATACAAAGACAGCCCTGCTGAAACATATTGCGCGCCATGATGCGCCGCTTCTGGCGCGTGTGGTAGGCGTTGAATCAGCCGATCACCCCACCGATGCGCAGATTGTCTCTCACGCACGCCATTATTTCGAAAACCAAGACCACAAGACGCCTCAAAAAGTTTGAGCCTGCTCTCCAGCAAGGATGACGGCCATGGGTTTCAGCGCCTCCCTTCGTATCACCAGCCTCGCGCTCGCGAGCCTGATGCTACCGCCATCAGGCGCGAAGGCGGCGCAAGACGCCCAGCTGGTTCAGCAAGGCCGCCTGCTGGCGCAATCGCTTTGTGCGGATTGCCACACATTCGGGGGGCAGACGCGGTCCGACGCCCCGCCCCCTGATTTCGCGCGGATCGGGGCCATGCCCTCGACAACGGCCCTCTCACTGCATGTCTTTCTAAAAAGCCCTCACCGCAACATGCCTGATCTCATTCTAGAGACAGGCCAAATCGATGCGCTGACGGCCTTTATCCTTGAGCTGGGGCATAAATAGCTCGCCAAGCATTCAGGCGACAAAAATGGACACTCTGTGAAATAATCCCGTTCCACATCTGTTCCCTGTTGCGCCGCCCCTAGGCTATGGTGCATCACGCCTCGTGAATCGGCGTGACTCGTTATGGGCCTGTCCGGTCCAAGCTCGCACCATCCAGCAGGGTTTCTTATGGCGTCAGATCGCGATCTCTTCGGCACAGGCGGCAATGCCCGCAAGGCCAAGGCTGACACATCCAAACCCGGCAAGGCGGTTGCTGAGCCGCGCAAGACCAATGGCACGCCCACTGAGGCGGGCTATACAGCTGCCTCCATTGAAGTGCTGGAAGGCCTCGAGCCCGTTCGCCGTCGCCCCGGCATGTATATCGGCGGCACAGATGAAGCCGCCCTCCACCACCTGTTTGCCGAAGTCATCGACAATTCCATGGATGAGGCGGTCGCGGGCCACGCGACCTTTATCGATGTTGAACTGGATGCCGAAGGCTGGCTCACCGTGACCGACAATGGCCGCGGCATCCCGATTGACCCGCACCCCAAATATCCGAAGAAATCCGCACTTGAAGTCATCATGACCGTGCTGCATGCCGGCGGTAAGTTTGACTCCGGCGCCTACCAGACCTCGGGCGGCCTGCATGGCGTGGGTATTTCAGTGGTCAATGCTTTGTCCGAGCGCCTCGAAGTCGAAGTCGCGCGCGGACAGGTTCTCTATCGCCAGATTTTTGAACAAGGGTTGGTAAAGAGCAAACTCGAGACCGTTGGCAAAGCGCCCAACCGGCGCGGCACGCGCGTGCGCTTTCGCCCTGATCCTGAAATTTTCGGCAAGACGGTACGTTTCAAACCCGCCCGCCTTTTCCGCATGTCGCGTTCAAAAGCCTATTTGTTTGGCGGCGTCGAAATCCGCTGGCATTGCGCGCCAGAACTTGTTGCCAATAGCGAAATCCCGCCAGAAGCTGTGTTTCATTTCCCCGGCGGCCTGAAAGATTATCTGGCGCAGGATATCGAAGGCAAAGAGCAAGTCGTCGAACAGGCCTTCACAGGCAAAGTGGAAAAACCAGGCGGGCATGGCTCGCTGGAATGGGCTGTCTCCTGGCTCGTCAATGATGATGGCTTTGTGCACTCCTATTGCAACACCATTCCCACCGCTGATGGCGGCACGCATGAATCCGGCCTGCGCTCTGCCTTGCTGCGTGGATTGAAAGATCACGCTGAGCGCGTCAATCAATCCAAGCGCTTTTCCAACGTCACCAGCGATGACGTGATGGCGACCTGCGCTGGGCTCATTTCTGTGTTCATTCGCGAACCAGAATTCCAAGGCCAGAACAAGGGCCGTCTGATGACGGTCGAAGCAGCCAAGATCGTTGAAAATACAGTGCGCGATGCCTTCGATCATTGGCTTGCCTCTGCACCGACCACAGCCCTGAAACTCCTTGACTGGACAGTTGAGCGCTCCGAAGAACGTCTGCGTCGTCGTGCGGAAAAAGACATCGCGCGCAAGAGCGCTACGCGCAAACTGCGCCTGCCGGGCAAGCTGGCAGATTGCACCAACAATAATTCGGAAAACTCCGAACTGTTCATTGTCGAAGGTGACTCGGCCGGTGGCTCAGCCAAGCAAGCGCGCGATCGCGCAACCCAAGCTGTGCTGCCTTTACGCGGCAAGATCTTGAATGTCGCATCGGCCACACGCGACAAGCTGGCAGCCAACCAGCAAATCGGTGATCTCGTCCTCGCACTGGGAGCTGGCACCGGCTCGCATTACAAGCCTGACGAGCTGCGCTACGACAAAATCATCATCATGACCGATGCTGACGTCGACGGCGCTCATATTGCCTCGCTGCTGATCACCTTCTTTTATCGCCAGATGCCCAAGCTCATTGACCAAGGACATCTCTATCTGGCTGTGCCACCACTCTACAAAATGACGCAGGGCTCCAAGACCGCCTATGCGCGCAATGATGCGCATCGTGAAGAGTTGATGCGCACGCTTTTCACCGGGCGAGGTAAAGTGGAGATGAGCCGCTTCAAAGGCCTTGGCGAAATGCTTCCCGCACAGCTCAAAGAGACGACCATGGACCCGCGCAAGCGGACCCTGCTCAAAGTCGTCATTGCACCAGAGGACCGTGACGAAACCTCCTCCTCAGTCGAGCGACTCATGGGCAACAAGCCGGAGGCCCGTTTTGCCTTCATCCAGGAGCGAGCCAGCTTTGCGGCATCCAAGGAACTGGTTGATATTTAAGGAGCTTGGGGTTCTAGCCATGGCTGAAAAGGCTGGCTGAGCCCCTTTTTCATTGACTTACGTCCCGTTCCGTCTATTGCTGCATCTGGTGCACCGGCCTCCGCGCGAGCCCGTCCACCCGTTCCGCTGCACCTCTGCAGCGTGCTCCCGAAAAATTCGTTTCGCGCAAGTCAGCGGTGGCCATTGGCCCTAAGCCCGCTGCGTTAGGCAAACCCACTTATGACATTCGATGAACTCGGCCTCAGCGAGAAAGTCCTCCAAGCCGTTGTAGCCTCAGGCTACACAAGCCCGACCCCCATTCAGGAACAAGCTATCCCCCACGCCCTCGCAGGACGCGATGTGTTGGGGATTGCCCAAACAGGCACCGGCAAGACAGCAGCTTTCACGCTGCCCATGTTGTCACGTCTGGAAAGCGGACGCGCCCGCGCCCGCATGCCACGCACACTCATTCTGGAACCCACGCGCGAACTCGCAGCGCAGGTCGAAGAGAGTTTCGTCAAATATGGCGTCAATCATAAGGTCAATGTCGCATTGCTGATTGGCGGCGTGTCTTTCGCTGACCAAGAAGCCAAGATCATGCGCGGCGCTGACGTGCTGATTGCCACACCCGGACGTCTGCTTGATTTCGCCGAGCGCGGCAAACTGCTGCTCACCGGCATTGAAATTCTCGTCATTGACGAAGCTGATCGCATGCTCGACATGGGCTTCATCCCGGACATTGAGAAGATCTGCAAGCTTGTGCCCTTCACTCGCCAGACGCTGTTTTTCTCGGCCACCATGCCGCCAGAAATCACGCGCCTGACCGAACAGTTTTTGCACAATCCCGCCCGCGTTGAAGTGGCACGTGCCTCCTCAACTGCGACAACCATCACGCAGGGCGTTGTCGCCTCGCATGGTGGTGGTCAGAAGCGCGAAACCTTGCGACGACTACTGCGTGACGCGGTCGATCTGAAAAATGCGATCGTCTTCTGCAATCGCAAACGCGATGTCGCCATTTTGCACAAGTCGCTTCAGAAGCACGGCTTTGCTGTTGGCGCTTTGCATGGAGACATGGACCAGCGTGCTCGCATGGCCTCGCTGGATGCCTTCAAGAATGGTGACATCACCTTGCTTGTTTGCTCGGATGTGGCAGCCCGCGGGCTAGACATTCCAGATGTCTCGCATGTGTTCAATTTCGATGTGCCCAATCACGCTGAAGATTATGTGCATCGCATCGGCCGCACGGGTCGCGCTGGACGCTTGGGCGTCGCCTACACCATCATCACACGTGCAGATCAGCGCTATCTTGATGACATCGAAAAACTGATCAACAAGAAGATTGACTGGGTCGGCCCGCCGCTCAGCGAATTGCCGGAAGGCGAGGCTTCTGAAGAAGAACGCCCGCGTGGCCGTGGTGGTCGTCGTGAACGTGGCGGTGAACGCGGTGGTGAACGCTCCGAGCGCGGACCACGCCGCGAACGCTCTGAACGCGCGCCGCGCGCGCCCCGTGAAGAGGTTGAAGTGATTGAAGCTGCTGCTCCCGCACCTGTTGCGGAAGAACGCGAGACGCGCCCAGAGCGCGCCCCACGTCCTGAAGCGCGCGCCGAACAGCGTCATGAGCCGCGCCGTGAGCGCAATGACCGCAATTCAAATGATCGCGGTGATCGCCGCCGCTATCGTGACGACGATGACGGCCCGCCGGTGGTGGGCCTTGGCGATCACGTCCCAAGCTTCCTGCTGCGGCCGGTCGTTCTGAAGCCGCTCAAGGTTACAGAAGCAGAAGACGCACCAGCCGAAGTGGCAAGCGAGTAAGCACTTCCCCGACATTGCGAGGAGGGCTTTAGCCCGACGCGGCAATCCATGGATGAATGCTCCTCAATGGATTGCTTCGCTGCGCTCGCAATGACGATTACTTGTTACCAAACGCAATAGCCGCCTTTGCTTTGTCGAGCAAGGCCTGCGGCGTTGCATAGAGTTTGGCAATGATCTTCTGCAGTTCCTCGCCAGCAATCGGATCAATATCCAGATTGATGCGTTGTGCCTCTGCCACTAGATCAGGGTCGTGCATCGTGCTCATGAACGCTTTGCGCAACATGGCCACACGATCATCTGGCACACCGGGCGCTACAACATAAGGTCGCCCAAAGGTCGTCTGCGAATAAATCAATTCCAAAAGCTGTTTCTGCTCGTCGGTCTTGGCAAATTCACGTGCCAACGGCACGCCCATTTTGTCGAGTTGCGGATAGTCGACATTGCTTTCCTGCACGAGCGGCTTGACGAGATTGTCTTTGAACCAGGTCGGATAAGTTGCCGCTACGCTCGACCATGTCTCGCCGCATGCGCCCTGCACTTCGCCCTTCTCAAGCGCCAGATTGATCTCGCGTGTGCCGGGATAGCCCGCAACAATCTTGAATTTTGCGCCTAGCAAATTGCGCAGCAGAGCGGGGAAATCTCGCGTCGAGGCGCCCTCGGCTGATGCACCCATGATCAGCTCTTTTTCAAACGCATCGGCAAATGTCTTCACCGGCGCATCGGTGCGCACCAGACAGACATAGGCATCAGAATTGGCATTGCCGATATAATTGAATTTCGACATGTCATGCGTCTGGCGTTTCACATCACCAAACAACGGATCGACAACCGCGCCCATGAAAAGCGCACCAATCACCGTGCCGTCTTTGGGCACGACATTGTACACATGGGAAGCCGCAATATTGGACGCCGCACCCGGCATATTCGACACAACAATGGTCGGGGTGCCGGGAATATGTCGCGAGATATAGCGCGAGATCAGCCGCCCGTAGAGATCGTAGCCGCCGCCGGGTGACGAGCCGATGATAATCGAGACATTGCGGCCCTTGTAGAAAGCAGCCATCTGGTCTTGCGCCTGCGCCACCCCGGTGAGGGTGGTGAGGGCCAGCGCGGCCCCGATTGCGCGACGAAACATGCTCATCCTCCCGATTCTTTTCTTTAAAGCACCAAGGCCTTTGATCGCAGTTTAGGCACCGGCGCGCCGCTTGCAAGGCCTGTGGCCAAAGGGGTAGATTATACCCCTGCTTCGCGCGTCGCCTTACGCGGAACGCGACCCAAGAAAAGCAAGAGACATGAGGGAGCAAAAATGGCGCGCGACATCGAACTGACACTGGCCTGCGGCGATTATGAAATAGTGCGCGCCATCAAAGAGGGCACGGTCAAGCCCGACGGCATCCAGCTCACCATGGTGACCAAGCAGGATTCCTCGACCCGCCATTGGCGCTTTCTGCGCAACGGCGAATTCGATGTCGCCGAATTGTCCAGCTCATCCTATCTCATCGCGCGCGACCAGGGCTTTGCGATCAGTTCTCTGCCGGTCTTCCTGCATCGCCGCTTCCGCCATGGCTTCATCTTCATCAACACCGACAAGGGCATCAAATCGCCCAAGGATCTCATCGGCAAGAAGATCGGTGTGAAATCCTATCAGGTGTCAGCCATCCTGTGGCTGCGCGGCATTCTCGAACATGAATATGACGTGCCGCACAAGAGCTGCGAATGGTTTTCTGAAATCGATGAAGATGTCGAATTCGTGCCGCCGGCTGATCTCAAACTGACGCGCCTGGCCGACGATCAATCGGTCGAGAAAATGCTGGTGTCAGGCGAGCTCGATGCGGTGCTGCATCCTGATCTGATCTTGCCCTTCCTCGAGGGCAATCCGAATGTCGGCCGCCTCTTCCCTGACTATAAGAATGACGAAATCGCCTATTACAAAAAGACGCAGATCTTCCCGATCATGCATGTCATGGGCATTCGCAATTCCATTGTCGAAAAATATCCGTGGGTGCCTGTCGAACTCTATAAGGCCTTCAACGAGGCCAAGCGCATTGGCATGAAGCGAATGGAAAACCCGCGCATTGCGCCCGTGGTCTGGTATCGCGAAGCGTGGGAAGAGCAGGAAGAATTGCTCGGCAAAGACCCGTGGGAATATGGCATGACCGACAAGAACATCCACAATCTGGAAACGCTGGTTGGCTATTCCCATGAACAGGGCTTGACGAAGAACAAGATGAGCCTTGATCAGCTCTTCCTCAATGTCGAGCAAGGCCGCAAGCGCGGCACCGACCGGGTGTAACAAGGCCATCCTCGTCATTGCGAGCAAAGCGAAGCAATCCATGTCGCATCATGCGCCCATGGATTGCCGCGTCGGCCTAGCGGCCTCCTCGCAATGACGGGATTATAATTGCGGCCAGACCTGCGTGCGGAACAATTCCAGCGAGGTCTGCAATTCCGCGCTCGACTGGTCGCCAAAGGCAAATTGACCGACAAGATAATTGCATTCCGACACGCGCAACTGCTCTGACAGAAATTGCGCCACCGTTGCGGGCGAGCCGGCAATGCCCTTGCCTTGCCCGTGCAATTGATCCCAAGTGTCAGGACGGGGATGGCGTGCGGTCGAGCCCAGCTTGCGCGCCAGATGCGTGAAAGCCTTGTGCCAGAACGGGTAAGCGCGCCGCGCAATGGCCTGCGCCTTGGCATCCGTTTCCGCCACCACAATAAAGCGCCCTAACCCCAAGAGAAGGTCAGCACCCTCGCCACTCGGCAAAGCGGCGCGATAGGCCTGCGAGCAGTCGCGCGCTTCTTCTGCGGCATCAAGCGAAATGGTCTGCCAGCGACGCTGCGCGGCCCGTGTCGCGCTGTCTGGCGAATGCACGCCATACCAAACGGGCGGCATCGGCTTTTGCAGCACCTCCACCTTCAGCTCGATTTCATCCAATGGCGCGGCGCGTCCGGGCTCGCGATAGACACCTGTCTGCAGAGCCTCCAGCACGAGCGGGAGGCGTTCTTTGAAAATCGCCTCGGCTTCGGCCGGATCAATTCCGTAAAAACGCAATTCAGCAGGCGAAGACCCGCGCCCAAAACCGACAATGAGCCGGCCATGGCTCAATTGGTCGAGCATGCAGATTTCTTGGGCCAGCCGCAGCGGATGATAGAGCGGCAGCGCATAAACCATAGGGCCAAGACGGATCTTTTTCGTGCACTGGGCCACGGAGGCCAGAAACACATTGGGCGACGGCGCCATGCCCAATTGTGTGCCGTGATGTTCGGCCAGATGGTAGGCGTAGAAACCGGCCCGGTCATAGGCCTCAATCAGCGCGAGCCGCTCATCCAGAAATTGGGCGATCGGCAAAGTCGCATTGTCGAGATGATCGAAAACCCCAACCTGCATTTGCCCGCCCTCGCCCTTCATGTTTTTTTGCTATCGGACAGGCCCGCGCCAAAACTGTCAAGATGGGACGCAAAACGCCTCCAAGCGGTTGACCTCGCATGCCCTTATGGCATGGTGGCAGAAATGCGCCGCGACACAGTGGCGGCTTTAGGGAGGCATATATGACCAAGTGGGGCGCGGGCCTTGCGCTGACCGCAACACTCATTGCGGGTGCGGCACAGGCGCAAGAAGAAGTCGCCAATTTCTATCGCGGCAAAAATGTCCAGATGATCGTCGGGTCGTCAGCAGGCGGCGGGTACGATCTCTACGGACGCCTCGTGGCGCGCGCCATCGGCAAACATATTCCCGGCTCCCCGACCGTGGTGGTGAGCAATATGGCGGGCGCGGGCTCGATTGTCGCCACCCAGCATATTGCCATTGCGGCCCCAAAAGACGGCACGGTCATGGGCGCAATCTTTCCCGGCGCCATTATGGAGCCGCTTATCGGCGACAAGGGCAAAGTGAAATATGATGCGCGCAAATTGTCGTTTATCGGCAGCGCCAATAATGAGCTGTATGTCTGCATCATTCGCGCCGACGCACCGGCCAAAAACTTCGACGAGTTTCTCAAAGGCAATGTGCTGATTGGCGCGAGCGCGGCGGGTGGTTCGACACGCGATTTTCCGCTGCTTTTGAACAGCGTCTTCAACGCCAATTTTAAGATCGTTTCAGGCTATCCAGGCTCTACAGAAATCCTGCTCGCCATTGAAAAAGGTGAAGTGCAGGGCACATGCGGAATCGGATGGTCAACAGTCTCCGTGCAAAAGGCACAATGGGTGAAAGACAAATTCATCCGCGTGGTCGCTCAAGAAGGCATGCGCTCCGAACCGCAGCTCGACAAGGAAGGCGTGCCACTCGCCTATTCCTACGCCAAGACCAAAGAGCAGCAGCAGATCATGCAGGTGCATTATGAGCCGCTGACGTTTGGCCGTCCCTTTATCGCGGCCCCCGAAGTGCCGCCAGAGCGGCTGGAGGCTTTGCGCACAGCCTTCATGAAAACCATGAGCGATCCCGACCTCAAGGCTGAGGCCGAACGGCTGAAGCTTGATGTGTCGCCGATCTCGGGCACGGAAATGGCGCAGATCGTCAATCGCATTTTCGATCTGCCGCCCAACATTATCGAGGCGGCCCGCGCGGCCATCGGCTCCAAATAAGAACAAGAAGAGGAAACCAAATGTCCTTGTCCCACAATCCCCCATTCCGCGCGGAAATCGTTGGCTCGTTCCTGCGTCCTGACGCCATTAAAGCGGCGCGCGATGCCCATCACGAAGGGCGCATCAGCCACCCGCAATTGCGTGCCATTGAAGATGAAGAAATCCGCAAGGTCATTGCCATGCAGGAGGCCGTTGGCCTCAAGGTCGCAACCGATGGCGAATTCCGCCGCTCCACCTATTCGGAAAATTTCACCACGCAAGGCCTCACCGGTGTGCGCAGCGAACATGTGGGCGGCGGTGACTGGGCCTATTCTGATGGCCAAGGCGGCAAGCGCGCCGCGCGTGTGCCGGTTGTCTCCTCGCCCCTGCGCTGGGCAGCCTCCGTCAACGCACCGGACTTTGCGTTCCTGAAGGCCAATGTGAAAACGGCCACGCCGAAAATCACTTTGCCCGGCCCCTGCTACATTCACTATCGCTCAGGCCGCGCCAATATTTCTGCCGACGTCTATCCCAATCTCGCCGATTTCTGGAACGATCTGGCCAAGGCCTATCATGCCGAAATGCAGGCTTTGTATGATGCGGGTTGTCGCTATCTGCAGTTGGATGAAACATCACTCGCCAAATTGGGCGATCCGAAAATCCAGCAAGCATTGGCTGCGCGTGGCGATGATTGGCGCGAGCTGATCGAAGTCTACACCGATGCGATGAACGCTGTTGTTGATGGTGCGCCCAAGGGCATGCATATCGCCATGCATTTGTGCCGCGGCAATCAGGCCGGCCATTGGCAGGCGGAAGGTGGCTATGATCTGGTCGCTGAGCGGCTGTTCAAGAAAGTGCGCATCCAGACCTATCTCATGGAGTTCGATACGCCACGTGCGGGCACATTTGACCCATTGCGCCATTTGCCATCTGACAAAATGGTGGTGCTCGGCCTCATCTCCTCAAAGGTTCCACAGCTTGAAGATCGGGCTCTGGTGCGCAAACGTCTGGATGATGCCGCCAAAATAGTCTCGCTGGACCAGCTGGCGCTCTCGGCGCAATGTGGATTTGCCTCATCCGTCCCCGGTAATCCGCTGACGCAGGCTGATCAACGTGCCAAACTGGAGATGGTCGTCTCTCTGGCGCAAGAAGTCTGGGGCTAAAGGGTTTGACTTGCGGGGCATTCCAAAACCTCGCAAGCTTATATCTCGCGGAGAAATCTTATGCGCCTACCCTCGATGATTTCGGTTGTGATCGTGACTGCGACTGCGCCTGCATTTGCAGATGTGCTGACAATGGATTGCAAATCCAGTCGTAACCAGAGCTATCAAATTAGCTATGACAGCGAGCGCAAAGAGCTGAAAAAAACAACAGCCGAGGGATCCCAGATCTATCAAATTGTCCGATCACAATTTGAATTGAATAGCAATACTTTGGTCTGGGGACAATCGCGCGAAATGCACGGTGATATTCTTGCTTTTTTCTTGGCACAAAACAAATGGTCAAAAACTTTTTTGGCAACGGCAGCGAAGTGACGGACAGCTGCACACAAAAATGAAAGCGCTTATGTGCTTTCACTCTGCTTGGCTTTGTTTTTGAAGATCAACATTACGTTGCGGACATAGATAACAATCGAGAGCACCTGGCCCATGATGATCACGGGTTCGCGTCGTTGAATGCCATACACAAGCGTCATTCCGCCGCCAACAATAGACAAAAACCAGAAAGCCATAGGAACAACAGAACGGCCAGCCTTTTCAGACGCTAGCCATTGCACCAAAAATCGTGCGGTAAAGACGAGCTGAGCCAGAAGCCCGAACACAAGCCACAAGTCGAAACGCGTCACAAAGACATCGTAGAGATAGTCGCCCACTGATTGCGAGAGGGAATAGATCACCGCGAAACCTCCGTCGCGATTGGCACGCGCTTGCGGCGATTCAACAGCCATCGCACGCCCATCAAATCAACAAGACCAACCCATAGACGGTCAAAAAAACCGTAGTTGGAGACGCCCGTTAAACGCGGCCGATCAATCACATCCACATAAGCAATATCTAGACCTTCCCGACGCACAAGTGCTGGCATGAAACGATGCAAGGCGTCGAAATAGGGCAATGACAGATAAGCCTCGCGTGGAAAACATTTGAATCCACAGCCTGTGTCACGCGTGCCATCTTTAAGTACGCGCGCGCGCACGCCATTCGCAATGCGTGATTGCCAGCGTTTGAACGCCGTATCTTTGCGACCAATACGCTGGCCTTGGACCAGACCGCAATTCGGTCCCGCTGCTTTTAAAGCTGCAAGAAAGGCTGGCATGAAAGACGGGTCGTTTTGACCATCCCCATCCAAGGTCATAATGACAGCGCCCTTGGCAGCACGAACCCCCGAGCGAACCGCCGCCGACTGGCCACAGCTTTCTGCATGGAGGATTTCGCGCAAATGCGGTCGCGTCGCAGTCAATCGCGCAAGTTCCGCACCTGTTCCATCGGTTGACCCATCATTCACATATAAGATCTCAAACGGGCCTTGTGGTGTGAGCGCCCGTTCAATTTCAGTGATGAGCGGCTCGATATTGCCTGCCTCATTGCGCACCGGCACAACGACAGACACATGTGGAGCCATTGAGGTGGCTGCAGTCATGTCTTCACTCCCATTCCGATCACGCCAGCAAAAGCCGACGAGATGAGACCCATGCCACGCGGCTCAATATGACCATCCCGGCGACGGGTAAAAACAACATGGCGAGCTGCAAAAGTGCGCCGCAGAAAGATGCTGGTCGCAGCGCCCAAAGCAGCGCCTGCGATGACATCGGATGGATAATGCGCACCCGTGATCACCCGTGATAGACCAATCATTACGGCCAGCAGCAGCAGCCACCGTCCCAACCGGGGTGCCATAAAGGCGAGCGCAATCGCACTGGCAAAAGCAGTGACACTATGACCAGACGGAAAACTGAGAACAGAAGACTTGAGCGACAACATGTCGAAATGAAATGGGCCAACAATGTCAATAAGGCGCGGGCGCGCGCGCCCAAAGAGCATTTTGATGAAGACCGATAAAAGCCCAGCCACAGCATTGGTGGCCAAGAGAAAGAAAGCACGCCCGGCAAACAGGCCGAGCATAGCATCCACACGCTGCCCAAAGCCGCGTTGGCGCAATGCCAAGGCTCCGATGATTGAAAATCCGCAGCTAGCAAATATCCAACCCGATTCACCCAGACGTGTAATCTCGGAGAAGAGTGAGTAGACAACAGGCGAAACAGTTTTGACGGCACGCGCAATCAACTCATCGCCATAGACTGCAACAATAAGGATCGACAGACACAGCATGAGAGCTAGCCACGCTTCGATGCGGCGTGTGTTGCGAGAGGCTGTGCGATGCCCCTGTCTCCAGCGCGCAATAAAATCGCGTGAGGCGATCTGTAAAGCCCCGATCATGGTTGCGGCACTTTCAGAACATAAACACCAATGTCGAGTTTGCGGCCACCATTCAGATTGAGACCTTGAACGCGCGAGGCCAAGGCAATGGCTGTGGTATCTTTGAGGGCTGATTTAAAAGCCACCTCTCCCCGGGCATCAACAAACGCCACACGGCAAGGGGCAGATTGTACAAAGCGCGCAGCCTCTTCACCGCTTGTCATCAACAAATCCGTACCAGCCAGAAAAACAAGGCTCGGCTCGTTAAAGCCAACCGTGGCCGCAGATGAGCTTGTGCATGATGTCTGTGGCGCAAGTGCATGACGCGCAGCATCAGCTAGGCGCGGCGACATGCGCCAGGCCTCAAAAGGCCCGCTCGTCATAATGCCCGAGAACACGAAGACATAGGCACAGAAGGCCAGAGCGATGGCCGCCAGCACAGATGTCTCGGTTTTTTCTGTTCCGATGTCCCGCAACAGATGAAGCGACAACCACAGCAAGAACGGCAACACGGCGAAAGCTGCCGTGCCCGGCAATTTGCCACTCCAGACCCACAGACCCGATCCAGCCGCGACCAAAACTAGCGCAAGCAGTGGCACCAGACGCAGCAGAACACGTGCCCATAGCTTATTGGCAACGAGCGCCCCACGCTCGAAGGCGAGCATGATCAAAATGGCAATGGCCGGATAGGCCGGCAAAACATAATGCGGCAATTTGGTCGGCACTGCTTCAAACACAAGCCAGAACGGCACTATCCAGGCGAGGAAAAAGGCGACTGCCTTTTCGCGCCGCGCAGACCATGCAAACGGTGCAGCCAAAGCTGCGAACGGGGCCATAGGCCAAGCTGTTGCCCAGAAGGCGAGTAGATAAGTGCCGGGCGGTGCGCCATGGTTTTCTTGGCCAGCCCCTACTTTGCCCAGCATGTCGTTGCCAACCGATTCTGTCAGAAACGCGCCTTGCGTCGCAATCATGATCAACACAAACCACGGCACAACAATCAACAACGCCCAAGTAAGTCCCGGCAGGAGACGCAGCGCACCCAACCATTGTGCACCGCGATCCTTCACCGCCAATACGAGGCCTGCAAAAAAAGGCACCATTGGTGTGATCGGACCTTTCACCAACAGACCAATGCCGAGCGCGGTCCAGAAAATAAAAGGTAGCTTCCAGCCGCGCTCTTTATCTGGCGCAAGATAGAACCGCGCCAATGCCCCCATGGCGGCCATGATTGTCGCCAGCACGACAGCGTCTGTTTTGGCCAAGCGCGCTTCCACACCAATCAGAATGGTCGAGCCAAACAGAAGGGCTGCCAGAAACGCGTTTCGGCGTGTAAGAAACACAAGGGCTGTCCAATAGGTCAGCAGCACTGCACTGACAGCGCCCAATAACGACACTAGCCGATAGACCCAGATGGTGGTGCGCGCCTGCGGTAGGCCTAGCGCCTCAGCTGTGCGCACCACACCTGCCTGCATCAAGTAAATGCCGACCGGTTTTTTGTTGCGCGCCTCATCCTGAAAACGGATGGCGACATAATCGCCCGTCTCGATCATTTGTTTTGTGGCCTGCGCAAAGCGCGGCTCGTCGCGATCCATCGGCTGCAAGCTGAACAGGCCCGGCAGCAACAAGGCGAGCGTGGCAAGCGCCAGCATAAGCGCTGCACGCCGGTGCGAGGCAAGGCTTGTGTCGAGTGCTAGCGCAAGCGGTTCGATGATACGGGCGATGGTCATCCGGCCTCAACTTGAGGGGGTGAGTCGGGCTCAAAACCCGTGCCCTGCTTTTAGGCCCATGAGCAGGGTTCGGCAAGGCCGCGGAGCAGCCTTCAAGCCTTCGCTGGCTCGATCGTCACGCTTTCCCCGCAGCCACAGGCCGCTGTCTGGTTGGGGTTGTTGAAGGTGAAGCCGGACGACAATTTGTCAGCCTTGAAATCCATCTCCGTGCCGAGCAGAAACATCACGGCCTTGGGATCAATCAGAACTTTCACGCCCTTGTCTTCGATGACTTCATCATAGGGGCCAACATTCTCAGCCCATTCCATCGTGTAGGACATGCCGGCACAGCCGCCGTTTTTCACGCCCACACGCAAGCCCGCAACCGGCTTTTCAGCAGCATCCATAATTTCGCGCACACGCTGCGCAGCGGCATCCGTCAAACGCACGATCTGTGGTCGCGGCCTTGCCTGCACATTTGCCAATGTCATGTCCATCTCCCTCGGTCGGGTTCAAGGCCCGACGAATGAGTTCACGTTCAAACTACCACATATCCAGCGCAACGCGCGCTTCATCCGACATCCGGCTTTGATCCCAAGGGGGATCAAACACCAATTGCGCTTTGGCACCCGATACGCCGGGAACGCCGCACACGGCATTCTCGACCCATTGCGGCATTTCGCCAGCCACCGGACAACCGGGTGCGGTCAGCGTCATGTTGATATTCACGAAGCGTGAATCATCAACATCGATTTTGTAGATCAGCCCGAGCTCGTAAATATCGACCGGGATTTCCGGATCGAACACCGTCTTGAGCGCGACCACAATATCTTCAGCCAGCTTCTCCAGTTCCTCGGGAGGAAGCGCGACTGGCAAAGCCAGTTCTGGCTTGTTGGGCTGGGTATCGTTCGACAGGTCAGTCATCTTACCCGCAACCTCAAGCAAACAGGGTTTCAGCTTTGGCGAGCGCATCTATCAGCGCATCCACCTCAGCCCGCGTATTATACATGGCAAATGACGCACGGCACGTCGAAGTCACACCAAAGCGCGTCATCAGCGGCATGGCGCAATGAGTGCCCGCACGCACAGCCACGCCTGAGCGATCAATCACAGTTGCCACGTCATGCGCATGCGCGCCTTTCATCTCAAAGGACACGATGGCGCCTTTGCCAGGCGCCGTGCCGATGAGACGAATGGAATTGAGGCGGGCCATACGCTCCTGCGCATAGACGGCCAGCGCATTTTCATGCGCCCGGATACGCCCACGGCCGACGCTCTGCATGTAATCCAGCGCGGCGCCCAGACCAATGGCCTGGACAATGGGCGGCGTGCCGGCCTCAAAACGATGCGGCGGCGTGTTGTAGGTCACCGTGTCCATGGTCACGGTCTGGATCATCTCGCCACCACCATTGTAGGGCGGCAGTTTCTCGAGCCATTCGCGCTTGCCATAGAGCACGCCAATGCCAGTCGGCCCATAGGTCTTGTGACCGGTGAAGACATAGAAATCCGCATCCAGATCGCGCACATCGACGTCGAGATGGCACGCACCCTGCGAGCCATCCACCAGCACCGGAATGCCGCGCGCATGCGCAATGCGGATCACATCCTTCACCGGGACGATTGTGCCCAGCACATTCGACATATGCGTGATGGCGACAATTTTGGTCTTGGGCGACAGCGTCTTTTCAAACTCATCCAGCGAGAAAGAACCATCCTCGCCCACACCCACCCATTTCAGCGCAACGCCTTTGCGTTCACGATGAAAATGCCAGGGCACAATGTTAGAATGATGCTCCATGATCGAGAGCACAATCTCATCGCCTGCCTGCAAATGGGCTTGACCAAAAGCCGCTGCGACAATGTTGATCGCTTCGGTCGCAGAGCGCGTGAAGACGATTTCTTCGACTGATCCGGCGTTGAGAAAATCACGGACCTTCTCGCGTGCACCCTCAAAAGCCTCCGTCGCCGCATTGGCGAGATAATGCAGGCCGCGATGCACATTGGCATATTCATGCTCATAAGCATGCACCATGCGATCAATCACCTGACGGGGCTTTTGCGCAGACGCGGCATTATCGAGATAGACAAGCGGCTTGCCATAAGGGCGTTCGTTCAGGATCGGAAAATCCCGGCGAATGGCGTCCACATCGTAGGGAACATTCATATTCATGCGAGTCCCCGTGCCTTGAGCCATTGCGCGATCAAACCGGTGAGATAGGCGCGCACAGGCTCGCTCTCGACGCGATCAGTGGCTTCATCAACAAATGCTTCCAGCAGCATAGATTGCGCCACGGGCTTGGGCAGGCCACGCGCCATGGCGTAGAAAATCTGATCTTCATCCAATTGCGCAACTGTCGCGCCATGGCCGCAGACCACATCATCGGCAAAAATCTCAAGCTCGGGCTTGTTGTTCATCGTGGCGCCGTCTGACAGCAGGATCGCATGGCTCTTCATGGCGCCATCGGTCTTCTGCGCGCCCGGCGCGACAATCACCTTGCCCTGATAGACACCGGTGGCATCGCCATCGAGCACGGTCTTGAAATATTCGCGGCTCATGCAATGGGGCGCGACATGCTGAACGATCAGCGTCGTATCTGCATGATCCTTGCCCTGCAGCAAAGTAGCGCCTGCCAGCTGGCCTTTGGCATGTTCGCCATCAAAGCGCATAAACACCTGACGGCGCAAAAGCCCGCCACCGCAGGTCAGCGTGAAGGAATTGAACTGCGCCTTGGCACCTAGCGTCACAAGCATAGATGCAACATGCGTCGAGCCTGCACTCATCGGGGCTGGCACGAAGACATGTTCGAACTGAGCTTCATCAGCCAATGACACGACAAACGCATGGTTGCGCTGCTGGGCATGCGAAGCACCGCCAGCTTCACGCTCGATCAATGTGATCGTCGCGCCGTGGCCCACCCGCAGCAGTGAGCGAGAATAAACGGCCTGCGCCGCACCATCCGATGCGAGTGCCACGATCTCGATGGCCGTTGCCACTTGCGTGGCTGGCGCAACATCAATGATCACGCCGCCCTGCATGAAAGCTGTGTTGAGCGCGAGTGCTGCATCATTCTGCCCCATGCCGGGTGCAGACAGTGCCTCCATCAGGCCCGCATCGCCCTTGGCCAACACATCAGCCAGCGAAGCAACACTGACGCCCTTGGGCAGGCATGCAACATCAGACAATTCAGGTGCAAAGAAACCATCGACCAGAACAAGGCGGATGCTGTCAACATCAGCAATGGCAGGCGCCAGCGTGTTGAGCGCAACATCGGTGCGCGTGGCTTTGGCCAAAGGCAGCACGTCGCGCATGGCAAGGCGTAGATCCGTATAATGCCAAGCCTCGACACGACGCGTCGGCAGACCGGCCTGCTTGAATTGATCAAAGGCTGCATCACGCAACTGGCCAACAGCGCTATTGCCCGGCAGCGCCGCGCGCACACCAGAATAATCCGCAGCCAGTTTGGCTTCTGCAGCCGATGGCGTTTTCATCACGCCTGCCATCACGCTGCCTCACCGACATAATCACGATAGCCGTTGGCTTCGAGCTCAAGCGCCAATTCCTTGGGACCTGTCTTCACGATCTGGCCCTTGGACATGACATGCACCGTGTCAGGCACAATGTAATCAAGCAGACGCTGGTAATGGGTGATCACAAGGAAGGACCGCTTGGGGTCACGCAAAGCATTGACGCCTTCGGAGACAATGCGCAGCGCATCAATATCAAGACCTGAATCGGTCTCATCCAGAATGGCGAAGCTCGGCTCGAGCAGCGACATTTGCAGCACTTCCATGCGCTTCTTCTCGCCACCCGAAAATCCAACATTGAGCGCACGGCGCAGCATGTCCTGCGGCACGCCAAGCTTTTCAGCCCCCGCTTTCACGCGCTTCATGAAATCGGGCGTCGAAAGTTCAGCCTCACCACGCGATTTGCGCTGCGCATTCAGGCAAGCTTTCAGGAAGGTCATGGTCGTCACACCGGGGATTTCGAGCGGATATTGAAACGCCAGAAACACACCATGAGCCGCGCGTTCAGCTGCATTCATCTCGAGAATGTTCTCGCCATTGAGAAGAATCTCACCGCCCGTCACCTCATAGCCGTCACGTCCGGAGATGACATAGGACAGCGTCGACTTGCCCGAGCCATTGGGGCCCATGATCGCGGCAACTTCGCCGTTCTGCACAGTGAGCGAAAGACCGTTGATGATTTGCTTGCCATCGATTTCAGCGTGGAGATTGCGAATTTCAATCATGTGTCTCGTGTCCGTTTAAAAGAGGGCGAGGCGCAAAAGCGCCTCAGCCAACCGAGCCTTCAAGGCTGATGGAAATGAGCTTTTGTGCTTCAACCGCGAATTCCATCGGCAGCTGTTGCAGCACATCGCGCACGAAACCATTGACGATCAGCGCTGTTGCTTCTTCCGCCGACAGCCCGCGCTGCATGCAATAGAACAGCTGATCCTCGGAAATTTTCGAAGTCGTTGCTTCATGCTCAAACACAGCACTGGCGTTTTTCGCCTCGATGTAGGGGATCGTATGTGCGCCACAGGTCTCACCGATCAGCAGGGAATCGCAATTGGTGAAATTGCGCGCATTGGTGGCCCGTTTCTGGGCCAGCACCTGACCGCGATAGGTATTGTTCGAATGACCCGCCGAGATCCCCTTCGAGATGATACGGCTCGTCGTGTTTTTACCCAGATGGATCATCTTGGTGCCGGAATCGACCTGCTGGCGGCCGTTCGAAATCGCGATCGAATAAAATTCGCCGCGCGATTCATCACCGCGCAAAATGCAGGACGGATATTTCCAGGTGATCGCTGAACCGGTCTCAACCTGTGTCCAGGAAATTTTTGAGCGGTCACCGCGGCAATCGCCGCGTTTTGTCACGAAATTATAAATACCGCCCTTGCCATCAGCGTCACCCGGATACCAATTTTGCACAGTGGAATATTTGATCTCGGCATCATCATGCGTGACCAATTCGACGACAGCCGCATGAAGCTGGTTCTCATCGCGCTTGGGCGCTGTGCAGCCTTCAAGATAGCTCACATAGGAGCCCTTGTCGGCAATGATCAGCGTGCGTTCAAACTGTCCGGTGTTTTGTTCGTTGATGCGGAAGTAGGTCGACAATTCCATCGGGCAACGCACACCCGGCGGGATGTAGACAAACGACCCATCCGAGAAGACCGCCGAATTGAGCGCGGCATAATAATTGTCACTCACAGGCACAACAGAGCCCAGATACTTTTTGACAAGTTCGGGATGCGTATGCACCGCTTCCGAAATCGGGCAGAAGATCACGCCAGCCTTGGCGAGCTCCGCTTTGAAAGTTGTGGCAACCGACACGGAGTCAAACACCGCATCCACCGCGACGCGGCGCTCTTGCACGCCCGCCAGAACTTCCTGCTCACGCAGAGGGATCCCGAGTTTCTCATAGATACGCAGCAGTTCGGGGTCGACCTCGTCGAGGTTTTTGGGCCCCGGCGTGCTTTTGGGCGCCGAATAATAATAAATATCCTGAAAGTCGATTTTGGGATAATCGACGCGCGCCCAATCGGGCTCGCGCATGGTCAGCCAAAGCCGATAGGCTTCGAGGCGCCATTGCGTCAACCATTCGGGCTCGTTCTTTTTCGCCGAGATAAAACGAACAATGTCTTCGTTGAGACCCTTAGGCGCCTTCTCCGATTCAATATCGGAGACGAAGCCGTACTTATAGGCATCAACATCGACAGACTTCACCCTATCGACTGTCTCTTGGACCGCCGCCATGCTCTTCTCCTCACCTTGGCGGCTTCAAGGACCGCTGGTTTGGCTTCACAAATATCTATACGGCCCGGCGTCCCGGTCCGATCAATCTATGCCGCACTCATCTGCGAGCGCGCCTGGATGTTTCTTACCGCCTTCTCGAGCGCCTCGCAAAAGACTTCAATGTCGCGGGGGCTATGTCCCGCCCCCAGGCTGATGCGCAAGGCCCCTTTGGCCAGTGCCGGGTCAACCCCCATGGCCAGCAAGACATGCGAGGCCTGCACTTTGCCTGACGAACAGGCCGATCCTGAAGACACCGCCACCCCCGCCAGATCAAGCGCGATCAGCAGCGTTTCCGCACTCACACCCGGCACAGCGAAAGCCGATGTCTGCGTCAGTCGTGGGGCGGCTACCCCAAAGAACACAGCCTCGGGAAAAAGGCTTGCGACCCTGGCTTCCAGCCCGTTGCGCAAAGCGGCAAGCCCAGCGGTTGCCGCCAGATCAGCCACTTGCGCCGCTGCACCGAAACCGGCGATAGCGGAAACATTCTCTGTGCCAGCCCGCAAGCCCTTTTCTTGGCCACCGCCCTTCACGAGTGCGCCACCGCTCATATGGAGTTTTATATTGGCAAATGCCAGCGCGCCAATGCCCTTCGGGCCACCGATTTTATGGCCTGAGACAAAAAGCGCATCAGCGCCGAGCCCCCTCAGGTCAATGCGCCCCAAACCTTGCACGCCATCGCAGACCAAAAGCCCGCCCGCCTCATGGACGAGGGCAGCCGCTTCCGCCACGGGCTGAATGACGCCTGTCTCATTATTAGCAACCTGAAGCGCGAGCAGCACGCGCTCGTCGCCGGCCCCTGCCAAAAGCTGCTGGAGGGCTACAAGGTCAAGCCGCCCATCGGCCAGAAGCGGAACCACAGAGACCGATGCCTCCGGGAAACGATGCCCCTGAAGCACACAGGCATGTTCACCTGCCGCGACAAAGAGGCGGCTCAATGGCTTGCCGCCGTCGCTCAAACTGGGTGAGAGAACCAGATTGGCCGCCTCAGTCCCGCCTGAGGTAAAGGTGATGTCACGCGGGCGCACGCCGATGAGTTGGGCGACCTCTGCGCGGGCCTGTTCGATCATTTTGCGTGCAGCGCGCCCCTCGGCATGAACCGAGGAGGCATTGCCCGCCAGATCCATGGCCGCGAGCATGGCACCACGTGCTGCAGGAAGCAGCGGCGCGGTCGCATTATAATCGAGATAGATCCGATCAAGATTCATTGAGTTTCGCTGGCTCACGCAAATTGCTTGCAATTGCACTGGTCCCGCGTGCTAGAACGCCCCAGACCATGCCGGCTACCCGCTCCCGCGAGGGCCTTCAGCTGTTAGAATGATTCTAACCGCTATTTGGGGCTGCCCTCCGACGAAGTCAAGCGAAGGGGCTGACCTGACACGCATTTGAACGCTGGGCCGCATCCGTGGCCTGCTGTCTCGAGGATCAATATGCCTGAAGTCATTTTTACCGGTCCAGCCGGCCGTCTCGAAGGTCGTTTTCATCCCTCCAAACAGCGTGGCGCCCCGATCGCGGTGATCCTTCATCCGCACCCGCAATTTGGCGGGACGATGAACAACCAGATCGTCTACAACCTGTATTATACATTTGCTGAGCGCGGCTTCTCCGTGCTGCGCTTCAACTTTCGCGGCGTTGGCCGCAGCCAGGGCAATTTCGACCACGGCACTGGCGAGCTCTCGGATGCAGCCGCAGCGCTGGATTGGGTGCAGGGCATCAATCCGGAAGCACGCGCATGCTGGATTGCCGGTGTCTCGTTCGGCTCTTGGATCGGCATGCAGCTTCTGATGCGCCGCCCCGAAATCGAAGGCTTCATCTCGATTGCACCGCCGGCCAACCGCTTCGACTATTCCTTCCTGGCGCCATGCCCCTCTTCAGGCTTGTTCGTCCATGGCGATCAGGACCGTGTGGCCCCGCTCAAGGAAGTCATGGGCCTCATTGAGAAGCTCAAGACCCAGCGCGGCATCCAGATCGAACATGCGGTGGTCCAAGGCGCCAACCATTTCTTCGAGAACCGCGTTGACGAATTGATTGAAGAAGTCGGCAATTACCTCGACCGCCGCCTCGACAATCCGGTCCGTCTGCCGACCCCGGCGCGGGCCAAAAAAGGCACCGAGGACTAGCGCAGGATCGTCACCACCATGGCTGCGGGGGCGTGCGGTGCCTCCGCCGACATCATGTCGCGCTTGGCTGCTAGCGCGAAACAGATCGAGGAAAAGATAACAGCCAAACCAATCAAAACGTCCCGTAAGGAAAACCCGTGCCGCCTCGCCGGCGCGTGGATTCGACCAGAATCCTTTCTTTGAAACATGAGCTTGGACATAGCAAACCTGTTAAAAAACTAAACAATTGCTTCAGTTTAGTCATCACAGGTTGACGATACGTCAACGCCGCGGCTGGACGATCCGACCGCCGCTCATAGGGCCTGGAACCCCTGTGGTGCCAGGAAACGTCAGCGCCAATCCTTTGGCCGCGCGCACGCCCAAATAGGCAAAGGCTTGCGCTTCGAGTGCGCCTGCATCCCAACCAAATTCATCTGATACACGAACTTCTGCGTCTAATTCATTTTCAAGAAACAGTAAAAGCGTCTTATTGTGAACGCCACCCCCGCACGCAATCCAGAGGTGGGGACGCTCCGGCACATGCCGCAAAATCCGACCTGTGGCGCGCGCTGTAAAAGCGGTGAGTGTGGCGGCACCATCGGCATCGGAGAGGTGCTCAAGCCCGCTCACATCAAAAGCATTGCGATCAAGGCTTTTGGGCGGTGCCTGATCAAAGAAGGGATGCGCCAGCCAGAGCGCAAGCAGCGCCTCATCCAGCGTCCCCTGAGCCGCCAGCGCTCCATCCGCATCAAAAGCTGACCCCGTTCGGGCCAACATAAAGTCATCGATCAAAGCATTGCCGGGGCCCGTGTCGCAGGCCAGTGGCTCGGCTGGTCCCGACAGGATTGTGGCATTGGCCACGCCGCCGATATTGAGAAATCCGATCGGGCCCGTCAAAGATGCACCGGCCGCAAGCGCCCGATGATAGACCGGCACCAAGGGGGCCCCCTGACCGCCGGCCGCCACATCCGCCGAGCGGAAGTCAAAAGCGACAGGTCGCCCCAAAACATCGGCCAATTCCTGACCATCGCCAATCTGGACGGTCAGTTGCTTCTGAGGATGGTGCAAGACCGTCTGGCCATGAAAGCTGATAATGTCGATGGAAGCCAGATCGAGGCCCTGATCTTGGCAGAAGCCCTGCACAGCCTCGCCATGGGCGCGAGTCAGAAAGGCTTCGGCCTGCGGCAGAATGCCGGGGCGCTGCGCTGAATCGGTCAGTCCGCGCGCATCAGCCAAAGCCGCCCTAAGCAGGCGCCGCTCGGCATCAGAATAGGACCGCGTGGCAAAGGGACCGGTGCGAACCTGCGCCTCCCCATCCGTTTCGAGGAACGCAATGTCGATCCCGTCGAGCGAGGTGCCCGACATCAGGCCTATGGCGCGGGTCAGTTTCATGGGTCAAATTAACCCAATTGCCTCGCCATTGCGAGCGTAGCGCAGCGATCCAGAGCCTCGCGAGGCCCCTACTGCATTGGCGCGTCGCCTTCGGCTCCTCGCAATGACGCTGCGCACGTTGCGCGCTGGCCCCCTGTCGATTAAACCTCCGCGCAGGCGAGCCGAGGATGCCATGACCACAGATTTCCAGCCGAAGTCCGAATTTCTGTCCGTTCTGAAAGAGCGCGGCTATATCCACCAATGCTCTGATTTTCAGGGCGTTGATGACAAGGCCAAGGCTGGCGAGCTGATTGCCTATATCGGTTTTGACGCAACCGCCTCCTCCCTGCACATCGGCTCGCTGCTCCAGATCATGATGCTGCGCTGGCTGCAAAAGACCGGCGGCAAGCCGATCCCGCTGATGGGTGGCGGCACGACACAGGTCGGCGACCCCTCGGGGCGCGATGAAAGCCGCAAGCTTTTGACTCTCGACCAGATCGACGCCAACAAAGCAGGCATCCGCCAAGTCTTCACAAAATTCCTCACCTTTGGCGAGGGCAAGACTGATGCGGTGATGACCGACAATGCCGAATGGCTCACCGCACTCAACTACATCCACTTCCTGCGCGATGTCGGCCGACATTTTTCGGTCAACCGCATGCTGTCGATGGACTCGGTCAAGATGCGTCTCGACCGCGAACAGGAACTGTCCTTCATCGAATTCAACTATATGTGCCTGCAGTCCTATGATTTCGTCGAGCTGAACAAGCGCTATGGCATCACGCTCCAGATGGGCGGCTCCGATCAATGGGGCAATATTGTCATGGGCATGGATCTGGGCCGGCGCATGGGCACGGGCCAGCTCTTTGGACTGACCTCACCCCTGCTCACCACTGCGTCCGGCGCTAAAATGGGCAAGACGGCGTCCGGTGCTGTCTGGCTCAACGCTGACATGCTGCCCGTCTATGATTACTGGCAGTACTGGCGCAATACGGAAGATGCCGATGTCGGCCGCTTCCTGCGTCTGTTCACCGAATTGCCGATGGATGAAATCCGCCGTCTCGAAAATCTCGGCGGCGCGGAAATCAACGAAGCCAAAAAGATCCTCGCCAATGAAGCCACCGCCATGCTGCATGGACGCGCAGGTGCTGAGGAAGCTGCAGAGACCGCACGCAAGACTTTTGAAGAAGGCGTGCTCTCAACCGACCTGCCCACGATCGAACTGACGCTGGTTGAATATGCCTCGGGCATGGGTGTGCTCAGCGCATTTGTGAAAGCGGGTCTTGTTGCCTCGACAGGTGAAGCGCGCCGCCAGATCAAAGGCGGTGGCCTGCGCCTGAATGATGCGGTGGTAACAGATGAGCGCGCAACTTTGACAGCCAGCGACCTCACCAGCGAAGGCGTGGTAAAACTATCCATGGGCAAGAAGAAGCACGTGCTGCTCAAACCCGTCTGATATCTGTCTTAATACGTGGATGATTAAAACGCGTCGAAGCTTATGGTTTCGGCGCGTTTTCTTTTTTCTCGTCGACGGCCGGCGCCCCACCCTGTTGCGGACTGGTTGGCGGAGCTGGCGTGGGTTCGGGACTGGCATCGCCAGCACCAAAAATCTTGCGCAAGAAACCAGGCGCCAAAGCAGACAGCGGATTGATGGTCAGGACCGTCGCCGTGGACGGACCGCTGATCCGGAAATTCAGACCAAACAAGCCTTCATTGGCACCACCACCCAGAAACACACCAAACAACGGGATTTTGGAGAAAAAATTATTGAGGCCATAGGCGGGGACAAAAGTGCCCGTCACATTGACGCGGTCATTGATCGTATCGAGTGTTCCTTCAATGGTGGTGCCAGCCTCAGGGCCATAGATAACACCGTCACGCAATTCGATACGCCCTTGGCCGCGGGTAAAGCTGACCTGCATTTTAGTGAAGGCTGCAGCGGTTGTATCTATCTTGATCTGGCCTGAACGATCACGCTGGGCCACACCTTCGGACACGAGGCGACGCAGGGCCGGCTCATCACGCACGATGAAATTCTGCACATTCACTGTGCCGTCAATTTCTCCATCAGAGAGCAGAGCGGTGAATTGAAGTTTCCCGCCTTCCATCCGCTTGTAGAGATCAAAGAAAGATAACAGAGCGCCTCCGTCATTGGTGGCAAGACTGATTTGTGGCTCGTTTTGGACGCGCACCACGGAACCTGTCACGTTATCTTTGCCAAATTTTCCATTGAGCGAAAAAATGCGGATCTGACCGGAACGCCGCCCCATGCGCAACGTGACATTGGAGGCTGACTGGTTGTTATAGCCAGCCACACTATTGGCTTTCAGATCGACG
>CAINNX010000086.1 GCA_903851305.1 uncultured Hyphomicrobiales bacterium | reverse complement strand
GCATGCCGATCTTGTTGCCACCTGCACACAATATGGCATCGCGCTCAATCCTCCTGCTACAGCGCTCAAACCGGCAGACGTGCTCATCCTCGCCATCAAGCCGCAGATGCTGGACACAGCCGCACCAGATCTGGCGCCGCTGGTTGGGTCCGGCACGCTGATCATTTCCATATTGGCCGGTAAGCGCATTGCTGATCTGGCCGCACGCCTCTCAGGCACCAGCGCCTTTGTGCGCGCCATGCCCAATACACCTGCTGCCATCGGCCGCGGTATTACGGGCGTTGCCGCCAGCGCCAGCGTCACAGCCCCACAACGCGCCCTAACAGATGCATTGTTGGGCGCTGTCGGTGCTGTTGAGTGGCTTGACAGCGAAGCCTTGATCGATGCGGTGACGGCTGTCTCTGGCTCGGGCCCCGCTTACATTTTCTATCTCACAGAAACTCTGGCCAAGGCTGGCGAGGCTGCGGGCCTGCCGGCCGATCTGGCAGGCCGCCTGGCACGCGCCACCGTTGAGGGATCGGGTGAGCTGATGCGGCTCTCGCCTGATCTGGCGCCTGCCAAATTGCGCGAAAATGTCACCTCTCCCGGCGGCACCACTGCGGCAGCACTCGCAGTTCTGATGGCTGATAACGGCCTCTCGCCCCTGATGCGTGATGCTGTGGCTGCGGCTCTGCGTCGCGCAGGCGAGCTCTCCGGTTAAGACCCATTGGAAAGCGGCCGCGATCAGCCTAAATAAGGGGAGAGAGCTTTCTCCTTCGAGGCATTGTTTGATGAGCGAGACCCCCAAATCCACATCAAAGCGCGACCTGATCGTCGATGCACTCATGGAACTTGCCGCTGAACGGCGCTGGGAAGATATTTCCATTCATGATGTGTCGGTGCGCGCCAACATCAGCCTCGCTGATTTTCGCGATCACTTCCCCTCCAAGGGGGCCGTGCTAGCCGCTTTCTCGCGCCGCATTGATCGCGTCGTTCTGGATGGCACCACGAATGATCTGGCAAGCGAACCCGCCAAGGATCGCCTCTTCGATGTGCTGATGCGCCGCCTTGAAGCGATGGCGCCCTATCGCGAAGCCTTGCGAGGCATTGTCGAATGGTCACGACGTGATCCGGTTTCAGCCACAGCGCTCAATTCCATGGCGCTCAATTCCATGCGCTTCATGCTGGAATCTGCCGATATGACATCCGAGGGCACAGCGGGCCACATCAAGCTGCAAGGCCTTGTGCTCGCCTGGACGCGCATTCTGGATGTCTGGTTCGATGATGAAGATCCGGCCATGGCCCGCACCATGGCAGCGCTCGACCGGGAACTGGCGCGCGGTGAGAAACTTGTCGCGCGCGTCGAAGACATGAGCCGCATGGCAGCACCCCTGCGCACACTGGCGCGCTCTTTCCTGACAATGGCACGCTCACGCGGCCCGCGCGCACGGCGCGATCATTTTGATGAAGAGACAGGACCGGAGAGTTCAGAAGAACGCCGCACGCATACGCTTTAAACCGGAACCCGAACACTCGCGCGCAAGCCCCCCAGCGGGCTCTGCGACAGTTGAATGTCACCGCCATGCGAGCGGGCAATATCGCGTGCGATGGCCAATCCCAAACCTGTTCCAAAGCCCTCTTCCAGTGTGCGTGCTTCATCGCGCTGGTAGAAGGGCCGAAACACATCCTCACGCTCTTCGGCAGGAATGCCAGGGCCGTCATCATCCACGTTGATGGTGAGAAAGCGCGCATCGCACTGGGCTGAAATCTCAATCCGATTGCCATAGCGCAAGGCATTGGACACGAGATTGGACAGGCAGCGCTTGAACGCATCAGGGCGCACAATCACATGGGTCTCGCCTGACACTTCAATCTGCGCAGGATGGCCTTGGCGCTCAGCATCCCCCTTCAACTCTTCAAGCAGCGCGCCGATGTCGGTGGTTTCTGCCGCTTCACCTGCGTCACCGCGCGCGAAGGCCAGATAGGCCTCCAGCATGCGCTGCATTTCCTCGACGTCTTTCTGGATCGCCTCGAATTCCGCCCCCTCGCCCAGCAGCGCCAACGAAAGTTTGAAACGCGTCAATACGGTGCGCAGGTCGTGACTCACGCCGTTCAGCATAGCCGTGCGTTGATCCATCGCGCGCTCAATGCGCCGCTTCATTTCCATGAATGCATAACCAGCCTGGCGCACTTCACGCGCACCATGCGGGCGCCATTCAGCATCACGCCCCTTGCCGAAATCTTGCGCCGCTTGCGCAAGCCTCAGGATCGGGCGGATCTGGTTGCGCAAGAAGGCAACGGAGACGGCGAGCAAGACAAGCGATGTGCCCACCATCCAGACCAGGAAAATATGTGAGTTGGATGCATAGGCGGCGTTGCGATGCGCCACCACGCGCATCATCGAATCCTCGAGCTGAATGCGAATTTCAACAAGGCTCGATTTGCCAACTGTATCAATCCAGAAGGGCCTGCGAATCTGCGTTGAGATTTCGCGCGACAAAGCTTGATCGAGAATGGAGAAAAACGGCTTGGGCAACGTCGGCGGCAACGGCTCGCGCCCGGAAAACTGAACGTCCAGCTCCATCCGCGAACCGGCAATCTTTTGCAGCAGGATCACATTTTCCGGGCTCGGATTGGCGCGGTAGAGATCAGCGATGCTGGCAATATCCTGCACCACGGCGGTGGACAGGCGGAAGGTCACGAGCTGCCAGTGGCGCTCCATGAAAAAGTAAGCAATGGCCGATTGCAAAATCACCATCGGCACGATGACGATCAGAAGCGAGCGCGCATAAAGCCCCTTGGGCATATATTCAGCGACGTTGCGCGCAAAGCCGCGCCACGCTGTGCGTGACTTTTCAAAAGATGCCGGAAGCGCAAAGAGACTCATCTGTCTTGCCTCACCGATCCATCATCAGGCGGTAGCCGGCCCCGCGCGCTGTTTGCAGAAAGAGCGGATTGGCAGGATCTTTTTCGATCTTGCGGCGTAGCCGATTGATCTGCACATCGACCGTGCGTTCATTGTTGGCGCCACCTTCACCTGCCAGTGTCTCGCGCGCTACCGGTTCGCCTGCCGCATTAGCCAGCAATCTCAGCATAAAACGTTCGCGATCTGTGATGCGAATGACATCCTCGCCCTGGCGCAATTCACCGCGCTCCAGATGAAAGGTGAAGACACCAAAGCGCACACTGGGCACACTGGCAATGACCGGCTCATCCGAGCGCGCCACCGTGCGCCGCAGGATCGAGGCAATGCGCAATGATAATTCTTTGGGCTCAAACGGCTTGGCCAGATAATCATCCGCCCCCACTTCGAGCCCACGCACGCGGTCTTCTGTCTCGGTGCGCGCGGTCAGCATGAGGATCGGCACATCAGACTCCTCGCGGAATTTCTCCGCAAATTCGAGCCCCGTTTCGCCGGGCATCATGACATCCAGAATAATGAGGTCGAAAGACAGGGCGCGCAATTTGGCGCGCGCCTCTTCGGCATTTCCTGCCGCCGTGACGCGATAGCCCTGCCCTGTCAGATAGCGCGCGATCAGGGCACGAATGCGCCGGTCATCATCGACAACAAGCAAATGAGCCGCATCATCAGACGGCGGCGGCGCGATGGATGCACTCGCCATGTTCATTTCGCCCCCTCATAAGGCTGACCCCAAACAAGCGACGCAACTTTATCGCGCTGTGCGGGATCAATCATGGCTAGAAGAAAATCTATCGCTGGACCTTTGGCACCTTGCGGCAATTCCCCTAGCGCGCGCTCGAAACGCCGGCTTTGCAAGTCAGACAGGTCCATCGCCAGACGGCGACCCTTCGCCGTGGTGAACAAGAGACGCTGGCGACGATCCGTGATGCCCGGGCGCGCCTCGACATAGCCCGTGTCGAGCAATTCCTTCAGCACGCGGTTGAGGCTTTGTTTGGTGATGCCAAGAATTTCGAGCAATTCGGCGATCATCAGCCCGGGCTGGCGATTGACGAAATGCAACACACGGTGATGCGCGCGCCCAAAACCAAAATCTTCCAGCAGACGATCGGCATCGCCGACAAAATCGCGATAGGCGAAGAAGAAGAGTTCAATCAGGTCGAACGTGGGCGCGGACGCGTCGGCCTCTGGGGAGCCGGGCATGCGCGATTGCGGGTTTGCCTGCAGAGCCTGATCCATCAGGTATCCCTTTTACGTCAGCCATATTGACATATTTCAGGTTGGTTGCTACTCGTCAAGGCCCGCTTTCAACCCGTATAGCGGTAGAAACCTTTGCAAAACCAGCGAGACATGTCCATGTCAGTTCTGCCCTTCGACCAGCGTGACGGCTTCATCTGGATGAACGGTGCCCTTGTGCCGTGGAAGGATGCCAAGCTCCACGTTCTCTCGCACGGACTGCATTATGCATCCTGCGTCTTCGAGGGTGAACGCGCGTATGGCGGCAAGATCTTCAAGATCACCGATCATTCCGAGCGCTTCCGCAAATCGGCCGAGATGCTCGATTTCGAAATTCCCTACTCTGTGGCCGAGCTTGATGCGGCCAAGCGCCTGACAGTCGAGAAAAACGGTTTCCAGAGCTGCTATGTGCGCCCGGTTGCCTGGCGCGGGTCTGAAATGATGGCGGTCGCCGCCCAGCATGCGACGATCAATGTCGCCATTGCCGTCTGGGACTGGCCGAGCATGTTCGACGTCAACGAGAAGATGAAGGGCATCAAGCTCGACATGGCGGACTATCGCCGCCCTGATCCGATGACCGCTCCCTGCCATTCAAAGGCCGCTGGTCTCTATATGATCTGCACGATCAGCAAGCACCGCGCCGAGCGCAAAGGCTTTGCTGACGCCATGATGCTCGACTGGCAGGGCCGCGTCGCCGAATGCACGGGCGCCAATATTTTCTTCACCAAGGATGGCGCGATCCACACGCCAATCGCTGATTGCTTCCTGGATGGCATCACGCGCCGCACGGTCATTGATCTGGCCAAGCGTCGCGGCATCGAAGTCGTTGAACGCCGCATCATGCCTGAAGAGCTGGCAAGCTTGGAAGAATGTTTCATCTGCGGCACAGGCGCGGAAGTCACACCCGTCTCGCAGGTCGGCCAATTCAACTTCGTCCCCGGCGCCATCTCGCGTCAGATGATGGAAGATTACTCGGCTGAAGTGAATAAGTGAGGCTTTAGCCTCGGAATAAAAAAAAGCCGCCCTCCGGGGCGGCTTTTTCGTTTCGTCGCTTCGCTCCTCGCAATGACGAGACTATTTCCACCGCTCCAGCGCTTTGTCGTCAGCGTCTTTCGCCTCGACCCAATCGCCGCTTGAGCCATCGACCTTGTGTTCGCGCTTCCAGAACGGCGCCGAGGTCTTCAAGAAATCCATGATAAATTCGCAGGCCGCAAAAGCTTCACTGCGATGCGCGCCCGACACGGCGACAAAGACAATCCGCTCGCCCGGGGCAATCTTGCCAAAGCGATGCAGAACTGTGATGCCCTGCACAGGCCAGCGCGCACGGGCTTCCCCCGCAATTCGCTGCAATTCCTTCTCGGCCATGCCGGGATAATGCTCAAGCTCCAGCGCTGACAAGGCACCGGCTTCATGGCGGCAAAAGCCTGTGAAGGTCGCGAGCGCGCCAACGTCATTGCGCTCCTGCGTCAGCGCATCCGCTTCCGCCTGCGGATCAAAATCCTCGCGCTGGATGCGGATCGTGGTCGACATCAGCCACCTGTCATGGGCGGGAAGAAAGCGACTTCGCGCGCGCCAGCAATCGGCGTGTCATGTTTCACATGCATCTGATCCAGCGCCACGCGAATGACTTTGGCATTCTCAAACGCATAGGCATATTCCTCGCCTTGGCCTTTCAGCCAGTCGAGCAAATCACCCACAGTGACAACGGATGCAGGCGACGAAATTTCTTCGTCGGGCTTGCCGACACGTTCGCGCACCCAAGCGAAATAAACGGCTTTCATGCGCTTGCGCCTCAATCAATATCGACATGCTTCAGGCCAGACCGCAGATAGTCATAGCCTGTATAAAGCGTCAGCAGCGCGGCGGTCCACAAAAGGACAAGGCCGATCATCTCCGTGCCCGGCAGAACTTTTTCGCCAGCAGGCCCGGCAATCAGAAAGCCCAAAGCGACCAGCTGCAAGGTCGTCTTGTATTTGGCGACCCGCGTCACTGGCACCGACACACGCAGCTCAGCCAAAAATTCACGCAAGCCCGAGACGAGGATCTCGCGGCACAGAATGACAATGGCGGCCCAGATATCCCAGCTCTTGATCGATTGTGTGGCCACCAGCACAAGCAGGCAGGCTGCCACCAGCAGCTTGTCGGCAATCGGATCCAGCATGCGGCCGAGCGAACTCTGCTGATCCATCGTGCGCGCGAGATACCCGTCGAAAAAATCGGTGATGGCGGCGGCTGCAAAGACCCCCAGCGCCGTCCAGCGCACCCAATGCAGCTCCGGCCAGAACATGAGCGAGGCCACCACGGGAACAGCGGCCAGCCGCCCGTAGGTCAGAAGATTGGGAAGGCTCAATGCCTTGCCTTTTTTGATGCCTGTCATCGTCATTGCCAGCGAGGGAAACAGTGTGGAGCGCCCCGCGTCAAGCCGCTAAGGAGGAAAAGCTGGCTGAGGCCTTCTCAAGAAGCCGTCAGCTTCAGCCTTTGTCGTGGAAAAAGTCATAGACCAGCTTCGCCGTGGCCGCATTAATGCCCGGCACCTTTTCCAGATCGGCCAGCCCAGCCCGCGAAATCGCCTTGGCTGTGCCAAAGGCATGCAGCAGCGCCCGCTTGCGGGCAGGTCCGACACCGGCAATTTCATCCAAGGGTGATTTGGTGAAATCCTTCTTGCGTCGCGCCCGATGCGTGCCAATGGCAAAGCGATGCGCCTCATCGCGCAGGCGCTGCACGAAATAGAGGGCGGGGTCGCGCGGGGGCAGGCGAAACGGCTCTTTGCCGGGAACAAAAAACATCTCGCGACCAGCATCG